>DAOUEK010000097.1:0-40365 GCA_034430425.1 Anaerolineales bacterium | reverse complement strand
CGTTTGTCTCGGAGGTTGAATTGTCGCGGCTTATCCGTTACTGGAAGAATATTGCTCTGGGTGGGGATGTGACACAACCTTCATCAGTCGGACCAGCCGATACCATTCCTTCAGGCGTTCCACTCAAACAAGTACCCATGTGGGATGCGGAAGATGCGGGGGATGAGGACAACATCGATCCTTTATATGATGAAGCTGTCGCTATCGTGCGCGAGATGCGCCGTGCATCGATATCCTTATTACAGAGAAGGCTGCGAATTGGTTATACTCGCTCGGCGCGCTTGGTGGATCAACTCGAGGAGTGCGGCATAGTTGGACCGGCAAAAGGGGGTTCCAAGGCGCGAGAGGTTCTGGATTATGGTGGAGTGACCAATGCAGAGGAGAAGAAATCAGAGTAATCACGGCATTTGATTTTCATGTGGCTCCAAAACATCGTCAGTAGAGATTTTCAGTCTACTGACGATGTTTTCTTGCATAAGAATTTTTTGTGGTGTACTATTTTTATAAGCAACTCGGGAAAAAATTAACAAAACCTCCGCTGCATTCAGGTTGAAGCATTCTAGACTTGAGAGATACACTTCGGGAAGGTGTTCGTTATTATGTAATATTATCCCTGTGGTGTCTGGGGAGGAGAATATTGCAATGCAAAAAAAAATGATCTTGGTGGGATTGATACTGTGTTGCTTGAGTGCATGCGGCAAATCCGAAGAGGCAAAAACAACATCCATAGCGGAAACGCAACAGGCCGATCCGTTTTATGCGCTTTCGTTGACGGCTACAAAACTTGCCGGTCCATCGGATACACCCACGAAAACATTTACACCCACAATTACACCGACCTCGACACACACTCCCTTACCATCCGACACTCCGTTGCCTTCCACGACACCGACGCCGCCGGAAGGTAATGCGTATGTCCCGGATTTGGTTGGAATGACATACCAAGAAGCAACGGCACTCTTAACGGAATTGGGCTTGCCCTGGTACTACGTTGCAGTGGTTAAAAAAGACACTCCCACATGGGAGGTCATCGATCAATCACCTCGCGCGGGCGCGTTGTTGGATCTTGAGGAAATGCAGGTAAAGCTGGTAATCAGCTTCAGTGCGGACTCCCCTCCGAGACCGCAACCCAGGGTAGGATATTTTTACAACAATGATTGTAGAGACCTAACCAAAAAAGGCGTTTGCTTTTCAGGCATGGTTATTTGGTGTGAGAACGGAAAAGTACTTTATCAAGATTGTTCGTTTTGCAATGGATATTGTGGATACAACAGTGATGAGGGTATCAACGTCTGTTATTGTCCGTAAGTGAATACTGCACTGGTTGATGATTATTATTTTTTTGACTTGATTCTTTATTAAAGGGACGGATATTAACCAATCCGGTGGAGACAGTCAATCGCCGTATTTTCAATAATATATCAAAAATGAGAAGGGAGGAGAAGGACAAATGAAAACTACCAGGTGGATTATCTTGTTCGTATTAATTGGAATTGGACTTTTCGGCTGTGGACCATCAAAGTCGGAGATTGCGACCAGCGAGGCGGAAACCCAGGCCGCGATTGACGTACTGGCCACAGATATTGCCGGTACGCAGCAGAGCATTCAAGCCATGGAAGATGCGGCAGAAAAGACGACGACCGCCGAATTCAATCAAGGCGCAACGAAGACACACAATATCGAACTGGCGGGAACCAGGAGAGCAGCGACGGAGGAGGCTGAAATAATCGCTCAGACACAAGCTGCTTCAACGATGTACGATAAGATCGTTGAGTTGAATACCTATGGCTATATCAACGATGTTAATGGCAAATATTATGAGCTCGATGATTTTAATGAGTCCATGGCCATGATCAATTACATCAGACCTTTTCCCACGGGTTTATCACCCAAAAATTTCGTTATCCGTGCGGATGCAAGTTGGGATTCTGCCAGCGACAACGCTAATTGGTTTAATTCCGGATGTGGTTTTATCTTCCACAGAGCGGATCAAGATAACTATTACCTCGTCTATCTGGGATTGGATGGAACGGTTTACTTCGCAAGAAAATACAGAGATGAATGGGCCAATCTTGGGTATTCAATATATGGCCCGGTTGGCATTCCGGAAGGCGAAGCGAATCTCATGTTGGTGGTTGAGGACAATACCTTTACCTTCTTTGTAAACGATGAAAGAGTGAGAACGCAACCAGATAATGTCATCCCAGAAGGCGCTTTGGCTTTAACTTTGGTTTCAGGAACGAATGCGGGCTTTGGAACACGCTGCAAGATGGAAAATCTCGGTGTCTGGGTCATGGACTGAGCCTTCCCTATTATTAATAAGGCCACGTTTGGAGTAAGTGTCCAGGCGTGGCTTTTTTTCTTTTTTAACCCGATTAATTGCAGATCGCTTCAATTTATAGATGCGCAGGTTTATCGGTTGATGTAATATAGTCCATCGTAAGGCAGAAGAAGATTTAGCTGTGGTATTGATGTGATTGATCAATAAGCTTGTTCGTTTTAGCCTTTTTACAGTTCCAATATCGTCAGGCGAAATGCTGCTGGTTGGAGGCTGTCCACCAGCAGTGGTCTCTTCCGACCTTTACGCGCGATGGATGATCCTGGCCGGGATGGATCGAATTTCTTCAATTCCAAATAATAACGCCACGCCAATATACACCAGGCCGCCAACCACCGTTCCGCCGAGTAGCAGCATCAATCGTCCTGGTTCGAGCAACTGCTTGAATAACAGGATCGAACCTCCCATGGCGATGGATGCCAGCGCGGCTTTGGCGGTGTGCAGAAGGATGCGGCGAGCATCGACGCCTCGCCAGCGAATATGCAGGATCGTCAATCCGATCAGGGATTCGATTCCCACAGCGATACCGTTGGCCAATGCGAGCCCTCCGTGTTCCAGGCCGCCTTCGATGCGAGGGCGTGCCAGCCAGAGGGCCAGGGCAAGGTTGATCGCTGTGGTGAAAAAGGAAACCAATAAAGGCGTGAGTGTATCTTGCTGGGCGGCGAATGCGCGCACGACGACTTCGAGAATCGACTGGCTGATCAGCGTAAATGCATAGAATTGTAAAGCGTAGTAAACCAATTCCGTGCTTTGGGGGGTAAACTCACCACTCTCAAAGAGGACTCCAATGACCGGCTTTCCAAGTGCGATGAGGGTGACGGCAGCCGGGAGTGCGAGTGTGAGAATCGCACGCAGGGCGCCACTTAACGCTCGTCGCTGCGCGTTGATATCTTTCTCGGCGGCAAGGGCAGCCATCGTGGGGAATACGGCGATCCCGATTGCCGTACCGATCAATGTCCAGGGTGTATTCATAAGCTGAAATGCATACTGCAAAGCAGAGACGCGACCTTCGCCCAGACCGGATCCCAGGTTGGCGTTGATCCAATCGATGCTCGCTCTCGCCATGAAGAGATCGATGACGCGCGGTGCCATGAGTACGGCGACGCGGTGTAGGTCTGGATTTTTCCAGCCAAATGCCAGGCGCCAGCGTACGTTGTTTTTAAAGAGGGCAGGAAGTTGGATGAGGAGGTGTAAAAAGGCGCCAAGCACAGCGCCCCAGGCCAGGCCAAAAATACCGAATGATGGTGCCAGCGCCAGGGCGCCGAAGATAATACCGCCGCTGTACATCGATGGTGCGATTGCCGGCAGGAGGAAGTGTTGATGCGCGTGCAGCGTACCGGTGAGAATGCTGCTGACGGCGAAAATCACGGTGGAAAAGAGCAGGATGCGTATTAAATCGATTGTCGTCGATTGCACTTCGGGTGGAAAGTGTGGTGCGATTCCCCACGATTCGGTCACGAGTGTGTTTGCAAAGAGAACGATCAAAATCGCAAAACAGGCGGTCAGCAGAAGGATGTTGTTTACCACTTGACTGAAGAGCGCATTGCCCTTGGACGGGTCATCTCGATTGAGTATCTGGCGATAGACGGGGATGTAGGCAAATGCCAGCGCGCCTCCTGACAGCAAGGTGAAAAGTAATTCCGGCAGCTTGTTGGCTGCCGTATAGGCGTCCAAAGCTGCGCTCGTTCCGAACGTTGCTGCAATAATTCGTTGGCGGATTAAGCCAATAACGATCGAAGCTGTCAGCCCCCCCATGACGATCAAGGTCGAGTGGACGATGCTGCCGCGTGAAGTGGAAGATTTCGAGGATTTTGATCCTTCTTGTGTCATCAAGATGTACCTTTGAAAGGGCTACGGCAGAGCGCCCAGACGGTCGAGTTGGTAGAGCGCCGGCTCCCAATCCGGATGTGCTGAGAGCGCTGTCTGCAGGTCGGCGATGGCTCCTGCAGTGTCTCCAAGCGCATCCTTGGCAAGGGCGCGCCAGTAGAAGCTTTCCTCCAGAACCTGCTCGGACATCGCGTTCAAGGTTACATCGGCCAGGTTGAGTACATCGTAATAGCGGCCCGTGTAGTAATAGGCCCAGTAGGCTCCGGTTGAGTACCACATGGCGCGCCAGGGGATATTCGTTTCCTCGGGATCGATTTCGGTGTAGATTTGAAAAGCAGAGTCGTATGCGGCAGCTGCACCAGCATAATCTTGAAGATGGACCAGGTTCGCACCCCGGTTGAACCAGGCAAAGAACTGATCGCGCTTGGTATCTGCATAGATTTCATCGGCAGCGATTTGGGCTGCGTGTTGGATGTTGTAGGTTTCATCTGCGTCCGGGCCGAGGATGTTCATTACTGTATCTTCAACCGATGGAGGATAAATCACGATGTAGGTGTAATTAAAGTGCTTCCAGTATTCTTCCATGGCATCATAGAGAACCGGCAGGTCGGCCATGATGTAGGAATCCTGCACGGTAAAACGCTCGCGGGAGTCGTCATAACCGCTAAGGACCTCATAGTGTCCCATCCATCCCGAGAAGCCAGAACCTTCGAACCCTTTTTCAATGATGACGGGAAAACCGGCGGCGATAAATCGCTTGAGCAGCTCGAGATTTCCGCCAACACGGACGATGGCATTTAGATCCGTATGGTCGTTTACAAAGGCGCCCATCTCGCTGGGCATCACGTTTTTATCCCGTTGGTTGGGTTTTAAGATCGCGGCGGTATCGCGTTGATCGCCAGGCCAATCCCAATAGGAGAGGGCCATGGAGAGATTGGCGGGGCCACAATTATTCCATTTTTGGTATTCATGGGTGATTCCGTCCAACTGCACGCTTTCGGGGATCGGTGTGGGAGACGCTGTGGCGGTTGGCGTGATCGTAGCTGTTGCCGGATTTTCGATCGTTGCTGAGGGCGTACTTGGCGATGTTGTAGGTGTGTAGGCAGCGAGCGTGGCTTGTACCATTGCTACGACGGTGGGATTGGGTGTAAAAATTGCCTCCTCGGGAGGTGAGAGTGCGTATTTGATCTTTGCGCGCAATTCGGAAATACGCCAGCCGATGCGTTCCTCTACGAAAGGAAGCTTGTAGATCCCCGCCCCGAGTATCACGCAGGAGAGTATCGTGAGTAGGACGACAACCAACGTCGTGCGTCGATTTCGCAGCATGTCGGGATTATACCTGAATCGGCTCAGTCTTGATTTGTGTTGTCGATCACCTGGTCGCGTTCGGGGCCGATCGAGATCAAGCGAGTTGGTGTATTCGCCAGCTGCTGTACTCGCTGGACGTACGCTCGTGCCTCGACAGGCAGGTCGTCCCACTTTTGGGTGTTGGTGATATCGAAATCCCAACCGGACATGGCTTCGTATTCAGGTGAGAATTCGGCCAGATTGGTGGGATCGGCTGGCAAGTCGGGGTAGCTTGTGCCCTCAAATCGGTATGTCGTACAAATCTGGATCGGATCGAGGCCCGAGAGGATATCAAGCTTCGTGAGGGCCAATTCCGTGATGCTGTTGACTCGAACAGCATAACGAAGCAGGACACCGTCAAGCCATCCGCAGCGCCGCGGACGTCCGGTTGTGGTGCCGTATTCATCCCAGGGATGTTCGCCTGTGCCACGTAAATGCTGCGCAATTTCGCCCTCACACTCAGTGGGGAATGCGCCGCTGCCTACTCGTGTTTGGAAGCTTTTGGCTACACCGATGATGCGACGCAAGTGTTTCGGGCCAATCCCAAGGCCCATGAGCGCGCCTGCTGTCGTGGGATATGAACTGGTGACAAAGGGATACGTGCCGTGATCGAGGTCCAGGAGTGTGCCTTGTGCGCCTTCGGCAAGTACGGTTTCCCCTTGATCGAGGGCATCCGCAATCAAGGCGCCGATATCCGCCAAATACGGTTGCAGGCGCTTGGCGATGTCGAAGTATGCCCGCGCGACTTCAGCAGGATTAGGCGCCTGATGTTGAAACACATTCTCCAAAATGTTGGCAGCATCTTGTGTGTGCTTTTCGACCAGATCGGCAAATTCTTCGGGATTCTTCATGCTGCCCGCGCGGATACCGCTGCGGGTTGCTTTATCGGTGTAGGCTGGGCCGATGCCTCGCATGGTAGTACCGATGCCGGCTTTCCCTCGCTGGGCTTCTCTGGCCTTATCGAGGGCAATATGCGAGGGTGTGATGATGTGTGCGGCGCTCGAAATTTTCAACCGTGTGGGCGATACAACGACACCCTGTGATTCCAGATAGTCCATTTCCCCGAGCAAGTGAACCGGATTCACTACCATGCCGGATCCGAGCATGCAGGTTGTGTGACTGTGAACGATACCGGAAGGCACGAGATGAAGTTTATATAGTTGATCCCCGACGGTTACGCTGTGGCCGGCGTTATCACCGCCACTAAAGCGAGCGACGATATCCGCTTTGGCGGCAAGCAAATCGGTAATACGGCCTTTGCCCTCATCGCCCCACTGCGTTCCCAGGATTACATCAAGCGGCATACATCACCTCCTGCGGGAGTATAGCACGATGATTGTGGAGATGGGAGGGAACAATCGATATCATTCCAGTCTTGAACAGTAAACGACGTGGCGTGTGCGGTACGTTCAAGGTTGATAATTGCCCCCTACACCATTGGGCGCAGAGGGGCTATAATCCAACTGTCGGGGAATGATGATGTCAATCCGTTTGAATCGTTCGATGCCAATCGTTATCGTATCGCTGGCTGCGAGTTTCTTTGTGCTTCTCGTACTTCCCATGAATGTAGGATACGGCGAACAGGGATTGCTCCAGCCAACGCCATTCCTGACTCCCACGCCAAGGGGAGATGGAAAGATCATCTATATCGTACAGAAAGACGACACGCTGTGGCGCATCGCAGCTGTTGCTGGAATCACGGTTGAAGAACTCATGACCCGCAATGGAATCCAGCCGGACGATTACATCACGGAGGGAATGGAATTGGAATTGGGTTTGGCTGGGCCTGTGGTATCCACCAGCGAGCCGTTCAGCGATGTGCCGCCGACAGAAGAAATTGCCACAGCAACACCTATCATTGGCTCGGGGGAAATTTGTGTGGCCATGTTCCTCGATGAGAATGGGGATGGGAGCCGCGACGAGCTTGAAGGGATGCTGGAAGGCGGCCGAGTAAGTGTTGCCGATGTAAATGGTGTCGTGGCAGGCGAGTATACAACGGATCTCAATCCGGAGGATGAAGACGGTTATTGTTTCACCAAACTTGACAACGGGGATTACAACGTAAGCGCTGCGGTCCCGCCGGATCACAATCCAACAACGGTTATGAGCCTGCCCGTTCGCTTGAATCCGGGTGAGATTAAGTATGTTCAGTTTGGTGCACAACCCAGTTCCGCTTTCCAGGATTTACTTGGCGACGGCGGTGGAGGCCGTTCTACGGTGCTTGGTTTTTTGGGGGTTCTCTTGCTCATAGCCGGAGGCGGCCTGGGATATTACGCGGCACGAATGCGTCGCGGTACGCCTCGTTCTCTACGCTAAAAAAATAACCCATATAATCTTGAGCGGTGGGCTGAAAAATGCCCGTCGAATAATACTTACTTGTCCGGATCGAATTATAATGTCCGCTCGAAATCCGGGCTGCATCTCATTCTGGAGAACTCGTTGCTCCACGAGATGGGGCTCCTCGGGGGAGCAACGTTTCTTGCCTGTGAAAAATCCGCTTACAGCCTCCTTACAATCAACCCATTATTCTTGATATTTTCCCTATAATGGGAGCAGAGCACATGCGGGGTTAGATGACCCGCTGACGAGGTCCAAAACTGATCTGGGATTCTCGTAGTGCAGGAGGCGGCTTACCGGGAACGTTAACCCCTCCAAGGTTGCTCGAAAGAGTGACCAATGAAAAGCGAGGCAACCTGCCGCCGCCTCGCTTTTCAGATTTAAACGAGAGTCACTGAACTTTATCGGGAAAATGAATATATTCTCCACAAGTAGAATTGGATTCAAGTGGAGAACTCGATACAATAGCATTGGTTCAAACGTATATTGGGTGAGGCATGATGGCGGTCAAGGCGGGATCAAAATACTTTCCGTTGCATCAACACTTGAAGTGTCTACCAGATGAGCGTACCAAGATTTCGTTCAAAGAAATTGAGCGAATTTTAGATACGGATTTGCCTGATTCGGCGTACAGCAGCCGCTCCTATTGGAGCAATCGGGTTCGTGGCGGGATTCAGGCAGCCGCTTGGTTGGAAGCGAATTATCGGGTTGTAGATATCGATTTGGTACATGGATATGTTGTCTTTCAACGACCGTTTGTGCGATACACCGTACGCCGGGAGGGAGCTGATGTGCGTTGGGATGCGGATATGATCCGCGCACTGCGTGCGTACCTGGGTGTAAATCAACAGGAGATGGCTGAGATACTCGGTGTACGTCAGCAGACAGTAAGTGAATGGGAGAATTCGGCCTATGCACCAACCCGATCCCGATCGAAGCATCTGACGATGGTTGCAGAGCAGAAGGATTTTTATCTGGGTGGGGGTGAGCAGGATGTCATCGTTCGACCGACTGGCGACATTGACAAGGAAGACGTAACCGTGTAGAATGTCACCGATTCCAAAGTAAGTTCTCGTCCGGGTGGTCGAGATGAAACGTGCACGGGGGGTGGAATATGCACGAGAACCACGTTGAACCTCAAGCACTCTTCCTTTTTTCGAACGGTCAGCTCATCGCAGCTGATCTGATCTGCTCAGGAAATCTGGAGACTCAGTTTAAAGGTCCCTGCAAATTTTCCGACAATGGGAAGATGCCTGGTTTGATTCGATTGACATTTAATGGGGGTACGCAGGAATCCAGGTTGGGACGAAATGGCGATTTCGCGCCCAGGTGTGCCCTGGAACAATTGGGTAGTTTGGGTACCTGGCAAATAACTATTGGCGAGAGATATCCACATCGATATTGGGATTTTAGGGTTTTTAAATGTCGACAAATGTTGATGTTGATCGTGCCGGGAATTCTAAACGATCAAGCGTCTGTTTTTCAGGATGATTGAGATCAGTCATGCTGTGACTTTGTTGAAATGCGGCAACAAGGACCTTGCAGTACCATTGTAAGATTTTGCTGTATGTGTATATTTGAATAAACAGCGTTTCGTGGGGGCAATGACCTGCGTGTGGCAATTTCATAGCGCAGGTTTTTTGCAAGGAAGATATGATGTTCGATAGAAAGCGCCGAGGTTCATTAAAACGTGCTGTCGATCGGGCACAAGACCCTGAAATTCAGGCTTTAAGAATCGAGATCGCAGATCGTAAAGACACAATTGCAGAGCTTGAATTGGAACTCTCGGACACACGCAACGAATTGGCTCGTTTCGAGATCGACTACGAAACGCGTGTTGGTCATCTGCAAAGACGTTTGAATGATACGGAAGATCAATTGCAGGATGCACGTCAACGGCTTTCGCGTCAGGCGCAGTGGGGAGAAGACTCGGATACCGATGAAATCCCGGACGTGATGGAGCAATTCAAACGTACATGGACTCAACACGATGCACCTCCACCGCCCCCTCCTCCAGAAGAAGAACCGAATGAAGTTACCAAGGAAGAGCTGAAAGCCCTATTCCGGAAGCTGGCCAAACTGTACCACCCGGATTTGGTGACCGAAGTCTATGAAAAGAATCGCCGTGCCACAGTGATGACCAAAATCAATCAGGCCTACGCTGCGGGAGATGTGGTAACGCTGCAATCATTTCTGGAGCCTCCCGGCACCCCCGAGCCTCCTCGCAGGAAGTCCCGTACGGAGACGATCCATGAATTGCGGGAGGAATGGCAGCGCCTCGATCAAGTAGTGCGCAATTTACAGAACGATCTTAACCGACTCGTCAATTCAGAAACCGTTCAGTTGATGCTGGATGTCAGCATTGCACAGCGAGAAGGAAGGGATTTACTTGGAGAGTTGGCGGTACAATTGATGGTCGAGATCGAGCGTGTGGAGGCTGAATACCGAGCGTTATTATAACTGGAACAGCCAGCATATCATTCTGCTAAAATGGCAAAGCCCCCGAAGTGGAGAAGAAATCGGGGGCTTTATTCTTTCCGGATGAGTCGATTGCAAGTTCTCCAAAAGGTAATTACCGGTTGATTATCCCTGGGTATCGACGATCATCTGTCGCAGCACGGTATGGAGAATACCGCCATTGCGATAATAGTCGATTTCGATGGCGGTATCTATTCGCAGTTTGACATCGAAGTTCGTCGAGGTGCAGTCTTCTCTCGTCGCGTGAACGGATAAAAACGAACCGGGCTGAATCTCATCATCCAGACCTTCAATGCTGAAGATCTCGTGACCACTAATGCCCAATTGTTGTGCATTTTCGCCCGGCATGAATTGCAGCGGAAGCACACCCATCCCCACGAGATTGGAACGATGAATGCGCTCGAATGATTCAGCGATAACAGCTTTCACACCCAGCAGTAGAGTTCCCTTGGCAGCCCAATCCCGAGAAGAGCCGGTGCCGTACTCTTTTCCGGCAATGACGATCAGTGGAACGCCTTCTGATTTGTATTTCATGGCGGCAGTGTAGATGCTCACTTGCTCAGCATCCGGGAAGTGGAGCGTGAATCCACCTTCTACTCCGGGTACGAGAAGGTTTTTGAGGCGGATGTTGCCGAATGTCCCACGCGTCATCACGCGGTCATTCCCGCGACGTGAACCAAAGGAATTGAAATCCGCTGGCTTTATATCATGCTCCTGCAAATACTGCCCCGCCGGTTCGGAAGCGGGTATGGCACCTGCGGGTGAAATGTGGTCGGTTGTAATACTGTCACCAAGCAAAGCCAGGGCACGCGCACCCTGGATTCCAGCAATCGAGGGGACATCAGGGCTCAGGTTGATAAAGAAAGGCGGTTCCTGGATGTAGGTCGAATCCGGATTCCATTTATATAGGCTTTCACCTGTGACCGGAATCGCATTCCAGGTTGCGTTTCCGGTAAATACATCCGCGTAGCGTTCTCGGAAAATGGATGAGTTTACGGATTGCTCGATGACTTCAGCGATATGTTTTTGGGAGGGCCAGATATCGCGCAGGAAAACCGGTTCGTCTGAATCATCATGACCGATTGGCTCGGTCTGGAAATCGATATCCACCCTGCCGGCCAGCGCGTATGCGACCACCAGTGGTGGGGAAGCCAGGTAATTCGCCTGTACAAAGGGATGGATGCGGCCCTCGAAATTGCGATTCCCGGATAGGACAGCCGCTGAGATCAGATTGTTTTCTGCAATGGCTTTGACTACTTCATTAGGCAGTGGTCCGCTGTTGCCGATGCAGGTTGTGCAGCCATAACCCACAACGTTGAAGCCAAGTTCGGCCAGGGGATCGAGCAAGGCGGCTTTAGTTAAATATTCCGTGACGGCTCTTGATCCTGGCGCCAAACTGGTTTTTACGTAGGGCTTTACTTTTAAACCGAGTTCAACGGCGTTCTTGGCTAACAAGCCGGCGGCGATCATTACACTCGGGTTGGATGTGTTTGTGCAGGATGTTATCGCCGCGATCGCCAAAGCGCCATGCCCGATGGTTTCACGGTTCCCATTTATTGGAATGGATGCATTGTGTTGGAGATCTTCATCCTGTAATCCGTAGCCACCCTGACTGGTTGGCGTACGCAGAACCTGGTGGAAGCAGGATTTCATTTCCGAGAGTGGAATACGATCCTGGGGTCGTTTTGGACCGGCAAGACTTGTCTCGACGGTGCTAAGATCCAATTCCAATTCGGCGCTGAATGAGGGATCGGGGGCGTCTTCGGTTCGAAAGAGCCCTTGCTCCTTGCAATACCGCTCGACGAGGTCGATTCGTTTTTCGCTTCGTCCCGTCAGGCGTAGATAGCGCAGGGTTTCCTCGTCGACAGGGAAAAAGCCAACTGTGGCACCGTATTCAGGCGCCATGTTGGAGATCGTAGCACGGTCCGGCAAGGTGAGATTGGGTAAACCGGGGCCGAAAAATTCCACAAATTTGCCAACGACGCCGAATTGGCGCAGCATTTGCGTTATCGTGAGTACGACATCCGTTGCCGTTGTGCTTTCTTGAATTTTTCCTGTGAGTCGGAATCCGACAACATCAGGTGTGGGAATCACAAGTGGTTGACCGAGGATGACGGCTTCCGCTTCGATTCCGCCGACACCCCAGCCCAGCACACCCAACCCGTTGATCATTGTGGTGTGCGAATCGGTGCCTACCAGGGTGTCGGGAAAAGCGAGGATATGCGATTCTTCCTTCGCTGTTCTCACCACCTTCGCGAGGTACTCCAAATTAACCTGATGGACGATACCCGTCGCCGGCGGGACGACGCGCAGATTGTCGAATGCTTCTTGACACCAGCATAATAACTCGTAGCGCTCCCGATTGCGTTCGAATTCTATCTCCGCGTTACGCTGCAAGGCATCTGCAGAGGCGTAATAATCCACCTGAACGGAATGATCGATCACCAGGTCAACTGGTATTTGGGGATTTATCCGATCAGGATCTCCACCTGCTCTTGCAAATGCGGAGCGCATGGCAGCCAAGTCGACGATGGCCGGTACTCCGGTGAAATCCTGCATGATCACACGCATGGGTCGAAATGGTACGTTATTTGGATTGGCATCGTTTGCGTGCCATTTCGCGAGATTGACGATATCGTCCGTTGTAATCTCATGTGTATTCGCCTGGCGCAGTACTGATTCAAGCAAGACGCGAATCGTGAAAGGGAGGTGATCAATTTTTGTGATCCCAGCCTCATCAAGCGCGGCCAGACGATAAAACGTGATTTTCCCCATCATGGTATCCAGGTGGGTGATTGTGTTGAAATCATCCGCTTTCATGCACTTCTCCATTTTTATTCAATATCGTGTATTGCACACTTTATTCTTAGTGCGTGTATATTCATTTAAACGAGTATAATCGAAACGCATTCGAAGCTGGACTTTCTCTTATCATCAATTGATCCATAGCATGAACGTTAGTATATCGCTACTCACTTGCCTGTGGTTAGTCGGGTTAATATTCCTTACCCTTCACCGCATTGGAATTCGATACACGCCGATATTACTTCGAGTGTCGTTGTTCGCCTTGGTTGTGGTGTATATTTGGCGGCCGATCTTACTTGCCAGCTTTCTAACCAATCCATCCCTGATCCATCAAAAATCGACTCTTTCGTATACTTTCGTTTCACCGATATTCGGCCCGGTGGTTCTCCTGACGTTGTTGATGGTGATCACCTATGAAGGACCGTTACGGGCGAGCCTGCTGACCTTCAATCTTGGTGCTGTTGCGTTGCTTACAGGATTGCTGACCGCGGTTGCTACACAGTGGTTCGCAGCGTCGGTTGGTGATCTTGCGCCGGGGCTTGATGCAATTCTGGCTTTTCTCGGATATCGACAGTATCTTGCCGGTATTTTGGCATTCATCATCGGTATGTATATGAATGCACTGATCTATCAGTTCATTTGCAAATATTTCCCGCGCAGGGCTGTATGGTTTGCATGCCTCGGCTCGATTATTGCAGGCTGGATTACGGCTTTGTTGTTTACCTTCGGGGGGTATGCCGGCAAGATAGATATTGCCTGGCTTCTCAAGACCGAATTAATCGGGTGGACTTCATCAATTCTGTTCTTATTGCCCCTGGTAAGCATCTATCTTTATTACCTTCAGAGGCAGTTGAATAGAGGACGATGGGGCCAAATGCAAGGCCTTCGATCATCGCTGGACATCGTCCACGATTCCTTAAACTTGCGAATAGCGCTGAAGGATATCGAACGACAGTTGCTGCAAGAGAGTGGAGTATTTCGATTGCTGTATGAAGTACGGGATCGAGTACTCCATGCAAGTAATCCTGAACAGTTGATTGAAGAAGTCTGTATGCTTCTCGTGGAGTTTGGTGGATATCATCTGGTTTGGATCGAAGTTGCAGACGAAACAAATGAGTGCACTACATTGACAGCTTCGTGTGGAGAAGACGCTGGAAGGCTGCGTTCTCTTGAGATGAGTTACAACAACCTGGCAGCATTGGAAGATATCCCGATATGGGCGGATGATGAGAGCTTACCTATTGTCATTCATAACGTCAAGAAAGAACATCTATTCCAGAAGTGGTGTGCCATACTCGCCGCGCACGGTGTTCAATCGGCAGCCGTTTTTCCTATGCGAATGGGAAACCGCCTCATGGGTTCGATTCACTTGTTGTCTATTGAGAAAGATGTATTCCGCGATGAAATCACTGATGTCTTAGAAATCGTCGCAGATGATCTATCCCATGGTATTGCCCGTTTACAGATGGAAAAGCGTCGGGGAGAAGAATTTGAAACGCTGCGCAGGGCAAGCCTGAGTATGATCTCTAGTCTGGAATCGAAGTCCGTATTGGAAACCATACTCAAACATACACTGGATTTTGTGCATGCTGATGATGCTCACATTTTTCTTTACGACGGAGAGGAAATTATCTTTGGTGCAGCGCATTGGGCTGGCAGCGATCATCTTGAACCGTATTCAGAACCACGTCCTCATGGTTTGACGTATACAGTAGCTCGAAGTGGGAAACTGATCGTGATCAACAATACTGCGAAGCACGAGTTATTTGCGGATAACCCCTGGGAAGGGGCCATCGTGGGTATGCCCTTGAAAATCGGTGAGCGTACGGTGGGCGTGATGAATGTTGCCTATACACAACCCCACGAGTTCGAAGATATCGAATTGCAGATGTTGAGTATATTGGCCGATCAAGCTGCGATTGCGATTGAAAACGTTCGATTGTACGAAGCCAGTGAATCCGAGCGCCGGCGGGTATATCTGTTACACGACATCGCGCAAGTTATTTCACAAACATTAGATCCTGCAGAGCTTCTTCAGCGTGCTGTTACGCTGATCAATGAAAATTTAAATGGGGAATCAACCGAGGCATTCATGCTTGATTCGGATGGGGATCGAATGCAGTTGATTGCATCTGTGCGTCGCGAGCGTATTCCCCTTGCCGAACTGGATCGCCGCATCGATATGCGTATCGGTAAAGGGTTAATCGGATGGGTGGCTGAGCATAGCGAGCCGCTTCTTAGAGCTGATGTTCGAGGAGATGAGCTCTGGCTGCGGATACCGGGTGTGGGTGAAAATGTGCGATCAGCGCTTTGCGTTCCGGTTTTTGCGAATGAGGATATCCGTGCGGTTATTGCTGTTTTCCACCGCAAAATCGGCGCATTTCAACACGAGCATCTCGACTTGCTTGTATCGATTGCACATCAGGTCGGTCTGGCGCTGGCCAACGCCGAACGGTATCAGCAGATCAATCGACGACTTTCAGAGATGACGGCTTTAAGACACGTGGCACAAGTTGTGAATCGCAGGCTGGAAATGCAGTCCCTTTTGTCTGAGGTCGTTCGACAGGTGGGAGAGGAGTTGGGATACCCTGTCGTTGAAATCTATCTTGTCGAAGATGATGAACTCGTCCTGCGGGCAGCTCGTGGCACTGAGGATGCGATTCCCCTGCGTTTACCCATTTCGCAAGGCGTAACAGGTCGGACGGTCCGTAGTGCTGAAGCAATATATGTTCCTGATGTGAGTTTGGATCCCGATTATGTCTCCATTGCCGCCGGAACGATAGGCGAAATCGCTGTGCCCTTACAGAAGGACGGTGTCGTTATCGGGGTGTTGAATGTGGAGTCTCCGATTCGCAATGACTTGAACGAAGATGACATGCGTCTTCTGAGGTTGCTTGCAGATAACATTTCGATCGCCATTGAAAATGCTGCGCTCTACGAACGTTTGAGCCGCCATGCGGGGGAATTGGAAGCAACCATCGCCGATCGAACGGTAGAGTTGGCGGAAGCATTGAAGCAAGCCCAGGAGGCAGATCGGTTGAAGACGCAATTTGTGTCCGATGTTTCCCACGAGTTGCGTACACCGTTAAGCAACATTTTGCTTTACCTGGAATTACTTGGCATGGGAAAACCCGATCGATTTGAATCCTATCTGGCAACATTAAACCGTGAAACTGAACGCTTGGTTGTTCTGATCGATGATTTACTCACGGTTTCCAGGTTGGATGCCGGCACAATAGAGTTGAAGCCAAAACTCGTCGACTTGAATACTATTGCCCGTGGTCTGGTTGAAGATCGGCAACGGCTGTTTGCAAAAAAAGATTTACGGGTGGGTTTCGAATTGTCTGAGGACATACCCAATGTCGTTGCAGATGACCGTATGCTTTCCCAAGTTGTCGCCAACTTGATGACAAATGCGATGAACTACACATCACCAGGAGGTCGTGTGACGATTTCAACCGCTCTTGAGAATGAAAAAGGGGACTATTGGGCTACGTTAACGGTTAGCGATACGGGTTTTGGGATCAAAAAGGATGAGCAAGAACGCGTTTTTGAACGATTTTATCGTGGCGAGGCTAGTCGTAAAGTCAGCGCTCCTGGGACGGGGCTTGGTTTGGCGATCTGTGAAGAAATCATTCAACGTCATGCAGGTCGGATTTCATTGAGAAGCAAGCAGGGAGCCGGAAGTGCTTTTACCATCTGGCTGCCTCTCGAACCGAATTCCGCGTCTGGAACCCACAAAGCTTGAATATTTGTTCATCAAGATTACTGACAATTATTGTAGATTGCTGGAATATCAACGTTCTCTGACATGAGTTGCATGAAAGTGTTGATCTTTTCCGGCTGCCCCAGGCGAGTTTTTCCATGTGTTCTTTCAATGGAATCGACGGTTTCCATTGTATTTTCTTTAACCAATAGAATGGGTACACACAACGACTCTGCATGCTGGATGATGAGTGGGCTTGGCTGCAAATTTCCCGTCAGGATCAAGACGACCGTTGAAGTTTCCAATGCGGCAAGCTGGATATCTGTTCGGTCGCCACCCGTGATCACGGCTTTATTTTGATAGCGCCGGAAGCGTGATAGGGCGGCATCTGCCGTCATGGCGCCGACTGTAAATCGTTCAACCAGGGCGTGGGGATCAATGTGCTTGGTTAAAATTTCGGCATCCAATAAATCAACCAATTCGCCAATGCTTAGTGCCGATAGGTGCGGAACGCTGGGCAGGGAGCCAAGTACACGAATACCATGTTCTTCCAGATAGGGTTGAGCATAGTCATGGATGAATTCCATTCCCTCTTCAGGTACACGATTGATAATCACACCACAAAGTTGTTCGCCGAGGCGGAATTGCGCTGTGAGTACATCGTCTACAAGGCGCATCTCGCCTGTATAGGCTACCAATACCAGGGCTGGTGAGCCAAGCATTTCCGCAACACACAGATTCGAAAGCCCCATGGCATACCCTTCTCGTAAGCTGGCAAGCCCTTCCATGAGGAGCATGTCTTTATCTTTAACAGCTGCGACAGCCGCCTGCTTGATTTTATCCATCAAGTCTTCTTCGTCGATTCCCTTAAGCCGCTTGCGAAGCGTGGATGGGGTGACGATGACAGGTGCTGCCAGGGTTGGATCTCCCTCCAATCCAAGTGCCGTATGCACGAATACGGCATCCTCGTCGGCGAGCTTCCCATCCGGTGTCCGCCAGGGCTGCGTGCTGACGGGTTTTAAATATGCAACTTTTTGGCCATCAGATTGCAGTTGTTTGCCAAGCGCCAGGCAAACTGCCGTTTTACCGGAATATGGTTCCAATGAGGTGATATAAAGTGAATTCATAATGAACTCCCTGATTGCCTACCATGAACCTTGCATGGTTAGGTTTTCATCTCTGGGTCTAAGATAAGCCGCATATCGATCGAAATACCTCCATGGCCTTGTTCGTAGGTAATGAAGGGGTTAATGTCCAATTCGGCGATCTCTGGAAAATCCTGGACCAGCTGACCGATTCGGAGCAGTGCGTCGATGATCGCTTCTTTATCTACCGGAGGTTGACCGCGAACACCATCCAATAGCGCGTGAGTGCGAATTTCTTTTAACATTGCCTCCGCTTCCGCGCGTGAAAAAGGTGCAACGCGGAAGGCGACGTCCTTGATAATTTCTACATAAATTCCACCCAGGCCGAAGGTGACCAGTGGGCCAAATTGAGGATCACGGTTCATGCCGATGAGGATTTCCAATCCCTCCGGCACCATTTTCTGTACCAGGCAGCCCCAGAGCCGCGCTTCCGGCAGGTAACGTTGGGAGCGATAGGTGATCAAATCGAATGCATCACGTACGTCGGTTGCCTCGCGCAGCCCAACTTTTACTCCGCCAACGTCGGTCTTATGTAGAATGTCTGGGGAAGCAATTTTCAAAACCACCGGGTAGCCCATTTCCGATGCTGTTTCTACAGCTTCGTCGGCTGTGCGGGCCAACTTGGAGGGTGGGATGCGCAGTTGATAAGCTTCGAGAATGGAGCGTGCTTCCGAGTCGCCAATGGCGACTCGGCCTTCTCCGAGTGCCTTGTCGATAGTCGCACGCACACGGTCCCGATCGACCTCGAAGGTTTCGAACGTTGGCAGCGGTTCAGCCTTGTAGCCACGATAAGTGCTCATCGATTTGAAGACTTGTGCTGCCCGCTCAGGAAAAGTGAAATTGGGCAGTTTATGTGCTTCTAGTACCTCGGCGCCTTCTTCGATGCGCGCCTCGCCCATAAAGCAGCCCATGATGGGTATATCTACCTTGTTGGCAACGTCAACAATTACTTCGGCTGTTTTAGAAATCTCGGTCATCGCTTGTGGTGTGAGAATGACCAGGACGCCATCGACGTTGGGATCTTTCGTTACTTGTTCCAAGGCGAAGCGATAGCGGTCCGCACGTGCATCACCAAGCACATCCACGGGATTTGCTGCGCTGGCGGCATCCGGAAGGAATTTCTCCAGCTGGCGGATGCACTCGGGCTCGAAGCGAGCGAGTTCCAGGCCCGCGCGTTCAAGCGCATCGGTGGCGAGAATGCCCGGTCCGCCGGCGTTGGTTACGATGGCAATGCGGTCGCCTTTCAGCGGCGGCAGGTATCCGAATGCCAAGGCATTGTCAAAGAGGTCCTGCAGCGAAGTGGCGCGTAACACACCGGCTTGCCGGAAGGCGGCTGTATAGGCCTGTTCCGAACCGGCAAGCGAGCCGGTATGTGAACTTACCGCACGAGAACCGGCTTGAGTCGTCCCCGATTTAAGCACAATAACCGGTTTGTGCTTGGAGACCAGGCGGGCGACCTCAATGAACTCTTGCCCATCCGGCAGTCCCTCAATATACGCAAGAATGACATTCGAGTTAGGGTCTTCAACCCAGGCGCGAAGAAGGTCGGTTTCACTCACGTCGGCCTTGTTGCCCAGGGAGACGAACTTATTCAAACCCAACCTGCCGGCTTGCGCCCAATCCAGGATGGCAGTGCCCAGGGCGCCGGATTGCGACATGAAGTCCATCGGGCCGCCGGGAGGTAAACCGGCCGAGAAGGAAGCGTTAAGCGGCGTAATAGTATCGATGACCCCAAGGCAATTGGGCCCGATCAAACGGATATCGTATTTTTTCGCCAGTTCGATCAGTTCGTTCTCTCGCTCCAAGCCTTCCATCCCGGCTTCTCGGAAACCGGCGCTGATGACGATGACCGCAGGGATTTTCTTTTCACCACAGGTTTGCAGGACTTCCGGGACGTATTGGTAGGGGATGACGATAACGGCCAAGTCGATCGGGCCGGGCACAGCCATTACGGAAGGGTACGCCGGTAGATTCAGGATCGAATCCGCCTTGGGATTGATCGGATACACTTTCCGCTTATCATTCAGAAATCCACCATTGACCAAATTATCAAGCACGGCGTAGCCGAGTTTATCGGGATTGGTTGAGGCGCCGATTACAGCGACAGATTTTGGTATGAAGAAAGCGTCCAGGTTCAAGTGATAATTCTCCCATGTATAGTGTAACCCCTGATGAGGAGAAGCTCAAATGGAGGATGATCACTTTGTGGCGGAGTTTGTGATGACATTTATCCCACTACGATTAACTGTTCTACAATATGGTGATATTGTGCTTCAATTCGATCTTTGAAGCCAATCATTCGTGGTGAATGATGTACTCCATTCTTCCTATACATAATTCTTGGATATCAACCTTCGACGGGGATGATCAAACTCGAAAGGGGACGGGTACCGATGGATAGATACGATGTCATCGTCGTTGGTGGTGGTCCCGCCGGGATGATGGCTGCCGGCACGGCGGCTGAGGCCGGTGCTACAACGATGCTTCTCGAGAAGATGGATCGACCCGGTCGAAAGCTGCGCATTACAGGAAAAGGACGCTGCAATCTGACCAACTCAGCAGCGTTGGAGGAGTTCATCGAACATTTCGGCGATCATGGCCGGTTCTTGTACTCAGCCTTTTCCCGTTTCTTTTCAGACGACTTGATGGATTTTGTGCATCAGTTAGGTGTCCAAACTGTTGTTGAGCGCGGCGGACGCGTCTTTCCGGTCGATGACGATGCGCAAAAGATCGTCCTGGCTATAGGAGAATGGATGGCGGGAAAGGGTGTCCTTCTCCGCAGTCAGTCGAAGGTCGAAAAGCTTCTCGTCCGGGATGATCATACAGACGGCGTTTCCTTCGTCGAGATGCAATCCCGTTCGATCCATCCAAAAGCGACAGGCGAGTCAATCCATCAACGTTGTCATTCCCGTGCTGTGATCCTGGCAACCGGTGGCGCCTCCTACCCCGGAACAGGCTCGACGGGGGATGGCTACAGTTTGGCGGCATCGGTGGGGCATACGATCATTCCGATCCGTCCTGCGCTGGTGCCGCTTGAGATCCACAGCGATGTACCGGCACGATTGCAAGGCCTCAGCCTGCGAAATATCAATGTGCGTTTCATTCACGAAGGCAGTGTCTTTGCCGAAGCGTTCGGGGAAATGTTGTTCACGCATTTCGGCGTCTCCGGACCGGTGATCTTGAGCCTGAGCCGGCAAGTGGTAGATGCTTTACGTGCGGATTGGCACGTGGAACTCTCGATCGATTTGAAACCCGCCCTGGATGAGGCGAAACTGGATTCTCGTCTGCTGCGTGATTTGGACCGTCACGGCAAACGTCAATTCCAAACCATATTGAATGATCTGCTTCCACGCAAATTGATCCCGGTGTGTATCGAGGCTGTGGATATCCCAGCACGCAAACCGGCGCATCAAATTTCTGCGCAAGAGCGCGAGCGGCTTCATTCGTGGCTGAAAGATTTCCGGCTTCCAATTTCAGATCATCGATCTTTCAGGGAAGCTATCGTTACGGCGGGCGGCGTCGACCTGGGTGAAATCGACCCGCGTACGATGGGATCAAAACTCGTTGAAGGGTTGTATTTTGCCGGGGAAGTGCTGGATCTGGACGCCGACACCGGTGGCTACAATCTACAAGCAGCGTTTTCAACGGGTTGGCTCGCCGGAAAGTCGGCGGCTGGACGTTGACGGGAATGGCTATGGATCGTCTGTAGGTTCTGCCGTTGGCGTGGGTGTGAGATAGGGAGGGATGTTGATCAGCACCCAGGTAGTGTAGCCATGCTTCTCGGCGGTGTAGATCCGCGCGCTGGAAGGTTGGAGGCAGCCCGGTTCGTCGTGCAGGAAAGCCGGAGGGCCATCGAAGTGAAGAGGTGTGAAACGCAATTGGCCGCCTTCACACAACCAGGCTTCGATGAGATAGCCGCGGTCGTCGTCCAGGCTCATTGGTATCAGGTCCCAATTGACCATGATATCGCCACTTTCCACTCGACTGGAGCGGACGTTACGTGGTGCATAGTAGAATTCGGTATAGGGGAGCAGCGTGCGGATCTGGACCAGATCTTCAACATTTCCGCGGAGTATTTCCAAAAACTCGGTCTTCACCCAGCAATAGTCCATGTAGGTCCATGGATCAACGTAGACCCAGGTGCTGTCCTGATTGCGGCCCAGGATGGTAACCCGGTTTTTCGGGTAGAGCCCCCATTCAGGCAAGTAGGCTGAGCCAGGACCGTAGCGGCAGTTGGACTGCACCAGGACCCGTGCCTGCACCACCTGCGTGGGGGTGATGGTGGGCGTATTGCTGGGTGTCGGTGTTTGGCTGGGTGTCAGGGAAATGGTCGCTGTGGGGGTGATACTCGGGGTGAGTGTCTTTGTCGCCGTTAAGGTTGGCGTGGAAGATTTCGTGGGCGTGTTTGTCGAAGAAGGGGTGATCGTTATGGTGGGTGTCAGTGTCGGGGTGCGCGTGGGTGTCGGTGAGGGGAACAAGTAGTCATCCCATATGATCCCGGTGCCGAGGCCAATCCCAAACAATAAAAGACCAACAGGAAGTAGAACATACCAGCGTTTCATGGCTACGATTTTCATCGTAGATTGCATTTCATGCAAGTGTACAGTGGTCCGGGTTATTCGTCTTTATAGGTGGATAAAAAGCAATTGCTGAAGCATGCTTGCGAAGAAAGCGATTGAGGTACCAGAGTCAGTGCTCGTATCCGACAACGTGGTTGGGATTGGATGGATTTCATCCTGGGACTTTGTTGGTCGATCGGTGTATTTCTGCTACGCTGATGCACCAAGAAGCAAGCTGATCACGATCGAGATGCCTCCGGCAATAACGGTTCGAATGCCGTAGAGAATGACATTCTGGCGGGATACACGCCCCAGAAAAACTCCCAGGCCGAACAAAGCCAGCAACGATAAACCCAACGCAGTGAGGTATACCCAGCGAATCGCCGTGAAGAGCTGCGAGAAGAAGAACGGAAGAAGGACAATCATAGCGGCTAAAAAAGGAGAGAGACCATCCACAATCGCAACGATAACCACGGCGGCACGCGAGGCTTCTCCCAAACGAGTCTCACGCAAGCTGGTCAGGGTAATGCCTTCCAGTTCACTAAGTTCCCGCTGTCGCTCGGCGGCTTCGGTGAGGTAGGCACCCCACAGCCCTGATATTCCCATGGCGATGCAGGTAGTCAGACCGGTCGTCACGACAATATGGGGATCTTCTACACCCGCCGTAAAGTTCCCCATGAGTACGCCGATGATGGTCAGCACCCCATCAAAAGCATTCATGGCAAAGTAGCGGCGCGCAATCTCGCCGATGTTGGACAGCTGATTGTAGCGTTTGAATTTTTCTGAAAAACGTCGGAGATGATTCACATGGAGATCCAGTCAATTTCCTGGGAGTATTAATCCTGCAGGGTGGAGGCATCGTCGATAATCGATTTTCCGGCGACGGCTTCGTCAATCGAATGGATCGAGCCTCCCATTTCCCGGATGATGTCTCTCACGGTTTCGAAGTTGATATCCGGACCTTCGATGGTCACCTTCGCATTTTCCACTTTTCGATCGATCTCGTAAATACTGATATTTACCGAATCCACCCCGGGCAACTCGCTGATCTGTTGGGCGAGTTCGATGATTGTGGGCTCGAGCGGTTTCAGCGTATCGAGCACCAGTCGGCGTACAGCTCCCATTTTAGACACTCCATTTCGATGCAAGAATCGGCCTTTATTGTAACAGGTTGTATTCATGAGGATCGCGCTATATATCAACTTATCTATCTGGAAATGAAAATCTGGTCGGATATTGTGTGCGGCCATGTTGGTCGGGTTTAGTTTCGAGGGCATGAATAATTACTTGCCAGGACACCAAACAAGCGCCTTTTTGGGCGCTTGTTTATATATCCACGTTGTAATTGATGATGCGGATGATGGTTATCAGTCTGCAGTGGATGGGATTCTGTTTATCCTAGTCAAGTAGATCCAAGGGGATATTGCCGCCATTCTCGGCGATCTTTTCGAGCACAGTCTTATGCAGCCAGGTATTCATTTCCGCTGATTCATCCATCAGATCGGCTGGACAACCCAGTTCGACGGCGAGTTCCTTGCGAGCATCATAACTGCTGTCGATATCCAGAAGCTTCAAAAGATCGACGATCGAGGTTTTCCAGTTGAGTTCTTGTGGATTGGCATCGGCCATTGTTTTAAGCTTGGCCATTACGTCTACCATAGGGACCTCTTTCGATTCTTTGGCTCGCATGGCTTTGATGCGCTCGATGCGTTCAAGGCGCTCCGCAGCAGCTTCGGCTGAAGTTCTCTTTGGCGCGGGTTTTGCTTTTTCGGCGGCTTCGGTTTTTTCTTTATCGAATCCCAACTTGTCCAATATTTTGCTGAATAAACCCATTGAAATCCTCCTGTTGATTTCTCATGAAGCGACTCGGATCCTGCATATCGTCATTCGCTACATCGCACAGCTGCATTGCAGGTTGGCAGCTGATGTTCCGTAAGTCTCTATCGTGTTTGGGTTGTTTTTATTACGAACCACTTGGTTATTTCTTCCCTCCGAAAAGCCCACCCAGTAGATTGGAACCCAGCGATAATATCTCATCCGAGACATCGCCATCGCCGTCCATGTCCAGAAGTTGGGTTAATCCGGAAGATGATTTTTCCACCGTTTTACGTTCTTCCTGGAGCAGGGAGGAGACCCCATCTGCATCGAGATTTTTATTGCGCTGGATTTTTCCCACTGCACCCAGCACGAGGGGAGCTAACATCGCAAAAATCTGTCCGATTTGATCGCTGTCGACATTCGTGGCACGGCTAACGCTGTTTATGATACCGCTGCTTTTGTCTCCGAAGATATGGCCCAGAATGGCGTTTCCGTCATCGACGGTCTCGCGCTTCGTGACGGCCTGGGCGATGTTATCGAAGATACTTCCATCATGATCGCGCTGCACGGCGTTGGCCAATGCTTCGGCGCCGCTCTTGGAAGAAGATGCATTGCGGTTGAGTGCACCGATGAGCATCGGGAGTGCCATACCGATCACTTGCTGGACTTTTGAATCATCCATCCCGAGTTTTTCGCTGATTTGACTCGTTGCGCCAGAGCTTAACTGCGATAAAAGTAGATTAATAATCGAATCCACGACTTCCTCCTTGGGTCTTTTCCTGGGGTATTTGCGGACGAAATTGCTTAAAGAATTCTATCACACAGAAAGCAGAGTTGGCTGAGTCAAGAGTTCTGTTGAGCATCAAGTAGAGTACAAATAATACAAAAAAAAGAGTACAAAAATAAGGAACGAGAATTTCCTTTTGGTGTTTTCTTTTGTAGAGCTGATTGGAGATCAGCCTGACGAAGCAAGTGGTTGTTATTTCTACGATATCATTCGTAGAAAAATTTTTCTGGGCCGACATCTAGAATCAGGATTATTTCGTTTCCGTAGCAGCATCATAATGGGAGGCGCAAAATGCAGCTAAATGCACCGAAGCAGGTCACCTGGTTGGTTTCCGTCGTTCTTATCGTCGCAGGCGTTTTGGGGGAATTCGTCGATATTACCTTTGTATCAGCCAATAACTTCTGGATTGTCACAATTGGAGCTGTTCTCCTGGCGCTGGCCGCGTATTTGAAGGATTTGTAGACCTTCAACTTGGTGCGGCTAACGAAATCGCAGTCGGCCCAACCAATAAAAATGCCTGCACCCAGTTTCTCCTCAGGGTCATTTCACAACGATTGGAAATGCAAGTGAATCTACGCAAGACGATAGATTAAATTTCCTGCTTCTTCACCGCGCAATCCTCTACGGGTGTATACGACCTGCGGTGAATCTCACAAGGTCCGAGGCGATGGAGCGCTTCACGGTGTGCGGTTGTTCCGTATCCTTTATGGGATTCAAAGCCATATCCCGGGTAGAGGCGGTCAAAAGCAACCATCGCTCGATCACGTGCCACCTTGGCGATCACCGAGGCTGCTGCAACGGAAAGGATTCGGGCGTCGCCATGGGTGATGGCAGTCTGGGGGAGGTTTACTTCGGGCAATCGGATGTGATCGATGAGCAAATGCTGGGGTTCGACACCAAGCTGCGTTACGGCGTGCCGCATGGCTTTACGCGTGGCGGCGCTCAAACCCAGGGTGTCGATTTCTTGGGCCGTTGCAAAGCCGATGGCCGTGGCTCGGGCAAGTTCCTGTATGCTTGAGAACCAGATGGCTCTTTGTGCGGGGGTCATTTGTTTGGAATCTTGCACACCGTTCAGCCGGTAGGCCAGGTCGAAGCGTTGGATGGGGAGTACAACTGCTGCAGCTACAACAGGACCGGCCCACGAACCTCGTCCGGCCTCATCCAGACCGGCGATCAAATTGCATCCCGATCGCAGCAATTCAAACTCGAATAACAAACCGGGTTCAGAGGCTGTTACTTCAGTCCGGCGCATAGATACCTCGGACGGCGTTCATGCGTATGCGGATGATGTCGCAGAACATGGCAAGCGTGTCTTTAACCACACGCACACGACTGCCTGGGTGATAATACCAGGGAATGGGGATCTCGACGATTTTGTAGACCCGTTTTTGTGCGATAAAAAGTACCTCGACATCGAACGTCCACCCGTCGATGACTTGTTTCTGGAATAAATCCTCCACGATTCCAGCCCGAAAGCATTTGAAACCGCACTGTGTGTCATGAATTTTCAAGCCCATGAAATGTCGCACGAGAAAGTTGAATCCCCGGCCAATAATGTGGCGGTAGGTGGGTTCGTCATAGCGAATCGCTCCCGGGAATTCGCGGGAGGCAATGGCAACGTCGTATGAGTCGAGTTGTGGCGGAAGGAAACGGCGGATCTCTTCGATAGGCATGGAGAGGTCTGCGTCGCAGATAAAACGATAGTCGCCCCTGGCGGTCAACATACCGCGCCGTACGGCAAGGCCTTTGCCGGCTCGTGATTCACGAAGCAGGTGCAAGTTGGGATGCGCGTTCTGAAACTGCGCGACAAGCTCCGCTGTACGATCCCGGCTTCCGTTTTCAACGACGAGGATCTCAGCTTCGAATTCTTGGGTTTCAAGGAAGGAAAATACCTTTTCCAACGTTGAGGCTATTCGAAGTTCTTCATTGTTGGCGGGGATGATGATGGAAAGAAATGGCTGCAAGTTTATCCCTCAGCATTGGAATCAGTACATCTCAGTAGGCGATGTCGGCGATTACTATCACAGCCAGCACCGTTATGATAAGCAACTCGAAAAATGCCATGGCCGCAAGGAGTATGAATTGATTTCTTGAAAAACCCCAACGAGCGTAGAAAGGCGCGCCGAGAGATGGTGCTTCCGGGGCATGGGGGTCGAACATGGGGTAGTCCATTGGGTCTGTGTCGGGAAATGTAAAAGGAGGGAGTTCCTCGGATGCATACGATTGAAGTTCTTCACCGGTTCGTGGAATCATTTCATCTGTAACAAATGGAGGAATGTCTCCGATCAATCCTGGTGCCAGGCCATCGTGTTCTTCAGGAATTGAATCGGCTTCGGGCTTTATACCTTTGGGATGGATAATCGAGTCCGCTATGGCGCGAATGTCATCCTGGTCCATGATCGGTTCGATCTTGAGTAAACTCGCTGCAAAGTGATCGATGGCATCTACTGAAACGATGCGCACACTTGGATTTACTTGATCGATGTGGGCGCTTACCTGCGTGAAGATCAGAACCGACTCTATGCTGGGAAGTCCGTATCCTCGATCCTGAATGGACTGCAGCAGCACTTCGGTCATGAGGCTGACATCACTCATCGGATTCGGGCGGGTAGTTTTGAACCTGCGGCGGCGCGAGTCGAATTTCTGCCACTCATCTTTTTTGGCGCGATAGTTCCCGCGAATGTTGTTGGATGCGATGACGCGCACGCCCTGTGGACTTAGTAGAATCATGGGGATGGTTAGTTTCGTTCCATGGATGAAAGCATTGCGGATCATGGTGTGCTCATGGTTGAGGGTTTTGGTCATGCGCGAACAAATCTCAACTTGAGCTTGCATATTGTCGTACCAGTCCATTCCATAATTCAGTGAGCCTTTAAGGCGATTCACCAGACTGATCGTCCCGTCTTCTTCACGGAGGTCAGAGCGCTCGATGACCTTCACGGTAACTCCTCTACCGAATTCATGGTTGCGAGAGCAAGTCGCTTCTCCGCCTTGCTGCGTGGCAAGTGCGATATCACTCCCATCACTGTATATTGACGCAAATTATTCCTGCACCGCGATGTCTAGTCTGATTATATGGCACTCGCCTGCTGGCACAAGTCTTGAGACAGGCGTGTACGTATAACATCTACTTGAATTTACTTTGAATCCCGGATAGATGTTTCAGACTGCGTTGTTCATAATTGCGTTTATAATCGGAGCATAAGGTGGATTCATGCGACGTCTATTTTCACTTACAAATTGTTTGACCCTGTTTATCTCGGTATGCTTCACGCTTGTCGGAGAGGCGGAATCCGAAAAACGTATTCTCGTTCTCAGCGCAGAAGGTCCGCTGACGCCCGCAATGGTTGAATATTTGGATCGCGGGCTACAACTTGCTGAACAAGAATCATATGCGGCACTGGTGTTTCAATTGACAACTCCCGGCGGATCGATCGAATTAATGGATCGCATGGTTCAATCTATTCGTGCGAGTCGTGTTCCGGTCATTGTGTATATCGCACCGCGAGGGGCTATCGCCGGAAGCGCTGGAACCGTGATTACGCTTGCCGGTCATGCTGCCGCAATGGCGCCCGAGACCGCGATCGGTGCTGCCAGTCCTGTTGGAGGGCAAGGCGAAGATTTAGGGGAGACGATCGAAGCGAAAGCAAAGAACATCCTCAAAGCACAAGTGCGCAGCCTGGCCGACTGGCGGGGAGAAGAGGCTGTTGCCCTGGCGGAGGCGACGATTGAATCGGCGAAAGCCGTTTCCGCTGCAGAAGCACTTGATGCCGGTTTGATTGATTTCATCGCATCGGATTTGGATGATTTGCTAACGCAATTGGATGGGTTTTCGATCACATTCGCTGATGAGGACTTCACACTCGAGACCAAAGATCATGAAGTTGTGTTCTTGCGGCAAAGCTTGATCGAACAGCTGTTACAGATATTAACCAATCCCAATGTTACCTTCCTGTTGCTGACGGTGGGACTGCAAGCGATCCTGATCGAGATTTCCAGTCCCGGAGGCTGGGTTGCGGGTTTTATTGGTGTCGTGTCTCTTGCCCTGGGAACGTTGGGACTGGGTGTGCTGCCTGTGAATTGGTTTGGTCTGGTATTTCTTGTTACGGCCTTTGTCCTTTTCATCCTCGACGTTAAGGCTCCCACACATGGCGCTTTAACGATTGCCGGGATTGCTTCACTGATTGTCGGTGGCCTGGTTCTGTTTAATTCACCCAGTACACCCTCTTTCCAGCGAGTATCCGTTGGGTTCGTCGTTGGTGTTTCGTTGGTGACCGCAGCGTTTTTCATGACCATATTGGCGTTTGCGATAAAGGCACAGCAGCGGCCTGTCGAGACGGGTGCTACAACAGTCATTGGGAAGACTGCGGAAGTCCGATCGGAATTTACGCCTATAGGTATGGTCCATGTCGCTGGGGAATTGTGGTCGGCGGTATTCGAGGGGGATTCTTCGCAGGCAACGATTGGGGATCGTGTCGAGGTTGTCCAGGTTGATGGATTGCGATTGAAGGTGCGCGCGAAACAAAAGAAGTCGAGTTGACTCGTCGCTCGACAGGCTGTACACTAGCGCCGAAGCTTGCATAGGAGGTTGTTATGTCACCGTCCTCATTTCGATTAATCGTTCGAACGGGTCCAAACCCCGGCATGGTGTTTGAGCTTACAGAAGAAATCCTTATGACGGGCCGGGATGTCACCAACGATATCGTCATCGGCGATGCAGAAATGTCGCGTCAACATGCGCGCCTCACGCGCACGCCTGGTGGTTACGTCCTTGAGGACTTGGGATCCACAAACGGCACGTTTGTTAACGGCGAACGGCTTATGGCGCCACGCGTGTTGAATCCTGGCGATCTGGTTGGCATGGGTGAAACTGTTACCATGACATTTGATGCCGTCTCACCGGAATCGGCGGAGACTGTCGCCCGACCTGCCGGCAGTCCCGCAAAAGCAGTTCCCCCTGTGCAACAAGCGCCTCCTCCTCCTGTCCAACAAGCGGTGCCTCCCGTCCAGCAGGTGGTTCCGCATGCGGTTGCGGCAGCTCCTGCAGCTGGAGCTGCTCCGGCGGCTCCTCGGAAAAGCCGAACCACATTGGCAATCGCGATCGGTGGATGTATGGTTTTATTGCTGATTTGCGTAGGCATCTTGTATTTCATGCCACTGGAGTGGTGGTGTGTTTTGTTGACGCCCCTTCAATTCCTTGGTTTTAGTTTCCCCGGCTGTTGATCTTTCACAGCTTCAAGCATCCTCGGGGTGGTTCCTAGACCACCCCTTTTTTTTGTCTGGCTACATTCTACTTTTCAAGTCGATGTAACGTTCTCGTACTTAATGCATCCATAAAGGTAGGAATCAATTTGTAATTGGGAGTGTTGTATATGGAAATGGAAATCACCTTTCCGGGTGGAAAACGGGTGGATGCTCAATTTGGAGCTTTGCGGGTGGAGACCGATCAGCCGATTCAAGCGGGCGGCGAGGGCTCAGCCCCGACGCCTTTTGCGACATTTCTGGCGTCGATTGGAACTTGTGCGGGTATCTATGTGTTGGGTTTTTTACGTCAGCGGGGGATTCCCAGCGAAGGCGTTCGTCTTGTTCAACGGATGCACTCGAATCCCTACTCCGGCATGGTGGAGGAGATAGATCTGGAGATTGTCGTTCCGCCCGACTTCCCGCAAAAGTATGCCGGAGCATTGGTCCGAGCGGCCGAATTGTGTGCTGTTAAAAAACACTTCGAACAGCCTCCGAATTTCCGGGTGGCGACGAAAATATCTCAACCGGTTGTTTCTTGAAGTCCATTACCTATACAATCAATAGTGGAGGTCATCATGGGGAAAAGACTGTCCATGCTGATTTGTGTTTGGGTCGGGCTGCAGCTCATACTCGCGGGTTGTGCCCGGAAAGCGGATGTCCCATCCACAGGTCTAGAGCCTGTGCAATCTCCGACTATTGAAGCTGAGGGCATTGACGCACCTGAAATGGACGAAGCTGAAAGGTATGCAGAAGCACGTGAATGGATGGTTCAAGAGGGGATCATTGCCTGGGGAGTCGAAGACGAAGATGTGATCGAGGTCATGGGCATCGTGCCGCGCCACGAGTTCGTCCCGCAGGAGTACCTCGACAGGGCATACTTCAATCATCCATTGCCCATTGGCTACGGCCAAACCATCTCTCAGCCCTATATCGTCGCCTTGATGACACAGGAACTGGATGTGCGCGCGGGGGATCGCGTCTTGGAAGTTGGAACAGGATCGGGATATCAGGCGGCCGTGTTGGCGGAATTGGGGGTTACCGTATATACGATAGAAATTATCGGCCCCCTGGCTGGCGAAGCAGCCCAACGATTAGATGATTTAGGCTATGTCAATGCATACGTGCGTCATGCCGACGGTTATTTTGGCTGGGAGGAGGAGGCACCCTTCGATGCGATCATCGTTACCGCCGCGCCGGATCATGTGCCCCAACCTTTACTCGCTCAACTCAAGGTCGGCGGGGTCCTGGTGATCCCTGTCGGACCGGTGGGTGGATACCAGGAATTGTGGCGCATCACGCGAGTGGATGAAAGCGAGTATCAATCCACGAGCCTTGGGGGTGTGAGATTCGTGCCGCTCACGCGTGAGGTTCGGGCAGAGTAAGAATACCCAGGGCCACGGTTAAATTCTACAAGGCTATTTTGGGATTCGTGCCGCGGTTTCTTCTCAAACCCGGAATAAATATCCATGCCCCGAAGTATGCCAATGCCCCGATGTAAAAGGTGACGCTGAGGCCGGCATCCAGGGCAATCAATGCCGCGGCGACGCCGCTCAACCCCGAAACCGCGCCGTTGACAGCCCAAGCCCACGGGGTCGATCCGGGTGAACTTTCATGCAGGATTCTCAATCCGCTGGCGAAAGGAACCCCCATCAATAGTCCACAAGGGATTAATGCCGCTGTAAAGAGAATCACGCGGGTGCCAAGTGGCCAGGCGAGGGATGCGTTGATGATACAAGGGAGGGCGATGTTCGTCAGGATCAGGGCCCCGACGAGAACGATCAAACTGTGGCGAAGTGGGAAACGCGGGGAAAGGAAGCTTCCCAGTCCCGAAAAAAGCAGCAGCGTGAAGAGCGTAACTGCCAGTGCAAAAACCGGTCGTTCCAATGGAAGCGCAAGGCGCTGAATAAGCGGAATTTCCACCAGCAAGTATCCGGCCCCCAGGCAGGCGAAATAGAGCATCGCTCGATTGGCAGGAAGGATGTCTCCTCGTCCCCTTTTCCGGGTAACCCAGGCGGGCAGGACGATCATGGGCACAGCCAGCACCAGCATCAAAGCCAGCAGGGCCAACAACACGAGATATCCGCTCCCTCCGAAAGGCTGCCAGGTCAGTCCCAGGGATGCCAGAACTTCCGGGGTCTGCCGCCAGCGGAAGAAGTGGTAGAAAAATGGTTTGTCGTCGGTTGGCGGACGGAGATTGAATTCGTATTCATTGAATGCAGTCTGCGGGGTTTCGAGAAGGGCGAGGTAGATTTCGTGATAGATGTCCTCCGGAAGCTGGTTGTAGCGGTTTAATTCGTGAGGTTGAAGGTCCGGAAGGTAAATGGGGTCGAAACCTTTGCGTTCGAGGAAAGCGCGGATGAACTGCATTTCGGCTTGCGAGAATGGAGTGTGTGCCGCGATGATAGTTGCGGTACGCATACCGCGGTATGCGATCAGTCGTTGGGAGAGGTCGTCCACATTCTCTTCTCGAAGTGCTTCCAACAAGGTAGACCAAACCCGCGCGGATTCGCTGGCCGGTGTGCCCAGCCAGCGCGTGATGACAAGCAGCCCATTTTCATTGAGCTGTCCATACGCATCACGGAAAGATTGCGTGGTGAGGTCGTAGTTCTCCGAAAGGCTGAAAGCGCCCGAGGTCACGGGCCGGAAACCCTGGCTGAGTGCGTAGTAAATTACATCGTAGGTTTCATCTATTTGATGCAGAATGCTGCGGCTCGTGCCTGGGTATACATTCAGCTGAGGATGAAACAAGAGCCGCTTGCTGAAGTCTGCGTACGCATTTTGAAGGATTTCCCGAACGAGTGGTTCGTCGAGTGCAGTTGTGACCGTGCGGGTATGCGAGGCGAGAGCGACCAGCAAATCAAGACCGGCTCCGGGTGTTAGCACAAGGACATTGGCATGCGGGCGGAGGTTATACGCCAAAGCGGGCGGCATATAGGCGGCGATGTCTTCGGCCTGCGCTGACTCCGGCGACAAGGCGTTGATGGGAATCGGGCCGTCGCCATCGATGAAAAGCCCTGCTTGCCGGGGCGGCAGGATGGGTGCATTCAAACTCAATCCCGGGAGGATGTGGATGCTGCTACTCTCCACGATGTTCATGCGTGATGCGGCACTGGATTCTGAGATGGTGACTTGCGCATCGGGTGCAAGCCGGGCAATGGACAGGGGTTTGTAGGGCGAAAGCCGTAATGCAAGAAATGCTGGTGTATGAAAAGCGAACAGCACCACCAGTGAAAGCATGGCAAGAGCCAGCTGTTTTTTTCTAGGTACCGAAAAGGTCATCGCAGCCAGAAGGCCGAGTAAGACCGCCAGGGTGATGGCACTCTCTTCACCGAATTGCGAAATCGTAAACAACGCCAGGGGGACTCCCAGAGCCGATCCCACCATGTTGGCGGAATACGGCCGATGTGCGTCCGGGCCCGCGGAGGACATGCAGGCGCCCACTGCCCAACCAGAAAATAGAAATGGACCACCGGCAACCGAGAAGTAAAGCAATAAGATCCATACTTGATCAAAATCCCAGGCGATGCTGTAGGAATCGAATGGCAGGAAGTTGATCGTGAGATAAGAAATGGCGGTGGCCAGGACGAACGCAATCGCTAGCAGTGGAAGGGTAGTCGGCCGCTGCCTGAGCGAAAGTACCAGCCCGCTGGCGGCAAAACCCATCACCGCCAGGCTGACAACGACGAAGGCAAAGTGATGGAATTGTTGAATGGCGAAGATGCGCGTCAGACCGACTTCGAAGGTCAGGGAACCTGCGGAGATCAAGATTATGCCCACTGAAATCCGGTCGAGCTGTAGCAATCTCAACTTCGCCTTCTTAGTTTGTATTCGCATTGTATATCAAGTGAGTTGAACGAGAAACGCGCAGCGGAGTGTCCCATAAGGACACTCCGCGCGGGGTTAAAGAAGTGGATTGTGTACTGCAACTTTTAGGTGAGAATGGGCTCAGCATCTTTCACGGCTGAGAATTCCAGTCCATCCTTTCCCTTTTCAATATGCAGTGTCTCTCCAGGGATGAAATCGCCGGCCAACAGCTTGATGGCCAGAGGGTCCTGAAGCTCTTTTTGGATGGCGCGTTTCAACGGTCGAGCGCCAAAGACCGGATCGTATCCAATCTCAGCGAGGTAAGTTTTCGCTTCTTCACTTATGCGAAGACCAAACCCTTGCTCCGCCAGCCTGGCGCGAACCCGCCGAAGTTGGATGTCGACGATCTCCCGCAGGTGTTCCTTCTTCAGCTTATGGAAGATCACGATCTCGTCGATACGGTTGAGGAACTCCGGACGGAAATAGTGCGCGAGCAGCTCGCGTACCTCGCTTTGTGTGGTCTGTTCGGCTTTGCTTTCGTCACTCCAGAGCTCAGTCCCCAGGTTGCTGGTCATGATTACAACGGTGTTGCGGAAATCGACCGTGCGGCCCTGGCCGTCCGTCAGCCTTCCTTCATCGAGCAACTGCAGCAGGACGTTGAATACATCCGTGTGGGCCTTTTCGATTTCATCGAAGAGAACCACGCTGTACGGCCTGCGCCGAACCGCTTCGGTAAGCTGGCCGCCTTCTTCGTAGCCGACGTATCCGGGCGGCGCACCGATCATGCGGGCCACGCTGTGTTTCTCCTGATATTCTCCCATGTCGATGCGCATTATGGATTTGGGATCGTCGAAGAGAAATTGGGCCAGAGAACGCGCCAATTCCGTTTTTCCTACTCCCGTTGGGCCGAGAAAAATAAACGAACCGATTGGTCGCTCAGGGTCCTGCAAGCCGGATCGCGAACGCCGTACGGCGTTGGATACGGCGTTGATGGCCTCGTCCTGCCCGACGATGTATTGATGCAGACGTTCCTCCATATGGAGCAGCTTCTCCATCTCGCCTTCGAGCAGCCTTGAGATGGGAATTCCCGTCCAGCGGGAGACGACACCGGCGATATCTTCGGCGTCAACTTCTTCTTTCAGTAAGGCACCTTCCGTTTGCAGCGCTTTGATCCGCTTTTCTTGCGTTTCGAGTTTTTCTTCCAACTCGCGCAGTGTGCCGTAGCGTAAACGAGCTGCCTGCTCGAGATCGGCCTGTCGTTCGGCTCGTTCGACTTGCAAGCGGGTTTGCTCGATTTGTTCCTTCAGATCGCGCAACTCAGCGATGGCTTGTTTTTCTATCTGCCAGCGTGCGTGGAGTTGGGAAGAATGTTCGCCCAGATCAGCCAACTCCGCTTCGATACGTTCCTGACGAGTTCTAGAAGCCTTGTCCTTTTCTTTTTTCAAGGCCTCGCGCTCGATTTCCAGCTGCATGATTTGACGATCTACCTCATCCAATGCCTGAGGCTTTGAATCAATTTCTGTGCGCAGGCGGGCTGCCGCCTCGTCGATCAAATCGATGGCTTTGTCGGGCAGGTGACGATCCGAGATGTAGCGATTGGAAAGCGTCGCCGCGGCGATGACCGCATTGTCCTGGATGCGTACGCCGTGATGTACCTCGTAGCGTTCCTTCAACCCTCGTAAAATGCTGATGGTATCCTCGACGCTGGGTTCCGATACGAACACGGGTTGGAAGCGGCGCTCCAGTGCGGCGTCTTTTTCAATGTATTTGCGGTATTCGTTGAGTGTCGTTGCTCCGATGGTGTGTAGTTCCCCGCGAGCGAGCATCGGTTTAAGCATGTTGCTTGCATCCATGCTGCCTTCGGCTGCCCCGGCACCGACAACGGTATGCATTTCGTCGATAAAGAGGATGATTTCACCCTCCGAGTCGGCGACTTGCTTCAACACCGCTTTCAACCGTTCTTCGAATTCACCGCGGTATTTCGCACCAGCGACGAGTGAACCCATGTCCAGTTGGACGATGCGCCGCTTTTTAATGCCCTCCGGCACGTCTCCGTTGGCGATACGCTGCGCCAGACCTTCAACGATGGCGGTTTTACCCACGCCGGGTTCTCCGATCAGGGCCGGATTATTTTTCGTTCGGCGCGAGAGCACCTGCACGAGTCTGCGGATCTCTTCATCGCGCCCGATTACCGGATCCAACTTGCCGCGACGCGCCAGTTGGGTCAGGTCGCGTCCGTATTTTTCCAACGCCTCATAGGTGTCTTCCGGATTGGGGGTGACCACGCGCTGTGAACCTCGAATCTCGGTCAGGGATTGGAGGATGCTTTCCGGTGTTATACCAAAATCACTTAAACGTTTCGCTTCAGGACCAGCGGCTAAAGCTAGGAAAATGTGCTCTGTGGAGACATACTCATCCTTCATCTTTCCGGCCTGTTTTTCGGACATCGAGAGGAGTTCGGATGTCGCTTGGGAAAGCCCTGGCTGGGCGCTTGTGCCGTGCATTTTAGGTCGACTGGCCACATCCGCCTGTAATTCTTCTCTCAATCTCGCCGGACTGCCGGAGATGCGTGCAACGATCGCAGCGACCACACCATCACTCTGGTTAACCAAAGCCAACAAGAGATGTATAGGTTCGATGGCGCTGTTGTGGTTATCTTGTGCGATCTGCTGTGCGAAGAGAATCGCTTCCTGTGCTTTTTGTGTGTACCGTTCCAGGTTCATCTCATTACTCCTCTTTTATCAAATTCTCGCCTTCAAGCGCCAAGAGTGTAAAAAAATCTTTCGTCATTCGGTTGAATGGTTCTCCCAATTAGTTTACCAGGACTGCATATGAAGCGCGTTTACGCTGTGTTAACAAGAGATCAACGCGGCCGTTAATAGATTTCCAATGTCGGATTTATACCGTTCTGACAATCCGACGGTATCCTTCTGTTGTAGTAAAGCGAAGAAATCGACTAATCATGGAGGTAGAGAGATGGTAACGTATTATTTGGCACCGAGAAACTTGCAAAGAATTCGTCGCTATGAGCCGGTCGGGTTTAACGGCGGTCGCCGCATCCCGATGGACGTTCACGCCGATCAGGATGCTTATGTGATCACCGCAAACGTTCCAGGCTTGAAGGCCGAAGATATTTCGATCGAAATCCTGGATGACGTGGTCACCTTGCGAAGTGAAGCCGAAGATGAGAATAGCAATGGGAATGGCAAGTACTTGCTTCGCGAACTATCTCGAGGCGGATTCAGCCGCAGCTTGCAGCTGCCGACGAGCCTCGATCCTGATGCCGCAGAAGCAAAGGTTGAGAATGGCGTGCTAACCCTGCGAATCCCAAAATCTGAAGCGGCACGGCCAAAGGAAATCATAGTCAAGGCGAAATAAGGCTTTGCAAAGACTTACGACAATGGGCGACTTCAGTCGCCCATTGTCGTTTTGTATTTCCGTTGTTTCCGGTGGCGTTCATTTATCTTGCGCATTAGAAAACTTGTTGTCTGCTTTAGAAGATCTTCGTCCATCTGTGGAGTTTGGTACACTTCTTAGCAACAAGATCCATCATTCCACCGTATAGTATATTTAAGAGCAGAATAGTTGGAATTGGTGTATAAAGTGAGGGGGCGATTTTTTTCGACGCGATGTCAACGGTTTGCGCAATCAAGCTGAGCGTAATTTTGAGCCATTCACCCTCGCATCGAAGACGAACATGGGAAGGAAATGATGACACAAGAAGAAAGGGTTGTTGTCAATCCGAATAGCGCAGATCTCGAAACGTTGATGACATTGCCCGGCGTCGGCGAGTCGATGGCACAGCGGATCGTGGCGGCTCGTCCTTTCGTCGACAGCGGGGATATGTTGCGGATCAGTGGTTTGGGTCCGACCACATTGGCCCGCATGAAACCGTATTTGATATTCGAAAGCGTTGCAGTTGAATCGAATGAAGAGGTGATTTCCAGGCCGGCGGTGCGGGAGGATGGACGGCAGCCAAAGATCGCCACTCGTCCCAAACGTCCGGGAAGGCAAAAGCAGTCGATCACGGATCAGATGTTGGCGATCCTTCAAGAACGCCTTGGTCTTGTGATCCTTACTGCGGGGATCAGTGTGGTGCTCTCCGTTCTGCTGACGCTATCGATTCTCGCGGGCATCAATGGCACACTGAATATCGGCAACCATGCTTCCTTGCGTCTCGTGGAAAGCGAGGTATCGACACTCCAGGTCGAGGTGGATAACATCATCTCGCGTCTCGAGGCGATCAATCTCCGCCTGGAAGCGATCGAAGGATTGAGTGGACGGGTAGAGACTGTAGAAGACCAGTTCACTACGTTGCGTGAGGATGTCTCCGGTTCGCTTGATGATCTGGCGGAGATGCAAACCCGGATGGAGGAAATGAACACCGATATCGATTCAATATCGCAATCGGTTGATCGGTTCGAACAATTTCTTCAAGGCTTACGGCAGTTGATCCAGGAAGCACTGCCGTTTTTGGAGCCAACGACTCCCTAACAATCTTATTGGAGAGCCATATGGAAGATGAACTGGAAAGTAACGATTGGGAAGAGACTGAAGCTGAAGACGAAGATGAAGATGAAGATGAAGATGAAGGCTTCTATGAAGATGAAGAACCGGGCATTGTAGGGCGGTTTCTCCGTTTTCTCTTGCGGATCATCGTGGTCATTGTTCTCGGGATCGGGCTTGGCGCCGGCCTGTTTTACGGAACGCAAAAGCTGTATCGGGATTTCATCGCCACTGCGCAGGAGAATCGGCAGCGTCTCGATCAATTAGAGAAAGATCTGACACTATCGGACGAGATGATCGAAACCCAGATGGATCAGCTGGACGAACGCCTGATTGATCTTGAAGGGCGTCTGGCGGTTCAGGCGGAGACTCTCTCAGCGCTCGAAGCTCGTGTGGAGCGTCTGCGCAGCGTGCAGGATGAGCACGAGGACGAGGTAACGGAGTTGGCGCTCCTGCCGGATGACGTTACCGAGGTTGAATTAACGATCCTGGAACTGACGCAAAAAGTCGAGGGGATCGAGGCGGAACTCACGGCGTTGGGTATTCCGGCCCATCAACTCCAGTACCAACTGCAGTTGGTGCGTACGATGACCCTGATAACCAGAGCAAGGGTTTCATTAATCCATGACAATCTGGGGCTTGCCAGCGAAGACGTCTCGGCGGCAGTAGAGTTGCTGCAAGCGATGATCGAGCAAGGCACGCCGGAGGAAATCGAGACGATAGAATCGATTCTCAAGCGGTTAGAATTGGCTCTCGACGATGTTCGCAAATCACCAGTCATCGCTGCGGATGAATTGGAAATTGCCTGGAAATTACTGATCGAGGCGACGGAATATTCCGCTATACCTACACCGGCTGTGACACCCGAGTTGCAGCCTACTGAAACTGTGCCGGAGGAGGATAACAATGGATCCGGATCATAATCGAGAGGAAGAACAAATCTCGAAGGATGATGCACGTGCACCCGCAGGCGATACTGCCGATAAAGCCCGCGGGAAAAAAGTGAAACCGAAGAAGCAGAAACCACCTTCCGGTCGAATGGACAAGGCCAAGGGTTTCTTGCGTAAAATAATAATGTGGGTGGTTGGCCTGATCGGTGTCTTCGCCCTGGGGGTGGGGGCTGCCTATGTTGTTATGGTGCGCGGTCTCCAGGCGGAGAAAGTTGACCTGCAAAACCAGGTCGAGGCCCTTCAAACCGAGCAAGCGACGATCGAAGATTCAATGCGTGCTGAATGTGAGGCGGAGATCGAGAAAATCCAGGCAGAAGCTGACGAAGCGAAACTACACGTGCAGTTGGTGGATGCATTGGTAGATGTGTCTTCCGCCCGCGTTGCGTTCGGGCAAGATGACCTGGTCGGGATTCGTGCTGCTTTGGCGGGAACGGATGACCGACTGGCCAATTTACAGGAGGGACTTGGTGCAGATGGCATGTCAGCCGTACAAGCACTCCGAGACCAATTGGCAGATTTGCTTGACAGTCTTGGGGGAGATACGCTCTCTCTCGATCAGGAACTGGAAAGGTTTGCGTCCAATCTTCTCGCCCTGGAGCGTTCCCTCTTCTCCGAATGATCGATCGCCTTCAATACAAGACCCGAACCGCGAGATGTCCAACATCTCGCGGTTATTTTTTTACTGGCGATCGAGATTCATTCGGTGTTAATAAC
>DAOUEK010000096.1:0-50966 GCA_034430425.1 Anaerolineales bacterium | reverse complement strand
CAACACATCATCTCGTGTGTAGGAATCGGAAATGGTGTAGTAAATATCTGGGGGATCAACTGGCTTTATCAATTCAAGAGAATAATTTGCGGAGTGGCTGGATGTTGTCTCTATCGAGGGAACTTCCCAAGGGTAACTGATCACCTGAAATAAGGGAAACGCCAGGAGTACGATGGAAAATATATTCAATGGGATGACCCATTCGGCAAGATCATGTTTTTAATCAGCCAGCGGATGCCAATTATCGCAATCACAAGATAAATAATCGCCAGGAAACGATGACGCCCGAAGTCGATCCCGAATAACGCATCTTGTTGATGCAGTGCTTGATACACGTGCCCGTAACTGAAGAAAAGAATTGCCAAAAAGGAAAGAACCAGCGTGGCGCGCAGTGTATCTTTAATTATCAGGCGAATAATCAGATAGCCCAGCAGTGCACCAACAAAAACAACCAGGAATGTTCGTGCTGAATCATCTAACAGAACTTCCTTACGGTTAAATGCCAGGAAACTTATCGGTGAATATAGTGCAATCAGTAGAGGGTGAAACGGTAAACGGATTGCTTTCTTTATCACCGAATTTTCTCCAATAATTTCTAATGATTGCTTTCATTTGGACGAAATCTCCATTAAGGAGATGCTCCTTATAAGGAAGCCGGGACAATTGTATCGGATAATCATAGATTATCGAGTCTTCTTGAAAAACCTATCATCTCAGAAAAGGCGCTGCCCTATCTGAAAACACTTTTCCAGCGATTGCGAAGAATAGCCAATATGAACCAGTTGAAATAATCCTGTGTATGTGGCTATACTGTGTGCACGGATTTTGTTACGAAACAATAATCGTTATGGGATGGTCACGATTCGAATCTGGGTAGGCTTCCAAGAATTCCCGTCGACTCTGGCAAGTCGTGTGTTTGCACTGTCCGTCCCCAACAGGTATAATCCCGCCACCTGATCGCGTAGAGAACTCATGCAGCGCAGATGATATGCTTTTCTCCCGCTGTATCGAGAAAGGGCGCGATCAATGAGTGTATAGGTGTTAAAGAGAGCCAAATGGCACTAAAGGGCAACTTGCGTGACTTCACAGTCACACAATTATTTAACCTGGTCAATCTGGCGAAAAAAACCGGCACCTTAACCGTCGAAGGACCGGACGAGGTTGCTTGGATTTCCTTTAATAAAGGAAAACTGATTTACGCGCAAATGGGCAAAGGGGACAGTTCCCTAACAAATGTTTTAACCAAGGCCGGCGTGATGACCGCAAAGCAAGCTACAACGATAAAAGAACACGCCAGCGATAAATCCGATAAAGAACTCGGTTTGCTCCTGATCAACGCGGGTTACCTCAGCCAGCAAGATATCCTCTCGGGAATCCAGCAATATGTGTTGGATACCGTATATCAGCTTTTCACATGGTCCGACGGCTTCTTTCGCTTCGATGCCAGCGTGCTGCCACCAGATGACGCCATCACGATTCGTCTCGATCTCGAGAACATCATCATGGAAGGCTCGCGTCACGTCCAGGAGTGGGAACAACTCCAGGACGAGATCCCCAACTTGAGTATGGCGTTGAATTTCGTTGAACGCCCTGGTGCGAACATCCGCGATGTCAATCTCACCGTCGAAGAATGGAAAGTCGTCTCCTACATCAATCCCAAGAACAGCATCAAGCAAATCGCCAAAGCCAACAAAATGAACGACCTGGAAATCCGTCGCATTGTCTACGGGTTGCTCCAGGCTGGACTAATCGAAATCGTACGACCGGATGGCATGCCGCTACCCAGGCACGCCCAACAAGTTCCACCTGTCGATCGCAAGAAACAGACATCGTTGGTCAATCGTCTGATCGATCGCGTCCGGTCTCTGTAGGCGAGGATCATTTATGCAAACTGTAAAGATGGTCGTCACCGGTCCCTTCAACAGCGGAAAAACCGCTTTCATTTGTTCCGTGAGCGAGATCGATGTTGTCTCCACGGAACGAAAGATCAGTTCGGAGGCCGAGCGCGTAAAAGAAACGACCACCGTGGCGATGGACTTCGGACGCATCACCGTCGATGACGATCTCGTCCTCTACCTTTTCGGCACGCCAGGTCAGAAGCGCTTCGACTTCATGTGGGAGATTCTCTCGGAGGGCATGTTGGGTTTCATCGTGATGGTGGACAGTGCCCGACCGGAAACTTTCCGTGAAGCCCGAGGCATCCTGCAAACTTTCCGTGCCTACGCGCCGACCCCATACGTCGTCGCAGCCAATAAACAGGATGCCGATGATGCCTGGGAAGTCGACGATCTGCGCATTGCACTGAAGCTGGACGAGAAAGTCAAAATGCTGCCCTGCGTGGCAACGGATAGAGATTCGGTCAAGAACGTACTGCTCGAACTTCTCTACAGCATCCTCGAGGAGATGAAAGAATAAGAATTTAATCCGAGCGATCATAGGATTATTTGTCATTAATATAAAATCCCCTCCACTTGCGGGGGGGTTTTCTTTCTCGCTTGCGACGACAGACACCTCGAGAGTTCGCGCAGGCTTGACGGCCATCCAGCCTGCCGTTATACTTCAAACAGAACGAGCAAAGAAAAAGTTGCACGGGGAGCCCATAGATCTTGGGGCTGAGAGGAGGGTAAACGCCCTCGACCCGTAGAACCTGATCCGGATCATGCCGGCGTAGGGATGGCACAAATACCCAGTTCACACAAGCCACTCCCTCGCCAAGGAGTGGCTTTTTCCATGGGAGAACTGGTGCTCATCGTTGCCAATGGGAAAATCGCGGACGTAGAAGTCATCCGGAGGCGGCTTGATACGCTCGACAGCGCCCAGGCAATCGCCGTGGACGGCGGCAGCAAGAACTGCCAAAACCTTGGTTTGGATTACGACATCATACTCGGCGACCTCGATTCACTGCAGCCCGGCGAGCGCCCAGCCCTGCGCAAATCCGGGGTAAGAGTCGAGGAATTCCCCCTGCACAAGGATGAGACCGATCTGGAGCTGGCGCTGCTCCACGCCATCGATCATGGCGCGCAAGAAATTATCATTCTCGCTGCCGTCGGTGGCCGCCTGGACATGACCTTGTCCAACGTATATCTGCTAGCCCATCCCCGCCTTCAGGGAGTGAATGTACGCATCTGGCATGGCGATCAGACGACATGGCTGATCCGTCCGCCGGGTGACGAAATCGAAGGACAACAGGGCGACACCCTAAGCTTGATCCCCATCGGATCTGCCGCACAAGGGATCACGACGCACAACCTGGTCTACATCCTGGACGGTGAGAGCCTGTATCCTGGACCGGCGCGCGGCATCAGCAACGTATTTACAGGGTCCCGCGCCCGCGTAGATCTACAGCAGGGGATGTTGTTGGCGATACACACACCAGGTAGAGCCTGAACACCACCCACACGACGAAAACCATTTTCGCGGTATTGGGGTATCACACGAGGAGAGAACGAGATGGAAATGGATGAAAATCGAACAGTCAACGTTTCCGTTCAGGTGCTGCCGCTTAGCGAGGACGCCTTTCCGATCGTCGGTCGCGCCATCGAAGCAATCGCTGCTTGCGGAGTCCACTACGAAGTGACTCCCATGGAGACGGTGATGGAAGGCCATTTGGACGATCTATTGGCGGCTGCGAAAGCAGCGCACCTGGCTTGTTTCGAAGCCGGAGCGAATCAGGTCGTGACCCTGATCAAGATCGGGGACAGCATCCACGGCACAACGATCGAAGAAAAAGTAGGTAAGTACAGAAAGCACAATGCGTAAACCGGACGCAATTTCAAAGAAAAGAAACGAGCGGCCTATGCCCTCACGCTGGGCAGGCGAAGCACTACCTGCACTGTTGTTGATCGGGTTCGTTCTGCTTTGCTGGCACGTCGTCGCCACCCGCACCGGATTGTCGTCGTTTATCTTGCCCTCCCCGCTCCAGGTACTCCAGGCGGGTTGGGAGACGCGTCAAATCCTGCTTTCTGCGATCGGCACGACTATGCTCGAGACCGCGATCGGTCTGGGAGCCGCCATCCTTTTAGGCATTTTGATTGCAGCCGCGATCGATCTCTCTACCTTCTTACGCAGAGCGCTGTATCCCTTGCTCGTCGCCTCGCAGACCATACAAATCATGGCCATCGCACCCTTGCTGATCATCTGGTTCGGATTTGGTTTGTTGCCCAAGGTGATCATCGTCGTGCTGGTTTGCTTCTTTCCCATGGCAGTCAGTACGGCCGATGGGCTTGCCTCCACCGATCCCGATCTGGTCGCCTTGATGCGTGCCATGGGCGCCAGCCGGCGTCAAATCTGGCGTATCGTACGGCTTCCCTCTGCATTGCCGTCCTTCTTCTCCGGTTTGCGCGTTGCGGTGACCTACAGCGTCGTTGGCGCCACGATCGGCGAATGGGTGGGTGGTTCTGCCGGCCTGGGGATGTATATGTTGCGCTCGAAAAACGCACTGGCCACCGATCAGGTCTTTGTGGCCATTTTGATCACCACGGCGATCAGCATCGGCTTGTTTGCGCTGCTGTATTGGATCGAACGTTTATCACTGCCCTGGTATTTCTCGGCGCATCGAACCGAACAATGGGAAGAAACCGGCATCTATTGATAGGATCCTGCATGAATGCGATACAAAGCTTCAACGACCTGGCTGAAGATTACGACAGCTGGTTCGAGGAGAACAGTGAAGTCTTCAAAGCCGAAATCGAAACCCTAGCGGCGATGGTTCCAGAGAACGGCAGAGGCCTGGAGATCGGCGTGGGAACAGGACGTTTTGCCGCACCACTCGGAATCCGCACGGGCATCGACCCTGCCCGTCGAGCACTGCGTTATGCACGCTCCCGGGATATCCTCGTATGTCAGGCAGTCGGGGAACAGCTTCCTTTCGAAAGCAATCAATTCGATTTCGCTCTTCTTAACACCGTTGATCCATTCGTGGACGATATCCAAATCATCCTGAACGAGATCCGTCGGGTGCTCAACACACAAGGGCAGATCATCATCGGCATGATTGACAAAGATAGCCACCTCGGCCAGGTCTACGATGCGGAGAAAGAAAAAGACCCCTTCTTCCGGGATGCCCACTTCCACAGTGCCGATGAAATCATCCGTCATCTACGGGACATCGGATTTTCCAACATCGTCTCTCGACAAACACTCATGGGTGATCCTTTTGCCGCAGTCCATGAAAGGGAGAAAGAGGATGAATCAACTGGGCCCACACTGGCAATTCAGGATGGTTATGGAGAGGGAGGTTTCGTCGCGCTCCGTGCCGAAAAACTTGCACCAAAACAAACCGCCAAGGTCTCAAAGCATACCGAGCAATGCATCTCGAAGTAGGGAGATTCCATCATGAAAAGAATCGCGATATTTACTACGACATGTCTTGCATTGATCCTGGCAGCATCTGCCTGCCAGGCTGCAGCGGAAGAAGGCGATCGAGCAGCACCCACATCCATCAAGATGATGCTCGATTGGGTGCCGAACACCAATCACACCGGCATATTGATCGCCGAAGCAGAAGGCTACTTCGAAGACGAAGGCTTGCAGGTAGAGATCATCCAGCCGGGCGAGGTCTACGCAGAACAAGCCGTTGCCAGCGGCGCCGTTGATTTCGGCGTCAGTTTTCAAGAACAAATCACGCTTGCCAGAGCAGACGACGTGCCCATTGTCTCCATTGCAGCCGTCATCCAGCACAACACCTCCGCTTTCGCTTCACGCGGCGAACTGCAGGTAAACTCGCCCGCCGATTGGACCGGTCTGACCTATGGATCCTACGGCAACCCCTTCGAGGAACCGACCCTGCGCGTACTGATGGGCTGTGCCGGGGGTGATTACGATGCGCTGAACATTGTCGATACCGGCTACGCCGATCCCCTGGCGCTGCTCGACCAGGAACAGATCGATCTGGCCTGGATCTTTTACGCCTGGCAAGGCGTTCAGGCCGAGCGCGAAAACATCGATCTGGACGTGATCATGATGCAGGATTGGTTCGACTGCATTCCGGATTATTACACGCCGGTGCTTATCACCAGCGAGCAGACGATTGCCGAAAGACCGCAGCTCGTACGCCGCTTTCTCAATGCCGTTTCCCGCGGCTATCGATTTGCCATAGAAAATCCGCAGGAAGCGGCGGCGATATTACTCGCTGCTGTACCAGAACTCGACGGCGAACTGGTCTATGCCAGCCAGGCCTGGATCTCGCCACGATACCAGGCCGATGCGGCGCGTTGGGGGGAACAATCGTTTGATGTCTGGCAAGATTATTCCCGTTGGATGCTCGAGTACAACATCCTCACGGAAGCGATCGATGCAGAAGCCGCCTTCACCAACGAATTCCTGCCGTGACCGCGTCCCTTTGGAGCGACGGATACAACGATAACCATGTCGACCCCGAAAGTTGAACTTCGCAGCGTCAGCAAGACCTTCCACGCTAATGGCCGCACCATCCAAGCGCTGGAAAATATCTCCTTTGACGTGCATCCCGGCCAGTTCGTGACCATCATCGGACCTTCGGGAAGCGGAAAGAGTACGATCTTCAATCTGATTGTCGGTCTGCTCGATCCGGACGAAGGTGAAATCTGCATCGACGGTGAAACATGCGGGCAGCGGACTGGTCGTGTGGGATACATGCCGCAACGCGATCTTCTGCTTCCCTGGCGCAATGTGCTCGACAACGTCATCCTGGCACAGGAACTGCTCGGCATTCCCACAGAAATCTCTCATGCCAAAGCCGAAGAACTGCTGCCGCTCTTTGGATTATCAGATTTTCGTGCTGCCTATCCCAACGAGCTCTCCGGCGGGATGCGCCAGCGCGCGTCCTTGCTGCGTACGATGTTGACCGAACGGGATGTTCTTCTGCTCGACGAACCCTTCGGCGCACTCGATGCCCTCACGCGGCGCGAGTTACAAGACTGGTTGCTCGATATCTGGCGCCGCTTCGAAAAAACGATCATCTTCATCACGCACGATGTCGATGAGGCGTTGTACCTGGCGGATCGCGTCCTCGTGCTGAGTGCCCGTCCTGGAAGAATTATGCGTTTCACCGATGTGGATTTGCCACGTCCCAGACGCCAGGGGATGATCGCCACACCCGCCTTTGTCAATCAACTTGCTGAATTACTCGATGCGCTGGGAGTAAACGTATGAAAACCAAACAACCTGCCTCCCCCCAAGATCGGCCAGAGCCTGGAGACACGATACTGGTTCACAAGCTCGACGACAGGGGAAGGGAGAAATTACGATACCCGGGGAACGTACTGGTTGCGACTCCGTCGAGTATCACACTCGAGGCGGTTTTTGATCTAGAAGATCGTTCTCTGGGCAAGATCAAACTTCAACGCGGCGATCGCTTTATCGAGACTCACTATGGCGATCGTTGGTACAACGTGTTTCGAATCCAGGACAGCCGGGACGACCGCTTGAAGGGCTGGTACTGCAACATCACCCGTCCGGCACGGATCGAATCCAGGCACATTTACGCCATTGATTTAGAACTCGATCTGGTCGTCCTGCCCAACGCCGAATACCAGGTGCTGGATGAGGATGAATTCGAAGCATTACAGCTAAGCTCTGAGGAACGACAGATAGCCCTCCAGGCTTTGGAGGAACTCAAGACATTCGCAAGCTGTAACGCTGCACCATTTGACATTGCCTCCTGAATGTTGATCTGGAAAACCTCCTGCCAGATCCACGATGCACAATAACCCCGACCGAGGAGACACCGAAAAACCATGATAAACTTCTTCGAAGCCGGAGCAACGGAGCACTTCGATCCCGCCCTGATTTTTAGAGATTGCATCGAGAACGGCGCCGCATCGCTGCTGCTGGATAGACCTGCACTTCCGGCCGAATTCTTCGATTTGAGCACCGGACTTGCAGGTGAACTGCTGCATAAACTGTCTATCTATCACATACACATGGCAGTCGTAATCCCCGATTTGACGGTCCATTCTGTGAATTTTCAGGCGTTTGCTTCCGAAACAAATCGGGGCGAGCAGTTCCGTTTTTTCTCCACTCGCCGGGAAGCCATCGCTTGGCTTGAGTCTGACTGATCCTTGAAAGAATGAGTTGCTTTTATACTGAGCCGACAAATAATAGAAGCAGCGGGCATCGACCCAGCGCAAACAGATACTCTGCTTGAAACACTTTAGGAAGGCAATACGTTATGATGCTGATACCAACCATCGTCCTCTGTGTCCTGTTTGTCACCCTGGCTTCCATTCACGTCTACTGGGCTTTTGGAGGTAGATGGGGCTGGGATAGTGCAATTCCGACGCGAGATGGTGAACCGCTGTTCGAACCCGGAAGGTTTCAAACGCTCTTGGTGGCGACGGCTCTTTTAGCAGCCGCGCTCGTAGCTCTTTGGCGAGGCGTTTATACAGATCTCGGTCCATTGTGGATACCGCAAAGTGGTATGTGGGTGATTACTGTGATTTTTACATTACGGGCAATAGGTGATTTCCAGAATTGCGGTATTTTCAAGAAAATGCGGGACACTAACTTCGCCAGGAATGATTCGCGAATCTATGTGCCACTTTGTCTGCTGATCGCTGGATTTGCTCTATGGCTGGCAACCGGACTCTAGGAAAAAGGGGGGAATCGAGCCACACCGGTTTTCCAGCCGGGGAAGGCATCTTTGTGCAACAAGTGCGCTCAACTCAATGTGAACAAACTGGCTTAATCCCTTGCCGATCTCTCGGCGTTTGCGCGACGCCAGAGCCACCAGACGACGAAAGCTGTAAACATGATGATCAGTGCTGCGATTGCCACAGGCAGCACGACGGCCAAAATCGAGATCACCGTTGCCGTTACGTCTTCGGCAACACTCACGGGGATGTTCCCGGCACCAGCCGTCGTTGCCGTCACTGTCGGGCGAACGGCGACCGATTTGGCTACGTGCACACTCCCAGAGACCAGGATTCCGGCGATGATCGCCAGTACGGGGTGGATGTCGGTTACCGCGCTCGTGCTGGCGGCGAATAAAATTGCGCCCGCCGTAGGGCGAATGAAAGTCTGGATGGCATCGTTGATGTGATTGACGGCCGGCACTTTATCCACGAAGAATTCGATCAGCCCCAGAATCACTAAAACGGCGATCGTCCACCAACTGGTGAGCGGATCCCACGCTTCGGAAAGCGTGATCCAATCCGTGAAACGCGCCATCAATGCCACAATCAACAGGGGCACATAGGCGTTCAAACCTGCGCTTGCCGACAGGCCGAATGCTGCAAATAATCCGGCGACACTTTCTATCACATTGCCCTCCGCTTCTCAGGAAAAATCCGCTGCGTCTCCTTCACCCAAGCTTATACCACACATTCTTTTGAAGGGAACTCGTCTTCGTGCTGCCTGAAAATGGCTATACATGGAAACCATCCCACGTCCCTGTCAGCGTGAATCGAATCCAATCGATGATCCCGATTTGGATCACGGCCATCGTCAAGCCGAGGAGAATGGGTGTGATCAAATCCCGCCAGCCTGCAGCTTGATTCTCCTTGCGAGAGATGACCAGGATGACGCTTGTGTATACCAGGGTCAGTATGATAAAGACCGACAAAGTTGTCGCCAACGCAAACGGATAAAGGATCAATGGGTTCTCGCTCAGCACCAACCCCACCAGGATCGCCGCGAATAGCAGTAGTTTTCCCAGCTCCGCCAAAGAATGGATAACGGGTTCGTCTCTGACATCTTTCCAGGCAAATTGACTGAATGCGGGGTAGACCATCGTGGACAGCGAGATTCCAATCAAGGTTCCCGTAATCAAGCGCAGCGTATTGCTCGGTGTATAGACCCCGGAGGCCATGGGAATGAGATGCACGTAGGAATTCAGTCCATCGATGGCCCATAAGACTCCAAACAGGAAGAGAACAGCACTTATGCCTCGGCTGGGGTAGCGACCTGCTTTCGTTCGATGGATGATATAGAAACCAAGTCCGATCAACACACCGAGATACATCCCGGAGCAGCGGGCACAAAGCGGCAGCTGCCGCGCGCCGAGCTGGAATGAGCGCAGGTCGATGCGATGGCAGAGCGCGTATCCGACGGCATCCGCCTTACCCAGCAGGCCGTGCGGCGTGGATAAAAGCCATGTGGCGAAGACGACGATGGCAATCAGCACGGCAAATATTCGTGGAAGATGTGGATGTTTTGGCTGGGTCAGTTCACGCGTATCAAGTTCAGACATGCCGCCATTATAGCGGAATCTTGCCGTAAGCATCTATAACGCATCACGAATCCACCAAAATCCGTTCGTCAACAAGGCACGATTCCTTGACGGCGCGACCACGGCACGGTTATAATGCCCCCTGCCTTCCTCGGTAGCTCAATTGGCAGAGCGGGCGGCTGTTAACTGCTAGGTTGTAGGTTCGAGTCCTACCCGAGGAGCCTTGGACTTGAAAAGCACTCATGCGCAGGCGCAACGGGTGCTTTTACTTATTCTCCGGCATTCGGTATCCCGATCGATGAAGATCATCCCCGAAAAGATGCGATATGATTAGGAATGTAGACTGATGCCTTACGGAAAGGGATGAAAGTTATCATGAAACTATTGAATAAAATTGGCAGCTTGTTGATACGTTCGGCTGATGACCAGGGATTTTGGATCTACATTCGCTGCAATCGATGCGGGGAGAAATTGAGGGCACGCGTCGATTTAATGACCGATCTCACAGTACGCTATGGGGATAGCGTTGGCGAGGATGTGTATTACACCCGCAAGACCCTCATGGGCAGTAACTTGTGCTTCCAACCCATTGAAGCGACTCTCACCTTCGATCTGCGACGTCAGTTGATCGACAAACAAATTACGGGTGGTGAATTCATCACCAAGGAGGAATTCGAAGCGCAGGAGTAAGATAAATTAAGCCTCTCGTTTTCCCATCCGCACGACGACTTTGTGTTTCACAGCACTGCCATCCAGCAGCAATGCCGCCTGATCCAAACGCCGGCCATCCATCTCGATCCACGCCACGCCTTGTCTGACATGATCCGGGTTTTCGACCTTCAACTCGTAAAGCGCATCTCGATAGGAATAACGGATGCCGAAGCCGTCCCATGCCGCCGGAATGATGGGATCCACGCGCAGCTCATCCCCCCGGACTTTCAGCCCCAAGACTTCTTCGATCCAGGCGCGATACATCCAACCAGCCGACCCGGTATACCATGTCCAACCGCCGCGCCCAACCTTCCCAGGAAGATTATAGACATCTGCCGCGACCACATACGGCTCAACAATATACCGCTCCACATCTTGCGGTTCACGTGCGTGTTCGACGGGATTCATCATGCGCAGCAGCTGCGCTGCACGCTCACCATCTCCCATGCGCGCATACGCGATCGCCAACCATAATGCGCCATGCGTATACTGACCGCCATTCTCGCGTACGCCAGGCGGGTAGCCTTTGATATAGCCGGGATCCAACTCGGATTTATCGAAGGGCGGCGTAAACAACAAAACCAAACCATCTTCTTCGCGCACCAACTGCGCCCACGCCGATTCCAGCGCAGTTTTCGCACGATCCGTTTCTGCGGCTCCACTGATCCATGCCCAGGACTGCGGTAGAGAATCGATGCGCGCTTCCACATTTCTCGCCGATCCAAGAGGGGTGCCGTCGTCGAATGTCGCTCGTCTGTACCATGCCCCGTCCCAGGCTTCTTGCTCGACACGCTCGGTCAAACTGCGGGCGCGTTGGCCAAAATCTGCCGCGTCTTCCTGGCGGCCGGTTTCTTCCGCCAGGCCGGCAAAATCATTGAGAACATCGATCAGGAACCAGGCCAGCCAGACACTCTCGCCTTTTCCTTCTGCACCCACCCGATTCAAACCATCATTCCAATCACCGGTTCCAATCAACGGCAATCCATGGGATCCACTCGTGGCACCGCGTTCGATCGCCCGACGACAGTGCTCGTACAACGACTCGCGTTCCATACTCTCTTCTGGAACGAGGAAAATTTCAGCTTCGTCATCTTGCAGCGCTCGACCTTCCAGGAAGGGCAGCTCTTCGGCGAGGATCTCCTTGTCTCCCGTGATCTTAACGTATTGGCTGACGACGTAGGGCAGCCAGATGAAATCATCCGAGATGCGCGTACGCACACCGGCGCCACTTTGAGGGTGCCACCAATGTTGTACATCCCCTTCGCGGAACTGTCGCCTTGCAGCCGTTAAAATGTGCTCGCGAGCCAATTGCGGTGCGGCGTAAAGCAAGGCCATCACATCTTGCAGTTGATCGCGGAAACCGAACGCACCGCCGGACTGGTAGAATGCCGTGCGAGCCCAAATCCGACAGCTCAATGTTTGATAGATCAACCAGCGATTGAGTAAGAACTGTACGGATAATTCCGGATGGTCGATTTCCACCCGACCTAAAAGTCTGTCCCACCAGCCGCTGGTCTGCTGCAGCGCTTCATCGACCCGAGTGTCTTCACGATAATGATGGATGATGTGAACGGCCTCCTCGCGCGAAGCCGCCGAACCAAGCATCACGATAATGTCTTCGCGCTCACCAGGGTCCAATTCAATCGTGACACGCATCGCCGCACACGGATCCAGTCCGGCACCCACACGCTGCGATAATTGCAATCGCCCCATCCCGGCCGGATCGGAGAGGCTCTGATTGCGTCCCACGAAAACTGTGCGATCGGCGGTATAGTCATCTGCTGCCGGGCTCATGGCCACGAAGGCCACACGCTCGCTATAATCCGGATGATAGCGATTGTAGGCCAGGAGCGCTTTTGCATCTTCATCCCATTTGGTGATGACATGCATTTGATTTTCTTCGCGCACTTCCCCAAGCACCCATTCCGCATAGAATGTTACACTGAGCCGCCGAGTCTGCCTCGAATCGTTCCGCAAGCGCAAACGCTGGATACGCACCGGCTCACCCCCTTCGTCGTTCATGGGCACGAAAGTGATCAACTCTTGTTCGATGGCATGACTGTTGTGTTCGAACACACTGTAGCCGGCGCCATGCCGCGTACGATAGGCGTCCAATTCACGGATTGGATTCGGAGTCGGCGACCAAAAGGTGCCGCTTTCCTCGTCCCGAATGTAGATCGCGTCCGAGGCAGGATCGCAAACCGCATCGTTCGACCATCCGATCAAACGATACTGCTGGCTGTTGCCGTACCATACGAAACCCGAACCGCTTTCGGAGACCAGCGTACCGAAATTCGGATTGGCCATCACGTTCACCCAGGGCGCAGGGGTGTGATCCTCCGGACCGAGATAAATGGCATACTCCCGGCCATCCGGTGTGAAACCGCCCAAACCGTTGAAGTGCGGCAATTCCATAAAAGGCAGTGGGGCGGAGGGTTCCTCCGGGATTTTCCGAGTTGCGAGTTCGATCGGTAAATCCAACGTGTCGCGCGGTACACCAAGCTGCTGTGAAAGCGGTCCGCGTGCCGCTACCAAAGCCACTCGGGCAATGGAAAGAATCAAGGTGAGATGTTCTTCGGGAATTTGATCCACGCTAAGTAAGTAAACCCCACTGGGTTGATCGATGACGGCATAGATCGAGTCCGTCTCGATCAAACGCAGTAAACGCTCGTTTAGTGGTTGTTCATAGCTGCTGGACTCTTCATTCAGGATAACCAGATCGGTTTTCAAACCATGCTGGCGCCAGAAGGTATGTGCCTGCAGCATTTGACGTACCGTGCTCAGATCGCGTGCTTCGCCAATACTCAAGACAGCGATCGGAAGATCGCCAGAGATGCCATACGGCCACAAGCCTGATTGCCCCAATCGATTCTGTTCTAACCGTTCAGACGGAGGGCGCAGCCAGGCGTTCGGATAGAGCATCGCACCTGCCAATTGCTGGAAGCGACGGGCATCATCCGGCCGAATGCGCAATAGACGTAATTCAAGTTGGGCGTGCACCCAGGCCAACTCCAGGCTGCGTGTGATCGCGCGGGGATCACTGTATTTTTCCATCAAACGCACGACCTGATCACGCTCCCCTGCGGCCGCCAGCACCATAGAAACAGACAAACGCTGTCGGGGACGAATCGTCACTACCTTGCGCATGCTTAATATGGGGTCGAGAACGTAGCCCGCGCTGTTACTCAGATCGCCTTCGAGTGCTTTTGGATTTTCGGTGGATCGACCGCGACCGACAAAGCGCTTGCGATCGGTTTCGAACTGCAGCGTACTCGATTCCCCATTCTCAACCGTAAGCCGGTGAGCGACAAAGATCGACGGATCTTCGAGATCGCGCTTCCTGCGGAAAGCGAGCAGCGCATCAACCTGCGGTAGTGCTTCCGTCTGGATGAATATTTTATTAAACGCTGGATGCTGTCGGTCGGCGTTGTGCGGCGCCATAGACAATTCATTGTAACTCGTGATTTCGATGTGCCGGGCACGATTCGAGCGGTTGATAAACGTCATGCGCCGAATTTCGACATCATCTTCCGGAGAAACGACGATCTCGGTTTCCGTGTCGATGCCGTTATCTCTGCGTCGGAACTCGGCGCGATCAATCGCCATGTTGACAGAATAATTATCCGGATCCCCACCGAGTGGTTGATATGTGTTGGACCAGACACGTCCGCTGTCAACATCCCTGAGATAACAGAAGCTGCCCCAGAAATCGCGTGAAGTATCCGCCCGCCAGCGTGTGAGTTCGAAATCTCCCCACTGGGTATACCCGCCGCCGGCATTGGTCACCATGACGCCCATGCTCCCGTTGGATAACAAATGGGTCCTCGGCGTCGCCGTCTGGGCAGTATCGAACTTACTGACGGAAGGCGTTAATTCGACTGTCGCTATACGTGTCGTCGGACGTTCACCAGTCGAGAAATCATAGAGCGGCGGTGAGACAGGGATGCGCTCGTAAAGCAACGGTTCCGTAGCCTGAACGCGCCGATCCTTATGGAAACGCCGCTGCATTGTGTTGTCGTGCAAGAGATTCACCATGGCCAGGAAACCCATCGCCTGATGATGCGCCATGTATGCCCGCACCAAGATTCCACGTTCCCCCTCGCGCCTGCGTTGACGGGTGAAGTCGATCGCTTCGTAGAAGCCATAGCGACCCAGTAATCCTTCACTCTCCAGGCGCTGTAGATTCTGCGCAGCCTGATTCGGTTCCACCATTAAAGCCAGCATGGAGGCATATGGCGCTACTACCAGGTCATCCTCCAGGCCGCGCTTCAAACCCAATCCGGGCACGCCGAATGCCTTGTATTGGTAGGTTTTATTGAGATCCAGATCACCGTAAGCTGATTCGGAGATACCCCAGGGAACATTACGCTGCTCTGCATACTCACGCTGTAGTTCGACGGCTTCATGTGTGGCAAGATCGAGCAGCGAGTTGGCATAAGTACGCTGCAGGAGAAGAGGCATCAGGTACTCGAACATCGTACCTGTCCAGCTGAGCAGCAAGCGGCGATTCCCAACCGATCCATACAGTCTATTCAACGCCAACCAATGTTCACCGGGAACATCTCCGCGCGCGATGGCGACGAAGCTCCCCAGACGTGCCTCACTCGCTAAAAGATCGTAGTAGGAGCCATCATGCCGTTGGCTGCTGATGTTGTAGCCGATAGTAAAAAGACGGCGGTCGGGATCGTAGAGAAAGCGCATGTTCATGCCGCGAGCCAGATCGCGAATGACCGTGATCAATTCTTCTCCTCGTCCCAGCATCTCTCCGGCAAGCCATCGCGCGTTAGAGAAAGATCCGCGCAAACGCTCGATCCAATCTGTGAGTGAGGGTGGCATCGTACCATTCGAGCGAATGGCTGTTTCGATTGCTTGCATCACGGCAACGCGCCCGTTTGCCAAATCACGGAGCGAAGGAGCCTCACAAAGCGCAACTCGCCGAGCCTCCAGCGCTTCGGACCCCAACGGCGCAAGGACTTCATCAGCCTCTGTGGCTAAAATCTCAGCCCACTTCATATAGCGATCTAATATATGGATCCACTGGGAGATCTGACGCTCCAATTTACTCGCCCAATAACTTGCTGCGTCGCCAGTTCCGACGCTTCGTCGCAGTCCATAAGATAAAGCGATCGATAAGCCACTGGCATGACGGATGTTCCGAATGAGCTCTTCGAGACCATCCGGTGAGGAATCCAAAATCTGAGTCAATTTCACGAAGGTCTGGATATGTTGATCGTCCACTCGCGTGGGTTTTAGAACGTCCTTCAATATTTCGAGGGTATCCCACGCGCCGTGCAAGATTACAGGATCGATCACGGGCGCATCCAACAATTCCTGGATACCGATCTCGAGTGTCCACAAGCATCCCAGCAAATTACCGCTATCTACTGTGGAGACATAGCGCGGTTCCAATGGTTCCAGGTTCTCGATGTTGTACCAATTCAAAAGATGGCCTTCAAATTTCTCGAGTTGATCCAGGGTCTCAAAAGTCTCGCTGAGTTGCTCGATTACGGCATCCGAATTCAGATACCCGCAATCTTTGGCGCCCAGAGCTGAGAGCATCCACAAACCGATGTTGGTCGGACTCGTGCGATTGGCAATCTGATTCTGATGCGAGACCTGGAAGTTGTCTGGCGGGAGCCAATTTGTATCGTCTCCGACGAAATCCTCAAAGTATGCCCACGTGCGGCGTGACCACTTTCGCAATCTACGCCGTACTCGTCTCGACACCTGCAGTTGTGATTTTTCGCGACGGGGCCCTTGATTCAAGCGCCAACTGACCCAGGGGCTGATAAACCAAAGCGTGAGGAAAGGTGCTGCGGCATACAGACTCATAGGTTGGATCTGCCAAAGCAAAGCACCGACGGCGATGGAAAACAGGCTGACGATACCCAGTGTGATGGAGAAGAAGCGTGCTCGATCGCTCCCTCGCCACCCTGTCATCTGTGCCGTTGCCCATTCCAGGAAGCGGCGGCGGCTGACAAGCCGCCGGTACCAAACCCGGACGATTGCATCCAGCGCCACAGCAGTCTGATGCGGGAGCAGTGATACATCCACAAGTGAACGTTGAATTCCACGCCACAGTTCATGCAGGGTAAAAATCGCCGAACCGGGTTGCGTTGTGGCCCAGGTTACCGGCTGCACCAATGGTTGAAAGAGCATCAGACTGCCGACCAACAAGCTGGAAACGGCACCCAACGCAGGTGAAAGCATCCAGGCAAGCAACAGATAGAGCATTAACGCCGCCGGCACCAAGCTGCGGCGCAGATTGTCGAATACTTTCCAGTAATTCAAAATCGAAAGTGGATTGGCCACACGCCTGCCCGTGCCGGAGGGCACACGCGGCAAGATCCAATCTGCGATCTGCCAGTCCCCCCGGATCCAGCGATGTTGGCGCCGGGAATAACTGATGTAATCGCTGGGAAAATCATCAAACAGTTCGATATCACTGGCGTACCCCACACGAACGTGCGCACCTTCGATCAAATCGTGGCTGAGGATGCGCTCGTCGGGAAAACGGCCTTTCATCACCCGGTTGAAAAAGCGTGGGTCGTAAATCCCCTTCCCTACATAGGACCCTTCCGAAGCAAGATCCTGGTAGACATCCGAAACCGCCTTGGTGTACGGATCGGTTCCGATCGGATCGGTAAAAAGACGCGTGAAAACAGTGGCGGTAGCACTGGGCAGCGCTGTGCTGATGCGAGGTTGGATGATGCCGTACCCTTCGACCCGCAGCGGTTCTTTATCTTGCAGAGATGGACGGTTGAGCGGATGGGCAATCGTTTCGACCAAACGCCGGGCACTATCCCGCGGCAGCTGGGTATCGCTGTCCAGCGTGATCACGAAACGCACGTTCCTTAATGCCTCAGCCTGACCGACGCGTACGATGTCTTCGCCCAATGTTTCCCCATCGATCAGACGATTGAGCAACTCCAATTTGCCGCGTTTGCGTTCCTTGCCGATGAATTTCCCTTCCGATTCAGACCAAGATCGTTCACGATGGAAGAGGTAGAAACGTCCTGCACCATAACGCTGGTTCAGCGCTTCGATGCCCTCCACTGCACGCACGAGTAAAGTCTCATCCTCCGGGGTCGTTGGATCGTCGGCATCCGTAAAATCGCCGAACAGCCCGAACAACAAATTCGGCTGCGGATTGGCGAGATAGCGTATTTCGAGTTTATCGATCTCCTCGGCGATCATGCTTCTATCGACCCACAGCAAGGGCACGACGACAAGCGTGCGATATTCGTCAGGAATGCCGTCGTTCTCAAAGGACATTTTCGGCAGGGCGATTGGTGAAAGTAGCCGTGTGACCCAGTAATTCACGATCTGTATCGTCAACTGACTGGCAGGTAATGCACTCAACAAACCGCTGAGATACAACCACCCGCTGTGCTCTCCGGCCAGGTACGTCAATCCCACTGCTGCAGCAACCAGAATCGCACTCGTCAGCCCAATCGAGCCCAGATATAAAATTGTGTTATGGCATTTTACCCACTTCTGAACCCGCCAATTCCATATCTCTCGCCCACCCAACTCACGAATGAACTTACTCCGTCCTGAACCGATAAGATAGGTTCCCACGTGACTCCGACGAAAATCGGCGGGGTCTGTTCTTGCCTTTATCGAAGCCGCTTCAACCGCCAACTCCGCGACTTCGGTTTCTGGAAATTTCGCCCCTCTGGCGATCTGCTCGACCGCACGCCGGTAGCGATCGCGCGTATCGAAATCCATGTTTTGGTAAACACCGGCAGGATCACGACGTAGAATTTTCTCAGTGCGGCTCTGGCGCTCGAAAATCTCACGCCAGTCTAAAAGTGAAAGCTGACGCAAGCTCGTAATGGCATTGCCGATCGAGATCTGCATCGCCGCTTGTCGGGCTTGTTCTCGCCGATTGATTTCACCCAACTCGGTTTGCAAACTACGTTCCAACCAACTTCGTACCGGCACGAGTGCAGCTTGCTCATCGTAAAGATGGCCGATTAGCTGTGTGGCGAAAAATGCACTCGGTTCAGGTTGCTCCCGCGCCAGTTCAGCGAGAACATTGAAGAGCTGGCTGGCATCTCGGCGAGCAGTGGTAAGCAAGCGGTTTGCCCAGAAATCAGCCTGTACCGCCTCGTGGAAACGACGCAGCACCTGTAAAGCCAGTTCGTGCAAACGATCGATGATGGTGATCCGCAGCATCATCGGCAGGGCCCACAATTCTCCAATTCCAAGCGGGGATACGGATTGATAAGCTTGCAGGTACTCACCAATGTTGGTTCGATCCAGGCAGGCATCCGAATGCAAGACCAGATCGCTGGCCAATCCGTAAACTCGCGCATCCCCTCTCTGTGAACCGCTGCTTAAAACCGGGAGTTCCTCGTAGAAGCGACGTGGCAAGTTGAGACCTACATCACGGATGTGGCTCTGTACGATGTAAGCATTATCCAACAGCCACTCGGCGGAAGCGGTCACGCTTTGCTCGAGGTGCTCGTAGTGCGCCAGATCATCGCACACCTGCTGTAGTGTCTGCCCGGATTGTTTGATGCGCGCCAAGAGCGCCGCACCATGTCCGCGCGACGGCGCAATAATCGAATGACTGGCTGCCAGTCGTCTGGCGTGATCCTGAATCTGCGCTGGTGAGAGTGGAACTGCCGCGGGATACTCCCCGGTCTTTACCAAAGTACTCGTATCCAGGGCGAAGATCGAAGGCTGTGTCTCCCCCGTAGAACGCAGAATGGGAATCGCCCAAGCCAGCGACTCGGATGTCGCCCGCAGCAGAATAACCGACTCCTCTGTAACAAGCCAACGAGAACAGCGCTCCAATCGTTTGGCTTCCACGCCAAGATCCAACCAGCGCACAATCAGCAACCCAAGAATGGCCGGCGAAAGAATCAAAAGGCCTGTAAATAATTGTGGGGAGAAACCTGAAGGAATGGAATCCAGCAAGTGGAGTAGAACACCGGCAAGCGAACCCAGAAGTCCTCCAGCGATAAAACCCAGAAGAGCCCAGGTTCGTCGAGTGTTGCCGCGTTTGGTTACTTCACCCTCGGCAGTTTTCTGGATCAACGCCGTTCGGCGAAAATCTCGTCGCCGCAGTTCATGCAGCGCCTCGACGGCATCCTCGTGACGCACGAAAAAAGCGACCAGTGTCGCTAATTCACGCACAAGGACACCGCACTTTCACAGACCTCGAGTTCGCGACATATCGACTCAGAGATACATATGCACTTGTACGGCATCAGGCAATCGGAGAGGCTACGATGGGGAAACGAACTCATGGGTCATCACTACTCGGATTTTCACCTTTCAACATCCACATCCGTGGTGATAGTCTTCTCGAAGCGTTCCTGTCAAGTGGAAGACGCTTCACACGCATCAAGTTGTGCAAATTATAACAAACGTAACCGCCGCAATACAGGAAAACGTATTGTTTACTACAATGCTGTACAATTTAGATGAATAAGATACAATAATTCGGGTTAAAGCGCGCGGCGTGAGAGGAGAGACGACACATGCGCATACTCGCCATCATCTCCGGAGAATACGGCCGGCGTCATGTTGAAAACATCCGAAAGCACGGCCCCCACGAATGGCAGATCGAAACATGGAAAGCGCCCGCCGTGTTTCCCCCGGTGATTGACGAACCGCAAGATCATCTTCCCCCCAGTTTTCCGCCTGCCGATTTGATCCTCTCCTTTGCAGAGCATCGCGGTATGGCTGAACTGCTGCCCGATATCGTTCGCATGAGTGGCGCCCGGGGGGTAATCGCTGCCGTCGATGACGAAGCCTGGTTGCCGCGCGGATTGGCGCGCCAATTGCGAGGCTGGTTGGAAGAAATGAACGTGGTTTGCGTCACGCCCAAGCCGCTCTGCACACTAACCGAACAGGATTACGGTGTGGGACGCGGTTCACGCCTTTCGTACGAGCAGCCGCAAATATCCTCCTTCGCCCGCTTTTTCGGTCGGCCCGAATTGCAGTTAACCATCGACCCCAGGACAAGATCCATCACGGCGGCCGAAGTCGTGCGCGATGCAGTCTGTGGCTGTGCCCGCTACGCTGCAGAAGTCCTGGTTGGTATGTATGCCGATGAAGCCGAGGAAAAAGCTGGCCTGCTGCACCATCACTATCCCTGCATGGCTGTCATGGGCATCGATGCCGATTACGGCGATACGCTGATGCACATCTCTGGCAATATTCTCAAGGAAAACGTGGGAAAGCAGGTCAAGCCATTCAAACAGACACAGGTATTTCGGCCGGACGGACGCAGTGAATAAATATCCATGGCATTTCGTCGACGAACCTGACAAGCTGCCATCTCCTTCCCTGAAAAGGCCTTATCCCTTTATGTATCAAATTTGACATAAAGGATACGAAAAAACCGGGATTTCCTGTTAGAATATCTCCCTGGAGGGTGGAGATCATCGTCGACCCAGTGCACCAACACGGGTCTTCGCCCCGGAGAGCATGGGGTAGCAATAGCCCCAAAGGACGATAGTCCAAACGGAGCCTAGCAGGTATTATGCGCGTAGGAGGAGCGACGAATCGGGGAACGTTTACACGCGTCCGCCATTCGTGAAGAGCACGCCTGGCTATGAACAGACAATCCCAGATTGCCATTCAACAAGCAAAGGTAGCCGCCTCGCGCGGCGATTATTCCCGCGCCCGTGGAATTCTGCGCCAGGCAGCCCAGAACGATCCAAGCAACGAAGAGATTCTGCTGCTTTTCGCCCAAATCGCCCAAAAACGCGAACACGCCATCCAGTGCTACGAGCGCGTACTCGAGATCAATCCCCATAATGAGATCGCCAATCGCGCCCTGGACCGCGCCTATGCACAGCAGGCACGCCGGGAAGAATTCGATCATATCGTTGCCAAAACAAAATCTACCATCGGCAGCTTCGATCCCTCGGCAGCTAAACAAGTCATCTCACCGCTGACCAAGATTCCCTTCAAACGTTATTTTATAAACACATTTCGCACGGTGATGGTGATTGCCATTCTTGTTGGAGGCGTGTACCTGGGCGTGAACGCCTACGATTTCATCAACCGCTTCTTTGGCCTCGGGCCTTACGCACCCTCGACACCAACCCCCAGCCCGTACTCAACGGCAACGCCCACGGTTCCGGTCGACCTGCCCCTGCTGCAATCTGAATTTATGGGACGAATTTCCATCATGGAGGGCGACCCGGCCCTGTTCGAGAACGTTTGGGAGTTGATCAGCGTCGACAGTTTCAACACATACGCTTATGCCAGTGAGAATGCCGAGGAATATTGGTTCGACGCCGTCGTTAATCTCCGCGTCGGATTCCAACGCGCGCATCCCGTACGCTTCCGCTTGACGATTACCAACCCGGCCACAAACATCTCGTCCCCCCTATTGTTGGAAGAGACCATCGTTCCCAACCACGAACTCGGTCTTGGCGCGAATGCCCTCCAGGTGACGCACATCAACTTCTATCAATATGTCAGCGGCGATTATGGCGGGAAGCTCGAACTCGAAAAAGTTGAGATCGTACGCATCGACGGCATGCACCAGGATGATTGGGAACCACCGGAAGGCGCGGCCGGCAAATTCCGTGATGTTTGGAAGATATCCAATCCCCATGACATCGCCCTGCCCCTTGCCTGGGAGTTGGTCAAGCGCGACCAGGCCGGGAACGCAATCGGAATCTCGGAATTCAAATTCTGCCTGCAACCTCAAAGCGACTTCGAGGCACTCTACCGGGAATTCTCCCTGCTGCCACCGGGACAACACATCATCATCTCAGAAAACATCGACCCCAATGAAGAACAGAACGGAGTGACCACTGAATTAATGCTGCGCTATCCCGACGAGTGCCAACCCCTGTTGCAGCACAAGGTGGCTTTCGACCCATATGTCGTTCTCATAGATACGGCAGCGGAATCAGATGAAGAGAGCGAGGAAGGCGAAGTCGAATCGACCGAGGAACCCGACCCCTTCACGCAGCATCTGGTGATCGAAAATCGCGGCCTGAACGAAGCGTTCGGCTTGTTCTACGTGAATATATATGACCAAAACGATACCCCCATCGGCGGACGCGCCATCACGCTTGATCTCAGCAGTTTCCCGCTGCTGCCGGATGAATTTCTCGAACTCAGCCCTCGCCTGGATTTTATCGAGCTGGTGGAACCCACTCCGACTCGTTTCGAATTTATCTTCCTCGGCATGAGTCAGATTCCGGATCAACCGACGCTCTCTCCAACGGAGGAGGGCGAGTTGATTCCCGCCGAAGCAACCCTGACTCCCGAACCGACCAGTTCCGACTGAGCCTGCCGCCTACCACGAGCGTGTTCCCAGCATGAGCCGGCCTTTGTGGTTTACAGAATTCGTGAAAAAGATATTCCCGAGCCGCTATTTACTCGCCCGGGCGACGCGCTTGCCACTCGTCGGCTCGCTCGTCGATCAAACGCTCTTCGACGGCGACGACATGATCTATCTCCCCAGCAATCAAACCATACAGATTCACGAAGCCATCCCCACCAGTGAAGATATCGTCATTCCCTCCCAGGTGGTCGAGCATTTCATCCAACAGGCGGATGTGCATTGGATCATGGACAGCTGCATCTGTAGAGCGGCAGCGGGATGCCAGGACTACCCTGTAGATCTGGGCTGTTTATTCCTGGGAGAAGCCGCTTTGGGCATTAACCCCAAACTCGGTCGCCGCGTGACGAAAGCGGAAGCCAGCCAGCATGTGGCACGCTGCCGGGATGCCGGGCTGGTCCATCTGATTGGACGTAACAAATTGGATACCGTCTGGCTGGGCGTTGGACCGGGACACCGTCTCCTGACCATCTGTAACTGCTGCCCCTGCTGCTGTGTATGGCGCGTCCTGCCGTACGTAAAGCCGGAGATCGGCGCCAAGGTCACAGGCATGCCCGGTGTTAAGTTAATTATCGGGGAGGCTTGTGTGGGCTGTGGTACTTGCCTGGACATCTGCTTTGTCGATGCGATTCGACTTGTGGACGATCGGGCGATGATCACGGAAGCTTGTCGGGGCTGCGGCCGCTGTGTAGAGCTCTGTCCCCAAGGTGCGATCCACATCGAAGTAGATGCAGACGGCTTCATTGAAGAGACGATCACACGGATCACTCCACTGGTGAACCTGGATTAGATTTACAACCCCGGATTTGCGCGCCTGACTTACTTGGAACCTTGCGAGCCGCCGTTCTTTGCTGCGTATGCCGTGTGTAATTTCACCGGATCGCGCTCCTTGGTATGCAGACGCAGATTGAGCATCTCCACGAAAAACGAAAACGCCATGGCGAAGTAGATGTACCCTTTGGGGATATGGAAATCCATTCCCTCCGCCACCAAGGAAACACCAATTAGCAAGAGGAAACTGAGTGCCAGGATTTTTAGCGTGGGATGCCGGTTGACGAATTCGCCGATCGGACTCGCAGCGAACATCATCACCCCAACGGCGATAACCACTGCCGCCACCATCACAACCAACTCTTGTCCAATTCCCACGGCCGTGATTACCGAGTCCAGAGAAAAAATGACGTCGAGCAGCATGATCTGGAAAACAACTCCGATAAAGGATGCTGCCACTTTGACTTCTGTGTGACCTGATGGCACTTCGAGTTTATCGTGGATTTCGAAAGTGCTCTTGCCCAACAGAAACAGGCCGCCCACGATCAAGATGATTCCCCGGCCCGAAACGGTCATTCCAAATACTTCGAAGAGTGGCGTCGTGAGCCGCGTCAACCAGGAGATCGAGAAGAGCAGGAGAATCCGACTGATCATGGCCATCGCCAGGCCGACCGTGCGCCCACGCACCTGCTGATCCTTGGGCAGCTTGCTGGAGAGGATGGTGATGAAGATGATGTTGTCGATGCCCAACACGATCTCCAGCGCGGTTAAGGTAAGTAATGCGATCCAGTTTTCGGGATTCGAAAGTAATTCTGTCATACTCTTTCCTCAAGATAACCCGAGATATCCAACTACAGGTATTTTATACGGGCAGGTTCTCCACCAGGTCTGACCTGCGCCTGACGGCGTAAGTCCTGCTCCCTGACCGCTCGATGATACCATAGCCAACGTAGAGAAAAGTACTCCTGCGCATGCAACAATCTCGATCGCGAATATAATTCTCGGATGTGTTCCCCACGACCAAACCCGAACGACTACCTTTCGCAAACACCGATGCTGCCTGCTTGTCTATCCGCCAGCGTTGATCATCCACAGGAAAAGAGGGTTTAATGCGAAAAAGCTCCTTGCGGTCAATCATCAATCTGAATACCTACTGGTTCGGCCTGCAGTTTATGTGGACCAGCCTGCACGTGATCGTTCTGCCGGCCTTGATACTCCAATACGTCGCCGACGAACGTAAGAACACCGCGCTAGGATTGCTGACTTTCCTGGGATATTTCATCGCCGCCGTCATCCAGCCCTTGTCTGGCGCGCTAAGCGACCGCTGGGCTTCGCGCTGGGGAAGAAGGCGTCCGGCTATCGCCTTCGGCACGTTGAGCGACATGCTCTTCCTGGCGCTGATGGCATTCGCCGGAGGCATACCACTGCTGGCGGTGGGATATATCGGCCTGCAATTGACCTCCAACATCGCCCACGGACCAGCCCAGGGGTTGATGCACGACAAGGTCCCGCTTGAGAGGATGGGACTCGCCAGCGGAGTGAAGAGCTTTTTCGACATGGCCGGCGTCGCCGCCGCTTCGGTGATCATGGGACGCGTGTTCACGGCGGAGGCGCCCCTCGGTGCGTTCGAGTGGATCGCATTGGTTCTCGCGCTCGGCGCCGCCTTCACTCTGTTTGGCGTCCGCGAGGAAAGCACCGCCGCTGATAAAGACGATCGACCCCTTTATAAAGTGCTGCGCAGCGAATTTCAGATCGACCTGCGCCATCACCAAGCCTACTGGCGTCTACTACTCGCCCGTTTCCTGTTTCTGACCGGTGTATATGGCATTCTGGCGTTCGCACAGTACTTCATTCGCGATGCGCTGCAGGTCGAAGATCCGATCCAATTTACAACCAACATGATGACAGGGATCGTGCTGTCACTCATGATTTTTGCCGTCCTCGCCGGTCAGATCACCGATCGCACCGGCCGCAAGCCGATGCACATTCTCGCCGCTGTTCTGGTCTGCATCGGCAGCATTATGCTCATCATCGTTCGTGCTCCAAGCGCCATTTTGATTTTCGCTGCAGTTGTTGGCGCGGGGTCAGGCATCTTCTTGAGTTCCAATTGGGCTTTGGCCAACGATTTTGCCCCCGAGGGAGAGAGTGGAAAATTTCTCGGGCTCACCAACCTGGCCACTGCGGGCGCCGGCGCCATCAGTCGCCTGCTGGGACCGATCATCGATTTTGGCAACAACGCTCGTCCCGGCGAACACCTGGGTTACAACGTGCTCTTCATCGGCGCGGCCGTGATGGCCTTGATCTCCATGCAGATCGTACGTAACGTGCCCGAACAAATCAATCGGCCGAGCAGATAAGTCGGGAATTAAAATCCAATCTACGCTTACCCGCTTGCCTGCTCGATGAGCTCTCGAATTTCCAGCGGTGGGCTCTTGCTCGCATCCCGCGCCAGCGTAAGCGCCTGCTCCGGACAAATGGAAATACACACGCCGCAGCCCATACACAACGCCTCATCCACAATCGCCAGATCGCCACCAATTTCGATTGCCCCAAACGGGCATATTTCGCTGCACTCCCCACAGGCAAGGCATTCACTCGGATCAACACGAGCAACGTAGCCGGAGCTGGCCAGCATTCCCGATCCCCGCTGGAAGGAGGCCATCGCCGCACAGCAGCAGGAACAGCAATTGCAAATCGCATAAAAGCGGCCAAACATGGCGTCCTTGAAGAAGGCGTGATGTACGTGTCCGCGTTCGTGTTCCGCCTCGAGGATTTTTACCGCTTGCGTCTGGGTAATCCAACGCGCCCGGTTGGGATGATGATCGATCACGAAGCTGGCAAAAGGTTCACCAATCACCATACAGACATCCAACGGCAGGCAAGGATTGGGCTTACTTGAACGGCAAGCGCAATCGAGCACCACGATATGGCCGGGATTTTTAAGTACGATGTCACGCGCCATCGTGTAAGGTATGATCTGTTCGAGATCCCCGAGATCGACATCCTCCTGCACCGTTACCAACTGGCGAGCGGCTTGTGGAGTTACAACCTTGCCATGATAAGTGTCCGCAAAGGTATGCTTCACCGCATCTGGGTCAGGTTCCGGTTGAAACCATGCCACGATCGCCGCCACACGTTTAATCACCCCCGAGAGCCAATGCTCTCCTCGTCCGACAGCAATGTAGAGATACAGCCAACGTCCGTAAACATACCCGTGGAGAAAATCGAACCAGGAGTAATCCGAAATCGTCTGCGCTTCTTCGTGAAAGGCGCTCGAGCCCTGTGAGCGCCAGAACCACTTTCGTTTACGCCTGCCGGTCATCTCCACCTCCTGCACGGCCTGGGCGACAATGATCCCCTACTTTCGCTCCCCCAAGCATACAATAAAAGTCCTTCGATGCGGATACGCTCTCCCGCATGCATCCATGGAAAACGGGCGGAGAGTATGTTATCGTTGATTCCCAGATCGAGCGAAGGAGATCCTGCGCACATGCCCATTCCAGTCACCATCTTTACCCGTTCCGGCGGTGAAAAAACGGCGCCGTATCAGGTCGAGAACCTGTCTGCGCTGGCGTCGGTCGAACCCTCCGGGATATACACCGTCGCACGCACCTATCATGGCGATCAAGCCATACTGCTTAATGCGCACTTCGACCGCCTCGAAGAATCGGCGCGCCTGGAAAATATCCCCCTCGAACTGGATCGTCCGGGGATACGCCGAACCCTGCGTAAGTTGATCGAAGACGCCGCTTTCGAGGAAGCCCGATTTCGCTTGACGATTCCCCGCGAGCAGCCCGATCAGGTCATCATCGCCCTGGAACCCCTGGACCTGGATAGGATCGCCATCCAGCGTGACGGCGTGACGGCCAGCACGCTTTACTTGCCACGGGAAAATCCCCGCGCCAAGAGCACCGATTGGATCGCCGTGCGCAACAATGCACGCCACCAGCTTCAACCCGGCGATTGCGAAGGCTTGCGCAGCTCTGCCGAAGGATTGATCAGCGAGGGGTTCAGCAGCAATTTCTACGCGGTGAAAGACGATGTTCTACGTACGGCAAAAGACGACATCCTCTTCGGCGTTTCCCGCCAGATCGTGCTCACGGTCGCATCGGAAATCCTGCCGATCGAGCTCCAGCCGATCCACGAGACTGAAATCCCGGATTTGCAGGAAGCCTTCCGCAGCAGCAGCAGCCGCGGCGTGACGCCTATCGTGCGCATCAACGATATGAAAATCGGCGACGGCCAACCCGGCCCGAAGACACAGGCCATCCAGCGCGCTTTCGACGCCTGGGTGGAAGCGCATATCGAACCTATCTGGCGGAATACCATGTAGGGGCGCGCCCACGTGTACGCCCGCAAACCGGGCAACCACAGGGGGTTGCCCCTATATTATTCAATTCGTGATGGGATGCAGATAATCAACAATCCATTCCAACGAGGTGCCGTGTCGGGGTGGGTCGCGAACCGCCCCGACAATTTTTCCACAAAGGTGCTGCGCAGGGACACCCTGGTCCAGAACCGCCCAACAGCATGAAGGGGCGGGGTTGAAACCCGCCCCTTCATGAGTCCAGCATACAAATTTATTGAAGCTGCCCTATTAGAACAGCCCCAGAATGATCTTCGAATCACGCATTCGGACGTCAGTCCGTGAGCGTGCAGCCGTTGCTGAAGTCGAGTTCCAGATTGTAGCCACTGGGTTCGGGTGGATTTACGAAGATAAAACGGATTTGAGTCGATGAAGTAATTTCCCGATTCGGTGAATCCGTAGCACTCGGAGGTGCATCCTCATCGAACCAGATCATGACACCACCAAGTTCCACTTTAAATAAGGGTGGACCGCTCCACTCTAATGTCCATTGATTTAACGTTACCGACGACCCGCTGTAATTGACTGTCCAGCGAATATAGTTTTCAAGTGGATTTACATAGACACTACTCAAACTCAACCCCGCGCAGGGATTGGTCGTCGGCGTGAGGGTCACCGTGGGCGTCGCCGTAGGGGGCGGTGTGAGAGTGGTCGTCAATGTAAGCGTGGGCGTGACCGTGCGCGTCAGGGTGATCGTCGGCGTGCGCGTGATCGTCGGTGTGCGCGTGATCGTCGGCGAGAAGACACTGGTCGGCGTGAGCGTCGGCGTGCGTGTGGTCGTTTCGGTGGGCGGCACCTGTGTGTCGGTCGGCACGGGGGTCAATGTGTTCTCCCCCGCAGCGGCCAGGGTTTCGTTGACGGAGCCGAACGCGTCGGTCTCCAGTGCCTGCATGGTGGCCGCCACCGCGGTTTCGATCTGCTCGCCGGTGAGATCATCCAGACCGGAGCGGATGGCGACCGCCGTGGAAAGGGCATCGATCGTCGCCTGGGCGTCCCAGGTGGGTATTGCAGCAACATTACCAGGATCCTCGTCACCGAGCATGGCGTCAACGATGCGTGAAGCCGCCCAAAGACCGCCAACCAGCAGCAGGACCAGGAACAAGAGCATCGCCGGCATGGGAATTCGCCTGCCGATCTTGGCGATAATGCCACCGTTGTCATCGTCGTCGGGAGGCAGGATGAAATCATCCGCCGTGGGCGGCGGGGACTTGGCACCCGGTTTGAGGCGTCCGGATTCCGGATCGTAAACCTCCTGCATCGTTTTCTGGAACACTTCGTTCATCTTCGCTATGGAGGAGTAGCGTTCCTTGGGCTCCTTGGCCATCGCCTTTACGATGACCTGCTCGACTTTCGCCGGCAAGTTGGCGTTTACCAGTCGGGGTTGCGGCAAGGGCTCGTGCGCGTGCATGAGGGCGATCGCCAACGGGGTATCCGCTTCATAGGGCAGCCGGCCCGTGCAAACCTGATAGAGAATCACGCCCAGCGCGTACTGGTCGGCGTAATGGGTGACTTTCTCCCCACGTGCCTGTTCGGGCGCCATGTATGTTGGTGTGCCGATCAAACCCGAACCCGTCAAGGTCATCGTCGCTTCTGAAATCTGTGCGGTACCGAAGTCGGAGAGCCAGGCGTTGCCTTTATCGTCGATCATGATGTTCGACGGTTTAACATCACGATGAACGACCCCTGCTTCATGCGCGTACTGCAAAGCGCCGGCAATTTGATTGATAATGATAGCGCCCTCTTCCGGGCTGAGGGGACGGTCCAGCAAACGCTCGCGCAGCGTACCCACTTTCATGTACGGCATGACGATATAAGCCAGATCGTCCTGCTCACCAAAATCGAGGATGGGCATGATGTTGGGATGCCGCAGGCCCATGAGCACCCTGGCCTCACGCCGAAATCGCGCCAGAAAGCCTTCTTCGTCCGCCAACCCCGGAGAGATGACCTTGATCGCCACGACGCGCTCGTTGGTCACGTCGACAGCCTGGAATACGGAAGCCATCCCGCCGCGGCCGACTTTCTTGACGATCTCGTATTTTCCAAGGATCTTACCGATTAAATACGCCATTCGTTCCTATCCCGCAGGCCCATATCATACAACCAAATGGAAATCCAGACCAACCTATAGACACAAGCCGCACCTCATCGTCAGCCGGACACGTGCGAGTTGCCCGCCATCCCGGCAAACAAGATCGGTGCTGAGTCCCAATATAGTCGTTTTATTCGAGAATCCACAAGGTTACGTTTGTCATCCTTCATCAAAAATGCGTCAGAAAATCCTTTACCACGAAAGTCACTGCGGCACGCCCAATCTTGCCCATCGTCTGGCGTAAACCAGGCTTGGGAGGAGAGAATTCCTGTTCTCCAAGGCTTCCATTTAATATAGTAAATCTACAGAGTAGGACTGGAAACCTATTTCACTGCAGCCCGAAGAATGCTATAAAAAGGATGCGTCTTTGTGGTATATTGGTGTAAGTTCTCTTTAATTAGTATACAAACAGATTCTCTGAATCTCGCAGATGGGGGGCTGGATATAGCCTTCTCATTTCTGCGATGATCGGTATTATTGTTTCGGGGGCTTCAGGAGGACTGAAGCAAGCGTTGCCATAGGGAGGCAATCGTTGCATCACTGATCCACAGGCGAGTGACGACGCGCGACTGCAAATCGCAACGATAAAAATCCTGAACGACGGAGAACGCTAGACTTTGACATCCCAAACATCAGCTTCATCTAAAATCGCCATCGGTCTCGCACCGCTCCTGGTTGCTGCGGGTTTGCTTCTGGCCGAGAGCGTGCTTGCCAACCCGGTCGTAACCGAGCGGGTAAGTATCGATTCGAGCGGCGCCGAGGTGCTCGGCCCCAGTTCAGATCCCAGCGTCAGCGAAGAAGGCCGATTCATCGCTTTCTCGTCCGAGGCGACGGATTTGGTGCCGAACGATACCAATGGGTTCAAAGACGTCTTTGTACACGACTGGGTTGAGGGGATCACAACTCGTGTCAGCGTTTCTTCGTCCGGGGAAGAGGCCAACGCAGAAAGCAACTCACCATTCATCAGCAACGATGGACGTTTCGTTGCGTTTTATTCCAATGCCGACAACCTGGTAGCTGGCGACAGCAATGGCGTCACCGACATCTTCGTTCATGACCGCAGCGATGGAACGACGGAACGCGTGAGCGTGAATGACAGTGGCGTTCAGGCAAATGGAGCTTCCGGTTCACCCAGTCTGAGTACAGACGGCCGTTTCGTTGTGTTTGCATCGGAAGCGGACAACCTGGTTGCCGGGGACTCCAATGGCGAAACCGACATTTTCCTTTACGATCGGGAACTCAATGAAATTGAATTGATATCCGTCGCCCTGGTTCCATCCGAATGTGCGAACGGGTCGAGTAATACACCTATCATCAGCGCCGACGGCAACTTCGTTGCCTTTACATCCAATGCCAGCAACCTGGTCCCGAACGATCTTTTGGGCCGCCAGGATATTTTCGTGCGAGATCGGGTGCAGGGAGTCACCGAACGCGTAAGCATCTCATCAATCGGCGATGAAGCTAATTTCTCCTGTTACGGACCCGATATCAGCGATAATGGTCGCTTCGTTGCCTTCCGATCAACCGCAACCAATCTGGTTGCAGGCGACACCAACTACTGGCCAGACATTTTCTTACACGACCGACAGAGTGATACCACAGAACGTGTTAGCGTCGACAGCGATGGTTTGGAAAGCAACGGCGCAAGCTACGAGGCCTCCATCGGTGTAGACGGCCGCTTCATCGCCTTCCGTTCCAGTGCCAACAACCTGGTTGCAGACGATACCAACGGATACACCGATGTATTTGTGCGCGACCGGCAAGGTCTCACTGTACGCATCAGCGTTGACAGTGAAGGTGTAGAAGCCGATGATTCCAGCTACTTCCCTGTGATCAGCTCCGACGGCATGGTCGTCGCCTTTTATTCCCTCGCCTCCAATCTCATTGATGACCCATTTGACACCAACGGCGTCTTCGACGCCTTTGCTCATGGTGAAAAACCGGAAGCGACACCTGAACCAACTGCCACAGCCACAGCGACGTCAACAGCCACCGAAACGTCAACGCCCACCAATACAGCGACAGAGACGCCCACCAATACGGCGACTTCGACCGACACGCCCACGGACACACCAGTTCCGACCGACACCCCGAAAGATACAGCGGTTCCCACTGACACGCCCACGGAGACGGTGACCACCACCGACACGCCGACTCCGACCGACACACCGACAGACACACTGGTCCCGACCCACACACCGACAGACACACTGGTCCCGACCCACACACCGACGGACACGCCGGTCCCGACCGACACGCCCACCAATACACCGAAACCGACCAAGACACCGACGGACACGCCGGTCCCGACCGACACGCCCACGAATACGCCGAAGCCAACCAACACATCGACGAACACACCGAAGCCGACCAACACGCCCACGGACACGCCGAAGCCGACCAACACGCCCACGAATACGCCGAAGCCGACCAACACGCCCACGAACACGCCGAAACCGACCAACACGTCCACGGACACGCCGAAACCGACCAACACGCCCACGAACACGCCGAAGCCGACCAACACGTCCACGGACACGCCGGTTCCCACTGACACACCTACCGATCCGCCAGATCCAGGCATCTGCCCGATATTCCTGGACTTCGAAACCGGCGCCAACGGAGATGCACTGCAAGCTGGAACGTTCATCGATAATGAATGGGCAGCCTACGGAATCACAATCACGACCAACAATCCATCAGCCCACCCGGCGATGATATTCGACAGCAGTAATCCTACGGGCAACGATCAAGATCTTGGATCGCCGAATAAAGATTTCGGTGGCCCTGGAGTCGGTAGTGGCGGTGAAGAAGGTATGCCGGGCGAGAATCGCCTCTCTCAAGGCAACGTTCTGATCCTCTCCCAGGATGCCAATCCGAATAATCCCAACGATTATTACGGCGGCGGCAGCTTTATCTTCGAGTTCGATCAACCCACGGATGTTTACGAAATCCACATCCTCGACATCGACAGCGACGAACGCGATGGCGTCGTCATTGGCTACGATGTCAATGGAGACACCGTTGGGCGAGAATGGATCGATGCACTTGGCAATAACAGCTTCCAGGTAATGCAGCTCGGGTTCGAAAATGTAACCCGCCTGAAGGTCACGATTGAAGCGAGCGGCGCAATAGCGGGACTTAAGTTGTGCCCGAAACAAGACCCCGTTGACCAAACATCGCCGCCAGAACCAGAACCGACTGCTGTCCCGACGATGAAACCCACGGATGAGCCAACACCTACACCAACACCGAAGGCCATCTCGGAAGCAACGGCGACACCGCTGCCACCAGAGCCCACTAAGACGCCTGACGACGAACCAGGCAACTACGATCCCTCCAAGCCCGGGCTCTCGATTTACTCTTGTCTGGATGATGGGAACAGGTTCCATCTACGAATTACCAACATCGGCGCAGCCGGGAAATACAGGTTGTTATCCTCCAATGGTAATATCCTCGGCCCATGGCATATAAAAACCGGAGAAATCGTCAGCCAATTCTCAGATGGCACACCCCTCACGACAACCATCGAAGACACATGGTCCATTCAATATCGAGATGGTTCAAAGTGGGAGGATACATCGCTAACGTATGTAAGTTCTGTGGAAGAACATACCAGGAAAGAGGATTTCTGCGGTAGAGTGGATCCCAACCCGGAGCCCTATCCCTCTAAACCAATCGTGATCATTTCGGCTTCGGAGAAGACACTTAATGAAGGCGAGACTTTCAGCGGAGCCAGCACAATAGTCGTCAACTCATCGCGAACCTGGACTGCCACTGTTGACTACGGTGACGGAAGCGCCCCCGAAACAGTGACAGCAGCGTCCAACGAGCAATTTGAACTCGAGCACATCTACGGCGATAATGGCGAATACGTGCTTACAGTCACGGCTGACGATCAGAATGGCGATCAAGTCTCGAAGAACATTGTCGTCACAATCAAAAACACATCACCGGAGCTGGAGATCAACGGCCTCACGTCATTCAAATCCTGCCGGTCCATCGATCATTTCTTCAACTTTCGATTCAAATGGCGTGTATGTTCCGACGACGTCATTGCCTATGCTCGCGTTGGCGAAGAAAAGGTATTCACGACCACCGCCGTTGATACGGGCTCTGACGATCTCACCATCAAATGGAGCCCCGGTTCGGAAATCACCTACTTCAACGATGGGAAGGCAGCCGACTCGCCAGCCAGTTCGATGGGGGTTCTCCCCTTCAGCGTCACCAATGAGACAAGCATCGTCTTCGAAGAACCCGGCTGGCACAAATTCACGCTTACCGTCAGCGATGATGACGGCGGCGCTGTGACCCGAAAAGTAAAAGTTTTCGTAAGCCAAAGCGCACCGTGTGCAAAGGGGTTGGGCTATTGGAAACAGCAGCTTTCGAATTACAATCGCAGATACAATCGGGACATATTCCACGTGGCGGGGCTTAAAGCCTACACCGCCGCCATCAATGCCTACTCCTCTATATTCTCGGAAAAAGTATCACTGAAATCACTCGATCGTGCCTATAATATCTTACGCTTCGAGAACAGCGACCTTCGCTCCAAGGCAAATGCACACCTCCTGGTTGCCTGGTTCAACTTTGCCCAAGCTTCGATCAAATGGAACCAATCCATCGATTGGAATGGCGACGGAGTGATCGATGGGACGTTTAATGAATTGATCAAGCAAGCCGAAAATATCTTGCTCGATTCAAAGGCTACACAGGCAGAAATCGAACTGGCCAAGGACATTGCGGAAGGAATCACGCAGTACGGCCAAAATGTGTGCCCTACGCAATAACTGACTTTCAATTTGCTTGGAACTAAAAATTACAAGGGCTGTCCGAAAAGGGCAGCCCTGTATTTTTAATCCAATTAATATCTATTTCGTTTTGTGGTTATCGTTTTGAAGCGATTTATCCTCTCCAGCAACGATAACGTAAGGGCACCACCCCGTAGTTATTCCTATTTATTCCTACTTATTCCCACTTCTATCAGAAGGGGTCGACCTGGGCCGAATTAAAATGGGCGCAAACGCGGGTATACCCTACATGGATATGATGCGAAATGACGACAAATTTATCCGTTTCCACGTTCTCGAATTTCTTTCATAACCGATGCCACCATATCTCAATCATCAGATAAAAATTTGCAATTTCTCTGCTGTTTTCATCAATCCGCGTCAATCGGCAACCGCATACGCACAATCGTCCCCTGGCCAAGTTTGCTCTCAACCTCGATCTTTCCCTGATGCGCTTCGACCAATTCCTTGGCGATGGCCAACCCCAGCCCGCTGCCCGTGGAATCCTTCGATTTGTAGAAGCGCTCGAAGATGTGCGGTAGATCCTGCGCAGCAATTCCTTCTCCCGTATCGTGAAATGCAATCTCCAGTTGGTCCTGGTCCAACATCTTGCATGTGGCGCGGATCGTGTCATCACTGGAAGTATGCCGCATGGCGTTCATTATCAAGTTGACCAGCACCGTACGGATTCGCAGCGGGTCGATGTTTACCAGGGGAATCTCGTCTTCACACTCCACAAGGCAGTCGATACCTTTCTCTTCCGCCTGAGGTCGCAGCGCGGCAATGGTTTCACCGAGTAATACCGACACATCCGTTGGCTCCTTGCGCAGATCCAACGCGCCACTTTCCGCCAAGGCGAGGGTGCGCAAATCCTCGATCAAACGACTCATCTGCCGGGTTTCTTCGAGGATGGATTCGAAATGAGTATCCTGGCGAAGATAGACACCATCAAGCATTCCTTCGATCCGTCCCTGTATGACCGTCAATGGTGTTCGCAATTCGTGGGTAACGTTGGCCATTAAATTGCGCCGTTGCTTTTCATGTTCTTCCAATTGTTCTGCCATGGCATTAAATGCACGCGCCAACGATCGCATCTCGGAACTACCGCGTTCCGCAATACGCACGGAGTATTCTCCTCGCGCGATTCGATCTGATGCTGTGACCATTTGATCGATAGGAGAAACCAAACGCAGCAATGCACGTCCGGCGAAAAAGAAAATGATCCCCACCACCCCGACAACACCGATGAGTACACCCGGCAGCGCTGCGTCCGACCGGGCGACGCCATCGAGTAACTTCGTGATAAGGTGGGCGATAAAAGAAAGGCCCAACGAACTGATCAGGAAGGCAAAAAACAATCCCATCATCAGACGTGGAAGTAGGCTAATATGTTTCTTTCGCTTCATCAATCGATGTATGGGCATGGGCGGCCAGGGTTCATCTTCAGGCCACCACGGTGGTCTAGCAAAAGAGAAGCGCCGAGCGTAAGGGATGCGTGTGTAATGAGACTTGGAATATCTATCGCGTTTCATCGGAGAATCGGTATCCCACACCGTAAACCGTGAGGATGTAACGCGGCTGGCTGGGTTCTGGCTCAATCTTGCGGCGTAAGTTCTTGATGTGCGCATCAATGGCACGTTCATATGATTCGATCGCCACACCATGAATCGATTCGAGCAATTGGGAACGCGTGAATATGCGTCCTGGCTGGCTGGCAAGTTTGGCGAGTAATTGAAATTCCGTCGGGGTGAGTTCGACATTTCGCTCGCCAACACGCAAGCGCATACTTCCAGTCTCCAGGGTGAGGTCGAGGGCACGAATGACCTCAGGTGGTTTCTCCGCTGCTTCAACACGACGAAAAACGGCGCGCACACGCGCCACAAGTTCTTTCGGGCTGAACGGTTTGGTTACATAATCATCAGCTCCCAATTCAAGCCCCACGAGTTTATCCGTCTCTTCATCCCGTGCGGTCAACATCACAATTGGGACATTCGAATTCCGCCGCACCTGCCTGCAAACGTCGAGACCATCGATGTCGGGCAAGCCCAAATCCAGCACGATGAGATCGACCGTTTGGTTGCGCACGGATACCAGAGCAGCCTCACCGCTGTCGGCAGCTAAAACCGAAAAGCCCGCGTTTTCGAGGTAATCGCGGGCAATCTGGACGATTTTGGGCTCATCTTCGACGATCAGAACCGTTTTCACCGCTTATGCCCTCCGCGCAGGGGATGTGCGTGAAGCACATCCCCCACGCAAACATTATAGGCCAGAAGATCACTCTTCTGCAGGCGATTCGTCGCTCTCGTCCATATCGTGCATCCGACGATGCCATGATCGCACCATGGGGGGAACACAATCCTCCCAATCCATGGGATGACAGTGCCATGGGCCATATCTTCGCCAGTGCCTGCGCACACCCCAGAACCCGATCCCGAAAAGCGGGAACAGAATCATGGGAACTGCGAACTTAAGCAGGATCATAAAGCCAATCACTGCGAAGACAATTCCCAGCGCGGAAGGAAAGGGACCAAATTCCCGCAGGCGCAACGGCAGTTCCGCGCTTTCATCTGCAGCGGAAGCTGCACCCAGGTTGTAGACGTAAACACCCAGAGCAATCAAACCAACGACCAACACCAGAATCCCCACGACGATAAAAAGAACACGGTTTTTCATTTTTTCCAATCTCCTTTTTCTATGTTCTCAGGCACATATTGGCACTTGATTGTGAAGAGAGTATGAATAGAGTGTGGAAAGGAGTAGGAGAATGGCATTCCCCATATAATCGGTAAACCTGTAAAATCTAATAATGTACTGGCAGCCACTTTGGAAAAAGAAGAACAAAAATAATCATCACGGTCACTGAAACCAGCTACAACATTTCAAGCGAGCACGTATGACACTGCAAAAACGAATGATCATCTCCTTCTTCAAGGCTCTGACAAGCACACTTTGCCGTATTGACGATTCTCAACTGCAGCAGGTGTCGAGGCAAGGTCCTTTGATCCTGATCACCAACCACATCAACATGGTGGAGGCACCCATCCTCTATACCCGTTTGCAACCGCGCCCGATTACCGGCTTTGTCGCCGCATACCGCTGGGAAAGTCCTTTCTTTCGCTGGCTGTTGACGGCCGTGGATGCCATTCCGCTGCGCCGCGGCACAGCAGATATTTCAGCTATGCGGCAAGCGCTCCGGCGTTTGAAACAGGGCGCCATCCTGGTCATCGCCCCGGAAGGCACACGCAGTAAACACGGCAGACTGCAGCGCGGTCATGCCGGTAGCGTGCTCCTGTCACTGCGCAGCGGCGCACCGATCCAGCCGATTGTGTGCTACGGCAACGAGCGCTTCAGCGAAAATCTTCGTCGCTTGCGGAGAACCGACGTTCATCTGGCGGTGGGAGAGCCTTTCTACCTGGATGCAGGCACAAAACGCGTCACACCAACGATCCGCCAGGAAATGGCAGATACAATGATGTACCGGCTGGCATCCTTATTACCCCGCAGGTATCGTGGTTTGTACTCCGATCTCGAACGGGCGAGTGAAAAATACATCCGCACGCACACTTGATCTCTGAGAATTGCAGCCGACCTTAGCCAAAACAAACCGCCGTCGGATTATAAACATCCGACGGCGCAAAGCGGATTCAGTATCAGCCTGCAATCAGAAAATAACTATGGCCAGGGGATCTGCACCGGATCGGTATAACCGTGCTTTTCAACGGCTTGTACGGTGCCATTCGAAGGCCGATCACAGGTTTGTTCATCTGTCAAAGTGAAGTTATTAATATCCGTGTGATAGACGACATCTACAAGATAACCATGTAAACAAACCTGTGCTTTGATGAAGTAGCCGCGATCGTCGTCCAGAGTCATATCGACGGGTGTCCAGGTGATGAAGACGTCGTCACCCTGTCGCGATGCTCTGACTTTTTTCGGTGGTTGATACAGCGTAGACTTGGGTAAGGGATTCATGTAAGTCGTTACCGAGAGGATCTCACCATCCACGTCCACCAGGGAAGCTGCGATCCAGCATGCCCAATGTTGTTTTTCCCAACTCACCCAGAGCCAGCTGCCATCGTAGTTGCGGTTCCAGAGAATGCCTTTATCCCCGGGATAGAAATCCCCGGCGTGCAGGTAAGCCGTCGCCGGTCCATAGCGACAGTGTGATTGTGTTTTCACCGTCACTTTGGGGAAATCAAAAGTTGGCGTAAGTGTGATCGTCGGCGTTGGAGTGATCGTCGGGGTGAGCGTCTGAGTTGGCGTGAGTGTGATCGTGGGAGTAAACGTCGGCGTATACGTCAGCGTCGGCGTTGGGGTGTAGGTCTTCGTCGGCGTATGGGTCGGCGTGGGGGTCTTCGTGGCGAAGATTTGCTTGACCTGCGCACACCCGGTTAGGGGGAAAAACAATATCAACACAAGGATGGAATACAAGCGTATCGGGAATCTTCTACCGCTGTTCCTAATCATCACCACTCCACATCGAACATCACGATCCACTTTTCGGAATTGTAGCCAAGAAATTCCGCTTTCTCAATGGCCCGTATGGACTGTATGCATAGCTTGTACGTTCAGGATCAATTGTTGAATTCACCCAATCCGGAACGATTCTGCGATTTCGATAAATATGGGTCCATACTCCGTCCACGCGGTTTCATCGACACCCATAGACAGCACCCACATATCTGTCCCGCTCAGATAGCAGTATTGAACCTGCTTCATCACCATGCCTTCAACCTCGATTTGTATAACAAAGCGGGCAGCACCGATCCCGTTCACCTCCAGCGTGCAATCGGAATCAACCACCTCAATACCCATCTGCTCATATGTGGCCAGCATCATCATACACAGGCTTTCGGCCTCTATCGCATAGGGTAATTCCTGGCTCAACACAGTGGCCACAGCGAAGCCAAGACCCGCCAGCTGATAGTCGATTGCCCACAAATCAAATGCTTCCAGCATTGCCTCCGAGTTATACATCGCTCGAGCGGTTTCCGCCCACTCGGTTTCCAGCCCTTCGATTATTTCCCACAAAGCATCCACACCCTCTTTATCAATATCAATAACCTCCCACCGCGCAGGTAAGGAAATATGAAAACCACCCATGGAATACTCGCGTACATCACCACTCGAGGTGGGGTCTTCGACTGGAGGCGGAGCTGATGTTGGCGTCGACGACGGTTCAGGTGTAATTGTAAATGTAGATGTCGGCTCCGGTGACGCGGTGAGGGTTGCCGTTGCAGTGGGCGCATTTGCCGTTTGCGTAGCGAAGGTATCAGCAGCGACCTTTGTTTCCGTGGCATCGAGTTCGGCCTGAGAAGGGCCGCACGCGGCAAGTACCAGATTGACCAACAACACAATCGAACACAGCTTTGAGATTTTTCTCATCTCATTATCCTCCCACTTTAGATAAAAAATTTTAATACAAGCATCAGCGGTTCCATTCATAGGATATTCGGGATAAAAATAAATCATTACCTAATGATCAGATATTCTTTACCTCAATAGATCATTGGAAATAACCGAAAACGGACCTTTGTCGCATATCGATCGTACCCTTGAAGCTCCTGCATCAGCGTCCGATCTTCCAGATGCGTCCTCACAACAACGAGAACGACGCCAAGGATTCCAAGAAACAATGCCCACATCGATCCAAGCAGTATGGGAAGGCCGATTTGTACCAGGATCGATCCTGCGTACCCGGGATGACGTATGTGAGCGTACGGTCCTGCGCTCACAACGCCTTGCGCTTCATCGATGCGCACATATCCGGCGTAAAACGGATTGGAACTCGTCGCCCAGATCCCCACGCCATACCCCAGGATCGCGACCATCAGACTTAGCATTCTGATCGAAGCAGACAATTCCCAGGCCGAACCGAATCGAAATTCGATCCCCGCGACGACGAGGATGCCAAGGGGACTGATGAAGCGCAGCATTCCGGCGATGATCTTGTCCCATCCTTTCGTCGCCGAGTCGATTTTCGTGCGCTGCGCCAGGAACGCACGATCGACTAGAATGAAGCTGATTGTTGCCAGCATCACGATGGCGTACAAGCCGATAACCAACCAACCCATGGTCCAGCGTATGGTGCCGGCGCTGAGAAAAAGAATCGCAGCCACTAGAATCAACTGAACGACCAACCTGGCTATCGATCTTGGGTCAAATCTCGTTTTCTGCCTGGACACGGTCCCTCACCATCACTTCCCGGGCGAAATCGATGTAGAACATCCAAACAATAGACTACGTTTCGTGAATTCGCAAGATACGTGGACAACGAATATTGGAGATCGATTATAGCGAGAAAGCCCGATGCACACCGTTCTGACAAGTGCGTACAACAATGTGTTTAATCTGATTTGGAGGCCAGCACAAGCTGTTGTATAAAGAAGCAGAGTGGCTATGGAGGCTTTCGTGACCATAAGAACGGGTCTGATCACCGGCACCGGCTTCTACACCCTGCCGGATATGCGAACGAGAAAATCAAAAAAGGTATCCACGCCTTTCGGCAAAGTTGATATCCAAATAGCCAGCCTGGAAGGACGGGAGATCGCCTTCCTCCCGCGTCATGGCAGAAAACACAACCTGGCACCGGATGAGATCAACTATCGAGCCAATATTTTTGCACTCCACAAGCTTGGAGTCGAACGCATCCTCGCTACGAGCGTCTGCGGCTCGCTCGTGCAGGATTGGTCGCCAGGCACGCTGGTTTTGATCGACCAATTCCTCAACTTCACCAACGGCCGCCCAGACAGCTTCTTTCCAATGTACGGGAGACTTGCCCACGTCGACGTTACCGATCCCTACTGCCCCACCCTGCACGACGCCACAGCGCAAGCGGCCAGCGAACTCGGGGTCGACCTGCAGCGCGGGGCTACCTACGCCTGTTTCTCCGGACCGCGATTCGAGACCCGGGCCGAGATCGAGATGATCCGCCGCCTGGACGGACATCTTGTGGGACAGACCAACTACCCCGAGTGTGTGCTGGCGCGTGAGCTGGCGATGTGCTACGCCACGTTGGGTGTCGTCAGTAATCAAGCGGCAGGAATGGGATCGAACCTGAGCGTAAATGAAGTCATGCAGAATCTCGAAGGTCTGGGAGACATCATCGGTCAGTTGTTCGAACGCGTCGTATGCGCATTACCCGAGTCATACAACTGCGCCTGCCGCCACGCGCTCGACGAAGCGCTGCTGTAAGAACTCCTTTTCAGCCTGAAAGGATGCGCCATGAAATCATCCATCGATATACTGATCCAGAACGGCCTGATCGTAACCATGGACGACGTCAACCGCGTCATCGAGGACGGCGCGGTGGCCATCCAGGACACAGAAATCATAGACGTCGGGACGACCTCAGACCTGGACGCAAAATACGAAGCAAAAGAAGTCATCGACGCCGACCAACACATCGTCATGCCGGGATTGATCAACGCCCATACGCATCTGGCAATGACCCTGTTTCGCGGTTTCGCCGACGATCTGCCCCTCGATCCGTTTCTGGCGAGAGTTTGGGAAGCGGAAGGCCGCTTCATCCGTCCGGACACGGTAGAAATCGGCACGCGGCTCGCCTTTGCCGAGCTGATCCGCGGGGGCACCACCATGGCGCTGGACATGTATTGGTTCCCGGAAGCTTCAGCTGAGGTGGCCAGTTCCGTGGGTTTCAGATTGATCAACGGACCCATCTTCGTCGATTTTGACGGTCCGGACGGAATCCCCGCTGCGGAGCGCGCCCAACGCGGCCGCGAATTCTTCCATCGATATACAGAAAACCCTTTCATCCTGCCCTGTGTGCTGCCCCATGGCACCTACACGGTCTCGCCGGATATTCTCACACAAGCCTGGGAACTGGCTGATGAATTCGATGCCCTTTTCCACACCCACGCGTCCGAAACGGCGGACGAAGTTTCTACGGTGCGAGAGAGGTACGGGAAAACACCGCCGGAACATCTCGATCACCTGGGACTACTGACCCCGCGCACCAGTCTGGCACACTGCGTCCACCTGAACGAAGCCGATATCGAGATTGTTGCGGAACGCGGTGCTGCGGTCGTTCACTGCCCGATCTCCAATCTCAAGATGGGCTCCGGCATCGCCCCGCTGCCGCAGATGCACGCTGCCGGTGTCCCCGTTCTCCTGGGCACCGACGGCTCGGCCACCGGCAACGACCTGGACATGTGGAAGCACATGCGCATCGCCGCCATTCTGCATCGCGGCGTGCACCACGATCCTACCTTTCAACCCGCCGAGAAAGTGGTCAGCTCGGTTACGCGTGAGGCGGCGGAGGCGTTGGGCATAGGCAATCGCTTCGGCTCGATCGAAGCCGGAAAATTCGCCGACCTGATCCTCATCGATCTCAACAGCGTTCATCTCGCGCCGATGTATAATGTCTTCTCGCACCTGGTCTACGCTGTAGGGCGCGAGGACGTGTCCACGGTAATCATCCACGGACGTGTGGTGATGCGCCAGCGCGAATTACTCACCATCGACGAAGCCGAGACGGTGGCGCGCACGCGAGAACTGGCGGCCAAATTCGCCGAAGCCATGCCGCTTTCATAAGCATTTTTCGATCCTCTACACTTGCCCATGAACATGGTGCTTGACATATTGTCAAGCTCCCTTGACTCTTCCTTCCATTTACTATATATTAAAACTGCGTCCAATTCGTCGCGCTTGGCGGAGCATAAGATGAACGAAAAGAGCAGAACCTACAGGTTATTTCTACTGGGCATTCTCGCGCTAGCCCTCTCATTCTTGTTGTACTGTGTACTACTCATAACAGATCCCGACCTCTGGCTTGACGACAAGCATTACTTACTGGTAACCCTACCGACAATCCCACCAGTACTTATTATCGGCTATGCCCTGGCGCGAGCCATTGGCATCGCCATCTGTGAAATGGATGAACTGCAGCAACGTATTCAGTTAGAGGCGTATTCGCTCAGTCTGGCTTGTACGGTGGTCCTTTCGCTGGCACTTGGATTGTTACAATTATTAACCGAGTTGTATATCAATCTTGCCCTCGTCGCCTTCATGGTGATTCTCTTTTGGGCGTTCGGCTTTCTCTTCGCCAAACGGAAATACCAATGAATAACCGTTTGAAAGTGCTGCGCGCGGAGAAGAACTGGTCACAGGCCGATCTTGCCGAACGGCTTGGTGTATCTCGTCAGACGGTCAACTCCATCGAAACGGGAAAATACGATCCCAGTTTGCCGCTCGCCTTCCGTATGGCGGATTTGTTTGGCATGCAGATCGAAGCCATCTTTCAGCCCGAGAATGAAGCGGACATCGATAATTAATCCAACCTAACCACAGCTCAATCGAAAGCTCACACCCCAATACAATAACTGAAATCCCCTGCGCGTTTCCCCCTGCAAGGGGATGTGCGCGCCGGGGAAAGGCGCTATCGTGAATGCATCCTGATCCAAAGGAGCACTTCGTGGAAAGCTTCCTGGCCTATCCCCTCGAGCCGCAGACCCTGGCCGTCGACAGCGACATGCGCACGCTCGCCCGTTTCCGCCGCACTATGACCCCGCAAGACCAGGCCGTCCTCGATACACTGCTCTCCTCCGTGCAGCACCACTGGCCCATCCGCCAGGCCTGCGCCCATCTGACCCCCCTGGATTTATTGCTCATGACCATGCTCGTGGAGCAGCAGAAAGAGATCGACCGATTGGCTGGCATTCTGCAAAAACATCAGTAAGCCTCCAGCACCATTGAATAAGCGCAAATTCTCAAGCTATCCATCGTTCTACTCAAGCCATACCTCTTGATTCCTTTAAGTTACTAATACACCTCCTTATTCTTTATAATTACCTCCGTTATTATTGACAATGCGTCATCTTATAGTTTATAATTCAACACATTATTATTAATAATTATTCGCCTTATTCATAATAAAGTGGCATCTTTGAGTTAATAAATGAGGAAACCGAGGCAAAAATCAATTGAAATAAGGAATTACATTTTGGACAATGTGACGTCCCACCCGAAGGATATCTCCGTGGTCACATTGAACAGATTCAATATTTCACGTCCAGCGGTTCTAGGACACATCAACAAACTAATAGACGATGGGCTTCTAGAAGCTAAGGGAACTACACGTGCGCGCCATTACAAGCTAAAGTTGCTTACAGACGATGAGTTCTCATTTGACCTATCACCAGACACAGAAGAAGATAAAGTGTGGCGTCACTTGGCACGACCACTTCTCAGCGGTATTCAAGACAATGTCATGCGAATTTGCGAATACGGGATGAATGAAATGATTAATAATGCCATTGAGCATTCCGAAGGCACTCAAGGAAGAATTCATGTCCAGCTGACTGCGGCAAATATTTCATTTATCCTGCATGATAATGGAATAGGCATATTTAAAAAGATCCAGAGAGAGATTCCACGAATAAGTGAGCCGAGGCAAGCAATTCTTGAGCTTTCAAAAGGCAAGTTAACAACTGATCCAAGTCGACATACTGGAGAAGGCATCTTCTTTGTATCAAGGATGTTTGATAGATTCATAATTTTTTCGGATGGTTTGTACTATTCACCGAACATATTAAGGGATCAAGAAATACGAAAATTCCAAGAATCGTTTGAAGGAACTGGTGTCGAAATGAGTATAAGTACAAGGTCAGAGAAAACAATGAAGGATGTTTTTGACCGCTACACATCAGATGAAGATGACGACTATGCATTTTCAAAAACCGATGTGCCAGTCTCTTTAGCAAGATTTGGTAGTGACCATCTGGTTTCACGATCGCAAGCTAGACGATTACTTAATCGATTACACGACTTCAAACATATCATGCTTGATTTCGGCGGTATTAACTCAATTGGTCAAGCGTTCGCTGATGAAATCTTTCGTGTATTTGATCGGAACAATCCCGATATCGTTATTTCTCACCTGAATATAAATGCTGACATCGACAGGATGATACGCAGAGTAAAATCAAAAGGGCTGTGAACTGGACCATTTCTAGAAATAACTTTGCTAAAATGAAACGCCCCGCAGCGACTTCCATCCCTGCGGGGCGAGTACCAATCCACTTATACATCACTCATAGCGAAAGCGCCATATGGCCAGAGCGAAGAACACCGCGGCGAAGATCATTAACACTCCGGCTTCGGGCAGGATTTCTACCAATCCCAGCCTGCGCAGCCCCAGATCGTTCAAACCCTGCAGCGCCCAGGTGGTAGGTAGAAATTGGTTCACAGTCTTTACGGTATCAGGGAACAGCTCTCCAGGATACCAGCATCCCCCCATGAGTGCCATGACCATACCGGTTATCGGTGCCAGGCCGCCGGCCTGGGCGGTGGAACGCACCAGCGTTCCCAACAACGTGCCCAGTGCGGTCGCCGCCAGGCTGAAAGCCAGCAGCAAGACCACCAAACCGGGGATGGAATTACCCCAGTTGATGCCCAGCACATAAATACCGAAGATCACCAGCAACGCCATCTGCACCCAGGCTGCCAGCAGCTGGCCCAGAATCGTGCCCAGCAGAAAGGTTGCCTTGTTGGTCGGTGTGGTGAACAAGCGCTGCAGCGTGCCGGTTGTGCGTTCATCGGCCAGCACGGCCGCTGTGGCCAGGAGGGGGATAAAGACCCAGGTGATCAACTGCCCTGCACTGGCCTGCACGCTGTTGGCCTTTTCTCTTTCGTAAACCACACCCTCGTCCGGTGTGCGGATTTCCACACGCTCCGGCAGGTCGCCGAAGGCAGCTTCGGCTCGTGCGTAGCTCTCTTCGAAATACATCTCCCGAGCTGCGGCGTCTGAAAATTCTCCCCGCTTTCCATACTCCGCCGTGCTCACGTTTGCCGCCAGGAGCGCTCGACCCATCTGCTCCACAGCTGTGAATACCTGCTGCTCGGCTGCATCATAGGCATCTTCTTCCCCAATTTCTTGTAGAGCGAGATCGATCGATTCACCACGGTAAAGCTGCTCCTGAAAACCTGTGGGGATGGTCAGTATTGCAGATGTTTCTGCCGCTTCAGCAGCCGCTTCCATTTCTTCTTCCGAGATCGAGACGATCTCCATCGTTCCCGCCGACGCCAGCCCTTCGACCAATTGACTCGACAGCGATGTTTGATCCTGATCGACGACGAGCAGTTGATACGTTCCCCCATCCGATCCGATCGATCCGCTCAACAAGTACGTGAATATGATCGGCAGGACGAGGAAGAACATGATCTCCATCGGGTTGGAAAACCGGTTTTTGAGATCTTTCCAGGCGATGTTATATATCTTCTTCATTTCATTACTCCACTGCAGCGCTTCCATCAGCACCGCACCAAACCGCGGCGGCGAAAAACCAGGACCGCCACGCCGAATAACAGACTTCCCATGCAAACCAGTCCGAGGATCATTCCACGGATATCCGCCAGCGTGCCTGTGCCGGCCAGGATGGCAAACCCTTCCTGCGCCCAGGCGTTGGGGGTGATTTTTCCAATCGTTCCCAGTGTGCCGCCAAAGCTGCCGCCGCCGAAGAACGAACCGCCCAGCAGCCCAAAGAACAGCATCATGGCCATACCGATTGTCGAAACCTGCTCCGCCGTTCGGGCGAAAGCGGCTAACAGAATGCCCCACCCGGCTGCGCCAAAGACGGCGGCAATGATCAGGACGGCCACACCTAGGGTATCTCCCCAGTTAAGCTGGAAGAGCAGGCTGGTGCCCCCGATGACGATTGCCAACTGCGCCACGCCCACCAGCACAACACCGAGCACTTTACCTCCCAGAATCCAGGCGCTATCTGTTGGTGTAGACAGCATACGCGGCAGGGTGCCTTCTTCGCGTTCGGCGAGAATGCTGCGTCCACCGATGCCGGAAACGGTGTACATCAGGAACAACATGGCCATACTCGGCGCCAGTAACGCCAGTGGTTGAATATCAACTTCCTCTTCCTCCACACGCTGACTTTGGACGGTTATGCCGGCCATAGCACCGGATTCCAGTGCCACCAACGCCTCGCCGATTTCCCGGCCGAGAGCATAGGCTTCCTCCGGCTGGATCAAACCCGCCCCAACCAGCCCGGTTACGGCGACTTTACTGCTGACGACCCCTGCATCGACGCGTACTACAAAACGCTCGATCAACGAACGTACAATGCTGACACGGATCGGCTGACCGGGGTAGACGTACATTTCGATCGGACTCTCCTGCTCGAGCCCTTCAGCGCTTAAAATTGCCTGGCTGAAATCAACCGGCAGGATCAGCGCGGCAACGGAATTGCCTTCATCAACGAGATCACGAGCTCGCGCAGTGCTGCTCACAACGGATACACTGACAACCGAGTGCATGCTTTCGTCCTGCAGCCACGCTATCATTGCATCGCCCAATTCGCCTTCGTCTTCGTTGACAACCACTACTTTGGTAGCCTGTATGGCGGGTTCGCCCGCCGAGACCGAAAACGCCCCGGTGACAAAACCCATGGCCAGCGTGAGGACGAAAGGCCCTGCCAGCATGATCATGCCCACTTTGTCTCGAAAAGCTACTTTCAGATCTTTCAATCCAATCACCAGCAACTTGATCATCTTCGCCCTCCTAGTCCCGCAGCGCCCGGCCGGTCAGGTGCAAGAACACGGCTTCGAGGTTGGGTTCCTGGATCGAGGCAGATGTAATTTTTGCATTCTGCGCATTGGCAACGGTGATCAAGTCCGGTAGTACAGCGTTGCCGTCATCCACAAAGAGCCGTAACGTGCCGTTGAACGGCTGCACCTGGTGCACACCCGGTACGCGGCCCAACGCCTCGACGACTTCCGGTCGACTGGTTTCTTCGGCGATGTGCATCTCGACCACATCCTGCTCGCCCACCAATTGTGTCAACTCCCGTTGCGTACCCAGGGCGATCATCTCACCATGGTCGATGATACCGATGCGATCACTGAGCTCCTGGGCTTCTTCCATGTAGTGCGTGGTGTAAAGCACGGTCATGCCCTGCTCGTTGAGCGACATTACGGTATCGAGAATGCTGCGCCGACTCTGCGGGTCGATCCCGACCGTGGGTTCGTCCATGTAAATCACTTTCGGTTCATGCAGCAAACCGACGCCAATATTGATGCGCCGCTGCATGCCCCCCGAGTAGGTCTCGATCCGGTCTTTCGCTCGCTCGCGCAAGCCGGTAATATCGAGCACCTCATCGACACGTTTGCGCAGTGCCTTGCCCCCCATCCCGTAGAGGCGACCCCAGAAAATCAAGTTTTCGTAGGCCGTCAATTTCGGATAGAGTGCGATTTCCTGCGGTACGACGCCGATGACCGCTTTCACTTTCTGGGGTGCCTGGATGATCGACGCGCCATCGATGAGTGCCTCACCGCTGGTGGGTTTGAGCAAACAAGAGAGCATCGATAATGTGGTTGATTTACCCGCCCCATTCGGTCCCAACAGGCTGAAAATCTCCCCCTGGCGGACGACGAAACTGACTTCATCCACAGCTGGATCGGGGGTCCCGTTGTAGCGCTTGGTCAGCGCTTGTGCTTCAATCATGTTATTCACGTTCATTCCTCCTTGTGCTTCAACTGCACATTAATAATCACGACCATGAAGACTGTAGCCGAATCCTATACGGATTGGATGTGCTTTTGGTCGCACTCCAAGGTCACATTCTCAGTAGGAAGGTCACATTCAGGAGCCAGCAGGTCTCCATGTCAGGAAGAATTCGGGAGAAAAAAAAGAAATGCGGCCATCACGGCCGCTTAATATGAGTGAATGAAATTTACGTGACACAAAAGATGAATGCTGTACTGAAAAACCTAAATGAGACCCCACTCCCGGGCGCGCAGAGCGGCTTGCGTACGATCACGCACGCCCATCTTTTCCAGAATATGCGTAACGTGATTTTTTACCGTACCCTCGGCGATGACCAGCGTTTCGGCGATCTCGCGGTTGCTCGCACCGGCAGTTATCAACTGCAGAACCTGACATTCCCGCTCGGAAAGCGGTTCCGGCATCAATTCATGGGGAGTCTTCGCTCTGGGTGTGAGTCGGGAGAATTCAGCCACCACCTTGGTGGCGATGGAGGGCTGCAGAAAGGATTCGCCGCGCGCCGCGCCGTGGATGGCTTCGACCAGGGTTTCCGAGGAGACGTCCTTCAAAAGATATCCCCTGGCACCTGCACGCAATCCCTCGAAAACGTATTCATCATCGTCGAATGTGGTCAAGATAACAACGTTGCTCTGTGGGCACTCGCTATGCAGCTGCCGGGTGGCCCCCACACCATCGAGCTGGGGCATCTGCAGATCCATGAGCACAACATCGGGCTTGAGACGAACCGCTTCGCGAACGGCCTCGATCCCGTCGCCCGCTTCGCCCACGACTTCGATATCACGCTGAACCGAAAGCAACGTTCGTAGTCCTTCCCGGAATAAAACCTGATCATCTACAAGCAGGACACGGACAACCTGTTCGCTTCTCGACGTCATACGGGAATAAATACCTCCAGGCTGGATCCCTTTGGTGCTGTGCTTTGCAGAGTCACACGCCCGTTGAGCATATGTACACGCTCTCTTAAGCCAAAGAGGCCGAATCCTTCTTCCATCTTTTCGAGATTCACTCCCACCCCATTATCCTCGACCACCAACGTAATCCCCCCTTCCGCGGCATAATCGAGTTGCACTTTCACACTGGAGGCACGTGCGTGTTTGCATACGTTGGTCAAACCCTCCTGTGCGGCGCGATAGAGAGTGTGATCAGCTTGCGCAGGCAACTCGCGTTCCTCACCGGTAATCTGTAATTTGCCCTGAATACCTGCCGTCCGACATTCTTCGAGTAATCCCTCGAT
>DAOUEK010000095.1:0-7631 GCA_034430425.1 Anaerolineales bacterium | reverse complement strand
TGCTGAACACATTTCCAATGGCAGGTCCAAGCAGCGCCAAAGTAACGATCACGACAACTGCGATCAATACAAGAATTAAAGCATATTCGACGAGGCCTTGACCTTTTTCTTTCGGGCTGTATAGCATCTGATTCACCTCCTTTTCATGTAGTTTCTAGAATTTCCTTGAGTACGCATAATTATAGGTACTGCAACACCCTGATTCAATAGGACATCTTTCCGATGCTTACAATACCAATAAAATCGATATCTGGGACGTATTATTCGATCGAGAATCGTTAAGTGTGATCATTCTCTTGAATTACGCTCACTTTTCAAAGCATCCAGGCGATCGATTTCTCCCGTTAACCATGTCATATTTTCCCAGATTATGCTATCGAACGCTCCATTGACAGGATTCGAATCAATGAGGATTCACCTGTCTTAATGCGATTGGATTTAGATCATGCCCCCAGAGGAATCGAATAAGTTACACGAGTACCTTCCCCGGCCGTGCTGTTGATTTCAATTGTGCCTCCCACTTGATGAATACGATCCTCAAGTGCTTCATAACCATATTTCTTCAGCTCGTCTTCCGACAGTGACTCGAGATCCGCCCCACGACCATTATCCTCAACACTAGCCCTCAGCTCTCGTTCCCCGATGTCGACCATAACTTTGGTTTGTGTAGCCTGGGCATAGTCCCGCACATTGCGTAGTAAGGTCTGCAAGGCACGAAACGTCAGTACTTCGATATGGGGTTCAAGGCGACGCTCTGTGCCGGTGATAACCGTCGAGACTTCAACGCCCGTCTTCTCGCTGAACGCCTCAATATATCGCTTGGCCGTTGGCACCAGACCCAGGTCGTCCAACATCATTGGCCGCAAATCGAAGATAAAATCTCGTATCCTTGCAAAAGTGGAAGCGGCTGCAGCCTTCAAGTTATTCAACTCTTCTTTTGCTTTCTCGTGGTCTGTGCTGAAAAGGCGTGCTGCGATTTCCGTTTGGAGGATGAAATTCGACAACGCTTGAGCCGGACCATCATGCAATTGGCGTGAAATCGTTCGCCGTTCATCCTCTTGCGCCTCGATAATTTGTTGGATTGTGGATGGCCCACCATCCATCAGTCCCGTAAGGGAGTCCTTCGGCCCACCTTCCAGGATATTCAGAGTCTTTGCCAGATAATCGCCATACCGTTTTAAATGGGCTTCATCACTCTGCAATTTTTCCAATTGACCGCGCATCGTGAAGAGTCGCTGCTGCGCATCGGTAAACGCTTCATAGGTAGATTGAATATCCCCACGGGGCACAGTATCGAAATTCGACTGCATCTGATGCAAATGGGCAGTGATCGAAGCATTTCGTTGTGCAAGCTTCTCTACCTCGCCCTGGCTCTGTTCTACAAGTAAAGTGATTTCTTTCAACTCTCTGCGCACTTGCTCTACTTCTTCACGGGATGCGTGCAGGAATTCATCAAAAGGTGAGAGTTCATTAATTTCTAATTCGGTCATCGCAATGCCTATTTACTTCCGAGTATCTTGTAGACGTACCCAGCCGTGTCGTAAGGCATACACGGCAGCTTGTGTCCGGTCTTCCACGTCCAGTTTGTGTAAAATCGAAGTCATGTGATTTTTTACCGTCTGGTGACTAATCCCCAATCGGGCTGCGATCTCTTTATTACTCATCCCGCGGGTCACATATTGAAGGATTTCCATCTCGCGAGGCGAAAGCGGTGTAAAGGCTTCCACATCGCCATCGAGGTGGGGACGACGAACCGTCTCTACACCACGCGAAAGCCATTGATCCAGCCCGGAGGAATCATATACCTGATCGCCGACAACGAAGAAACCCCTGGCCACATGCCGGATGACGTCAACCAGTTTGCCCGCTTCGACATCCTTTGAACAATAGGCTGCCGCGCCAGCTCGAAAAGCATGCAAGACTTGCTCGACATCATCATACGCCGTAACGAGTACCACCGATGTGTCCAGCCGTTCCGCAGAAATCTGACGCGTAACCTGCATTCCATTCATATTCGGTAGATTGACATCAATAAGTGCAACACGCGGTTTTAGCTCTCGCACCAACTGGAGTGCTTGGTCACCACTTGTGCCTTCAGCAATCACCTCGATGTCATCTTCCAAATCGAGAACGTTTCGCACGCCTTCGCGAAAAAGGGGATGGTCGTCGACTATGATGACAGGGATATTCTCCATAACTTAGCCACCTATTTTTTAACATTGGCGAGTATAGCACAGACATTACTCATGAGGCAAACCTTGCAATATCCACTTATATACGGCCATGTTCTCACCCCCCGAACGGGGGCTAAACTCCGATGCTGTAAGATACACTCTCTTGGCTTGTTGGACAAGGGACGGATACCACTTCGGAAAAGTCATCAGATAGGCCGCATCGTTCTCTGTCAGGTATTGCGCCAGGGCATCCTCATCTCGGATAAACGGTATCACCTCCGGCGAAATCAATCCTGCCAAATCCAACAATGGCCTCCTCGAATAATATCCCAAGGCTCCGATATCATGTGAAGCGACAATGGCATCCGATTCTGTGTTGACCGCGATCCATTGCGCACATTGCACCATCTCCGTTTCGATAATCGCCACATCACGGCCGTAGGCCTGGGCACCAAGAATGAGGAATGCCAGGGATGCTGCCCAGGTGATTATCGGCCAAGTTTTGGCCAGTAACCGACGAACCGTTTGTTTTGGATCATAATCCAGAACGACGAGCAAACCACTCGATCCGACGACAAGTAAGGTAGGGATGACGGGCATGGCGTAACGCCCATGCTGATAGGTCACCGGCAGCCGCCAGGCATAAGCAGCCAGAAATCCAACGGCCCAAAGCAACGATGCAAACTGCGTCCAAATCTTCGCACGATATGATTGGATAACGGAGATCACAATACCGGGAAGAAGAATGACTGCAGCTCCCACAAAGGGTACAGAAAGCTGAGTGAACAAACGTTGAATGAGAGAAGACTCTCGAAGAACGGCATATTCAGCAGATTTGGCATACAAGGTACTCGGCCACCAGGTTCCTGAAAGCCAGAAATTAAACATTCCATAAGGAAGGACCGTGATGGCCAATCCCAAGCAGACTCCTCCAACATCGACCACCAGACGTTTACACGTTGCTCGATCTCGAAATAGAATTATCCAGCCCACCGGGAGAAGCAAGGACAGCGCATCCGGTCGTATCCAGACACCGAGACCGATTACAGCGCCAAGATACACGGCCCGGAACTGCGTGCATTCCAGGTGATAGAGGACGTACGCAGCGATAAAGGCCAGGGCGAGGATTTCCATTCCTGAGACGGCAGCCCAGGCTAAATGCCATTCAAGAATCACGAGTGCAGCCGCCCATAAGATCCATCGCCGGGGCTTTTCCATTCGCTGTGCGAACCAAAGCCCACACACCCAAGCAGTGGCCATCAGCAGCAATCCACCGAGTAAATAGCTCCACGCCTTCGGATCAATCCCCAAAAGGTATCCCAGGCTGAGAACCAACGTCCACAATGGGGCTGTCGATCCAGCGCTGGGCTGACCAGGCAGAAACGCCCATTCTCCCTCCGTAACAAGATTTCGAGCGTACGTCTGGTGAATCCAGGCGTCATCCAGCGGGAAACCGAAACCATAAACGGCTTTGCTGGTTGCCAGATAACCTCCCAGGACCAGTCCTGTTAGAAGCAGCAAGATAAGAAATCGACGCGCCTCAAGTCGTCTGCCCGTGGCGCTCATGGCGCTGCCTCCGTGGATCGCACTTTCCAAATTTGAACATCCTCCCCATTGACGTCCTGGATGGTCCCGATTAATTCCAGCCAGGTAGGTGAACGATCACCAGCATACAGCGAAGCCAAACCGGCGGGATGATTGACATCAAGTATCAGCCAGCGGGCCTGATATCTGTCGACTACGGATTTCAAGGTCTCCGGCGTGCCGTTGGGAATAACGACGGCTTGCATACCCGTTGCGAGGAAAAACCCCGGCGGGTTGTTTACCGTCACGATGTCTGCCGCGCCACCAAGATCAAAAAGCTGTTCGCCAATATGTGTGTACGTGCGATTCGGCGCCTGCCAGCGAGGGGAGAAAATCGATGAACCCACAACTCTGCTCCAAGTCAGGCCAACAGAGAGTAATACTACAAGGGCGATCGCTCCTGTGCCCAGAACTCTTTTGGCTTGGCGTACATCCCATTTGCGGATTCGTGCACCCCACTCGATCGTACGATCGATTCCCATGGGTGCAAGCGCCCAAAGGAATGGCAGTAGAACGACACCTGAATGAAAAATGCCGCCGTACGCGCCAGCGAAAGGATAGACGATCATCATCGAAGCAAGAAGGAAAAAGAGATAGACCATTAGCAAGCGGATCACTCTTCTTTTTCGCAGCATGTAGACGCCGACGATCATGAAAGGCCATAAGAAAACCAAACCAATTTCGGCGACAAATCGCTGCAGGATGATACCCAAAGACGATAATCTCGTCGACAATATCTCCCCAATTCCTGCTTGCCACCAACGCTCAGGGGTCAGTACTTCTGCGGGATAGCTGAACAGCTCGTTGTACGAAAGCAGCCATAGCGAGCGCCCTGCACCCGTTGAAAAAAGATGTCCCGTCTCGATTAAATTCCGAATAAACCAGGGTCCTGCGCAGATAAAATAACCTACTGCGAGCATCACGATCGCTTTACGCCTCGGGGCGTCACTCCATAAAATCGCCACAGCAGCTGGCACGAGCAGCAAGAAACCGTCCACGCGTGTGAGATGTCCAAGTCCGCAAAGGACTCCTACCCAAAACCATGTGGAAGCTTTGGGTTGATGGCTCGCCTCTGCCGCCAGAATGAGAACAGCGCTTCCAATCCAGGCAAAAATAGCAAAAGAATCCGTTGTCACTAAGTACGGCACATAAAATCCTGAGAAGATGGATATCGCTCCAGCACTCACCATCAACCTGCGATCTGCGCCGAATCGTCCTGCCAACCATGCGGTTAGCAGCGGCAGGAGAACGGCCGCGATGAACATGGGAAATTGTGCTGCTCGGAAATGATCGCCGAGAAGATAGATCGCGCCTGCGGAGATAACACTCGTCAGCGGCATCCAGTACGTATGCGAAGGATGCGGCAAACCGGCGGGATTATCGAGATAATTCCAGATAAACGGTTCAGAGAATCCTTTGCCGGCAGCCAACTGTTGGGCTGTGGCGTAATAGTAGTCCGCGTCCATGTAGCCTGGTACAGACACAGCCACAGTAACGACTAGATATACAAGCACCGCCAGGGCGAGAAGGAGAATTGTATCGCCTCTGTTCATCTCAATCCCGATTCTCCTCTCCTCGTTTCGAATTTAACTGGATCGGGTGAACCAACCAGGCCAATGCTCCGATCAATCCCCCCATAACATAAAACGTGACGAATACGAGGAAGGAGAAGCTAAGGGCTGTTTCGGGGGATATACCAACGGTGCTCAAATAGGCAATGATCGTTGCTTCACGTGTTCCCAATCCGGATATTGAAAAAGGTAAGAGTGTGATCAAGCTGCCCAAGGCCACGGCAAACATGACACTGGAATAGCTGACTTCGATAGCCAATGCCTTCGACAAAATAAAACACTGCGTAAAATAGACCAGGTACGCTGTCACCGTCAAGACTGCACTGATAGCGAGGAGCTTCATTCCCATTTTAAGCAATCCTTGACGCATTCCGATCAGCCATCCTTCCTGATCGAACACTCCCGTTCCCACCCGCCCCAGGCGAGCTGCGAGATTCTTTATCCAGTTGAAAGAAACCTCAGATATAAATAGAAACACGGGTAATAAAGAGACCACGAAGAACAAAATGGTCCACAGCCAATACAGCCTGCTTCCCAGCGAGAAGATGGCGGCACTTCCCGCGAGAATGAGTGCATACAGGTCGAAAAGCCGATCGGCAAGAACACTGGAAAATCCCACACCAGATTGCGCATTCGGGTCATTACGAATATACAGTGCTCTTCCGAACTCTCCCAAACGTCCCGGTGTCAGGAACCCGATGAAAATACTTGCGAAATAGGACAGGAATGCATTACGCCAGGATATGGATATCTTTAACGTTCGCAGAATCAACTGCCAGCGAACGGTTTTGATACCGATTAAAACAATCAGCAAAATCATCGCCAACGTGACCATGCCGAGATCTGCTTTCTTCAGCGTATCCATAAGATGACCTGTGTCTATCCGCTGGAGTAAGATAATCAGCAGGATTAGTCCGATTGTCCGCGGAAACAGAAACCGCATACCGTTATAAATTCTACGACTTCGGACAACAGATCTCCCGTCGCCGCCTGTCACGTTCGTCATGTCAATGCATCCCAGTCGTAAATTCCATCGTGGTGTTGGCCGTCATCGGAGATTCAATCTCATGGACCCTTTCGGCCAATGATCACACGGCGTAAACCCAAAATCGGCATAAGCCAATTCACCGTCCGCCTTTCGAGCCACTCCCCGAGTTTGATCAACCACCCCGGCCCTGCCGGGATAAGAACGGTCGTTTGGAAGCATTCAATCGAGTAACCAGCCTCCACGACCATCGACATCAATTTACCCAGATGGATGAAACGATGCGGACCTTCAGAGTGATGAAGCTTCGTTACTGCCGCAAGCGCATGAATCGGCTCCCACAACACATTGGGTGTCGTTAGAATGAGTGACCCTCCCTGACGGGTAACGCGGCCGAGTTCATTGATCAAACGGGCAGGATCGGGAAAATGCTCCACGGATTCAAAACACAGAACGGCATCGAAGGCGTTGTCTTCAAAAGGTAAGGGGCAATCGAGGACTTTCTCCCAAACGAAGTTTTGCAATCCACACGCACGGAGCCGCTGGACACATATCTCCCCCATGCGGTCGGAGACATCCGCGCAAACTGCCGAACCCACCTTGCCATTTTCATAGAAATAGGCGGTCCCGTTGCCCGTGCGCGCACAGAAATCCAATACATGCGATTCCGCTTCGAGGTTGCTCAATCGCAGACCATCAATGAAGCGGCGGAAATAAGAATACGTTCCCTCATTGATCTCATCATAATCTTCCGTCGCGTCCCAATGATCGCCAACATCCTCGAAAGTCCAATATTTCCGCTGCCAGTGCCCGATCTCTTCACGTACACGTCTGAGGAATGATTGCTCTGCAGTATTTTGATGCATCAAATTCTTGCAACTCCCCGGATGACCGCAGGGCCATCCTTTTTTATGGTTTCGTTTGTGAGGGTGGCTCGATCCGAAACGACATCGTCCGCAAACCACTCCTTTTTGTCGGTTTGGAAACTCCTTTCCAGGTCTTCCTTATGATGTTGAATAACGGCCCGATCCACTTCAAGGGGATGCGCTCGACCAAGCACCTCGCCAACCGGGAGTGGCCAACGTACAAGATTCCTGAAATGATGAATTCCACCAGGATGCGGGAAAAGGATATTCGTTCGGGTGCGTATCCGTACGTGGGCACAGCAAGACCAAGCCGGCGATGCCAGCCGATGCGAATAAATGATCCCCTCTTTTTGAAATCAAGCATGTGACCATGCATCGCCAATACGGAGTCCAGCGAGATTTCTTCGAGCGACAACAATCCACCGTCCTTCATATGGCTTAACAACCGCAA
>DAOUEK010000094.1:0-16270 GCA_034430425.1 Anaerolineales bacterium | reverse complement strand
CATAATGAATACGTCATACAAAAACCCATCGCCCGGGGAGAGTGATGTGTGGAGGTTCTGCTTCTTGAGGAAATTAACGTGGAGCTGCTTTCCCTCCTTCTAAATTCCGAATACATCGCTCAGGTAGACAGACCGTTATTGACCTCATTTAGCCCGTGTGATCTTTCCTCTAGTCCCAACCATTGATCTAACCTCCTGAAGGCCTGATCCCCTACTTACGGAATTAATGTAGCCGCTAAACGTCTTTGAGTAAAGCAGCCCGCCCTCATCTCCGATCATACACCAATTAGTGGCAAATCTGGCTGAATCTCGGGGGCGTTTATCTAAACGCCGTCGAAATGCTCTGGCAAATGTTCGGACGGCGCTGCGGATTGGAAAGCGCTAAAGCCATTTCTTCAAGAACGCCATGACTTCCGATCGCATTTCTGCGGTCTCAAAATGTCCAGACTCGTATCGCTTCATCTGCCAGGCATCTTTTGCTCCAAGCGTCTCGTAAACCTGTCTCAATTCCCTGTCAATCCGATCCAACCCGGCAGGAGGCGTGAGTGGGTCGTTGTTGCCAGAGAGGCTTAGATGCGGCCGCGGAGCAATTAGCGCGTTGATCTGTGCGGTTGTGAAATGCTTAAGGAGTGACGGTACATAATAATATATGCCATGCCCATCGAGCCCTCCGACCTCGATCAGAGTCTCAAAATCCGTCAGACAGCAAATATCTACACAAACTTTGACGCGTATATCCAACGCCGCAGTCCACCAGGCCATGGTGCTTCCCATGGATAAACCGATCGTGCCAATTCTTTGTTCGTCGATGTCAGGGCGCGTAATGAGATAATCGATGGCACGCAAATTATCATATACCATCGCTCCCCAGAGAACCTGACCCTTCCAGAGCATTTCCTTAAAAACCTCAGATTCCGAACGACCGCGCCGTTCGCCGAAAACCCAGGTATCAATACATAATGCTCCCCATCCCATGGATGTGATCACCTGTGCGTAGGGAGGATCATACAATTCCTTTCTACTCAAAATCAATTCATCTTTACCCAGGACGTAATCTCCTCCGTGGGCATGATTGTAGAGCAAGCATGGTATACGTTTGTCGGAATTTTTGGGTTTAACAAAATAGGCCGGTACAGGATCAACGCCATTTAGGTCCAAGATAAGTTTCTCTAAAACATATCCATTCCGCTCGCCCCGTTCCACCACTTTCGGATGTATCAAGCGATCTCTTGGGGGAAGGTCACCAAGAAGGTGATACAACGCCTGTCGTTGCTTGTCTTGTCCTGGCATCATCGTTCTTTTCGACTCAACAGCTTTGAGATATTGTGGACCCTCGTTCTTCGAGTATCGGAGATCCTGGTGCTCTTCCAGGGCTCCAGCGAATGGTTCAGAACTTGTTATTCATTATTAAGTAATTTTGCGGCAATTTTCTCTGCCTCTTCCATTGATTCTGCCTCGAAGGGCTCTTCAAGAAAACGTTTAACATTTGGTGAGGTATTGGCTTCACTTAAATAAGTATTGCCTTGATACCACTCTTTCACCTGTATTTTTCCGTATTTGTGTAGATATGCCCAATATTGTCCCATTTATTCCTCCTATGATATTCAACGCAAAATCACATTTGTTCTAATAACCCAAATCCCTTTTGCTGATCAACTTGTCGATTTCCTCCTGCAATTTCCAAATCTCCCCACGCTCTGAAACAGGGAACTTTAACATTGCCTTATCACTTTCAACTTTGGCTTCGTCAAGTTTCCCCCCCATGGCTAAACCTTTAACTAATTCGATGTGTATTTTCCCATCAGAGGGGTTGTTGCGAACTTGATCCTGCAATATAGGGATAATCTCCTTTAAAAGTTGATCGCGTTCTTTAGTTAATTGTTCTATGTCATCTTCACTAGTGTTCCTTTTAAATATACTCATTGGCATTCTCCTTTAATCTGGCTGTGTGTTTATCTTCTTTTAATGTTTGATTAACATAACGGTTTTAAGCTGTCGGAGTTCCTGCGTTTCTTGCAGGGCGAAGTTCCGTGTTCTTAGAGCTGCCGAAGGTGCCTGCCCTCATCGCCGATCATACACTAACTCTAGGGAAATCCACCTGAATCTCGGGAACATTTATCCTGAGCTCTGCCGAAAGGCGCCAGCGAGTGGTTGGCCTGTCGAATTATCCCCTGATACGGCCTCTACGCTCATCAACCATCCCGAGCTTGCCTTTAGGCGCCTCCGCAGCGAGCGTTTCAGTACAACGAGAGATCCCATTAATCTGGCCGTTATCTACACACCGGAACCGAAGGATGATTGATCAAGTATACCTGGAGTGATCTATGTTTCCAATATCCCTTGTGAGAAGTCAGGTCGGCATGGTCGTATGAGGCATTTTAAACGGATGTGCATTTTACGTCAGCACAGCATAAACCGGTTTTTTTTTACTCTTGGAGAGGATGCATCTAGAATCTCATCCATGCGCCTTTGACTCTGATCGGTTTTTATAAAGAATGGGCACCCCCGCTGCTAAACTCGCAGCCCGACCCTCAAAGCCGCGCTTCGGCGTTGAATCTAGTAGTAAGGCATACTTGGACTCACAGGTGGTTTTTTCTTTACGGGCTTCTTGATCATTGTTGTGGAAATTAAAGTTGATTGCACCACCGTTCCGTCTGCGTTCCAGGAGTAAGTGTATTTCGTCGGCAAAGACCGCAGGAAATCTCTGAATTCACAATCTATGTCACTTACTGATATCACTTTGGGAAAATTCCGCGGTGTAATGGTTGTGGTGGGATAATTCGCCGACAGGTAGATATCAGCAGCCGTCTGGACGAGATCCAATTCCGTCGCTTTGGTATTTTCCGTTGCCGATGTGCTCAATCCATTCAACGCCATCGTAACGATGCCTGATAACACACCCATGATTGCGATTGTTACCAACAACTCGACGAGAGTGAAGCCTTCTTCATCAGCGTGAAACCTGTTTTTCATCGTTACCCCTCTACTCGAACGAATAGACGTTATACGGAAAGTGGATATCTACCCGGAAGTTAATAAATCCTTCGATTTCGATATCGCGCCTTCACTGGATCGCTTGTTATTAATATCCCACAAAGCCATATATTTAGACCTTACAAGAAAATATCAATCGAATTGAATCATTGGGAGACGCAAGCGAATGAAAATGGTCCGGAAGGGAACGAAGGATTGAGAGACAAATACCGGCGGGTCACAGTCAAATCGAATTGATGTAAGCAAATCCGGCTGAATCTCGTGGCGCATCCATCGCTGAGATCCTTCATCTTAAACATCAAATCTCTTTCGCGGTTTCGCCAACGAATTGTTTCCCTACTGCACTGGCCAATTCGCCACCGGGCTCATCGCAGTAGCCTTCCTACGGAAACATTATAAGATTCATATTTATATATCGCAATTTACAGACCGAACTGACGGAGCTTATCAAGCAGTGTAATTCTTGATCTGCTTATCGTTGCCCACTTGTTGATCCTCCGCATCTGTGTAAATGCACACAACAACGATTTGTCCAACATGCTATTACTCCACTTGAGAGACCTTATCGAAGATTATGTGGCGGGGATGGCATTGATCTTATGGGCATTATGTACCCCCCACATCTTGTTGCTCGCTCCCCACCACTTATTGTACACTGGCGAAACTGTGAGTCGCGGCCTCGGCAAATCGCGTTGGCCGAATGGCAGCGAGGAAGTTCCAAAACAAGAATCTTGATGAGTGGGTCGGACTGAAGAGGCCCCCACCATCGATTAACCGTTGAGAAAAACCAAGAACTAGCAGATACGGAATATATTAGGCACGCCGACCTATAAAAACAGGATGCAGTAAAAAGAGAAATCATTTCTAACCTGGTATGGTGACGCTCGTTCTTCTGCTGGTTCGTTGTCGTCAGCTCGTCACTTCCCCATTTCCTAATCTTGGGGAGAGCAGCTGTAAGACCAGAAAGGAATCGCTTCCGGTAGGGACAAACGCTGATCGGCTGGAATATCATAAAGTGTCAGCTTGTGATTATTCCAATCTATGCAGGAGATATTATGAATCACGATATATTCATCAGCTATTCTTCAAATGACAAGATTGTTGCGGATGCCGTAGTTTCCGCGCTTGAAAACAGGGGCATTCGCTGCTGGTATGCCCCGCGCGATATCAAGGCGGGTACAGATTGGGGCGAGTCAATCACGAATGCTATTAGCGACTGCGCTCTTATGCTGCTCATCTTTTCCGAGAGCTCCAATAGATCAAAGCGCGTGCTGGATGAAATATACTATTCGATTTCTGAGGGGAAAACCATACTCCCCTTCCGGATCGAGAATCTTGATCCCAGCGGGGCAATGCGCCTGCATCTTTCTTCACGCCATTGGCTGGACGCATATGATCCGTCCTGGGAAGCGCATATTAACAAGCTGATCGACACTGCTACATCAAACCTGGAGAAAGAGGCTACACTTTCTGATAACATGGCACTAATCTCGCCCACATCTAATGGACCAGGGTCAAAGAACCTGCCCTGGAAGCTCATCGGCGGTATCCTGGCTGTTGGTGTTGTTATTGCAGGCGTGGTTAACCTGCGGGGCAGCGGCGGGGCCGAGCCTTTGCCAACTGCGACAGAGGATGTCGTAGCAACGGAAGAAGCTATACCTACTGAAGAACCCGCTACAACAACACCGACGCTCACTGCTACGCCCACAATTATTCCATTCACCCCAACGATCGAACCTGCACCTAGTGTTTTATCAGATGCTGTGCTTACCCTGAAAGATCTTCCATCTGGTTTCGAAGCAATAGCCCTTGATGAATTTGGTTTATCAAAAGAAGATTTAAGTGTTGAGGGATTTACTGTTGATGAAATCTTCGCTTTCATGGGATCTGACCCATTCGAAATGATCATGGGTTTCACCACCTTGCTCCCTACTGATCATGATCAGGCTGGGTTCGACGTAGCTCTGGGTCAACCAGAATTCCTGATGGATACTTTTATCTTGGGAATGGGAGCGACGGAAGTCCAAGGGCAAAAAGAATTGACTCATTTAGATAACATTGGTGATGCCTCGGTAGGTTTTACCATGATCGCTGATTTGGGAGGCATCCCTATGCGCATGGACATGGTTGTGCTCCGGAGGGATGTAGCAGGAGCGTTTCTATTTGTTTTCTACATTGACGGTACTGTTCCGGTTATAACAATCGACGAAGTGTCAGGCAAAATGGATGACCGTTTTGTTGAAGTATTATCGCTTGATAATTGAGCCTTGCGAAGGACAATAACCGACCTCGCATTGATCTGGGGCTGGGTCGGTTGCGGACTTTGATCCCTTTCTGTATGGTTCCGGGCCCTCCGTACAGCCCCCTCATGCCATTACTGCCGGGCGCTCGGTGGAACCCAGGACCTCGATCATCAGAGAACGGGGGACTTCACAACCCGGTACCACGAGGTGTACTCACACAAGCAAACTACTGGATGATGGCGGAGCTGCATATCGAACATTCAGAGAAGTTTTGTTAAGGATGCCCCGAATAAATTCAGCACCACCACTCTGAGCCAACAAAGGAATTGATGAATGAGCAATAGAAGACTATGGCAACAGGTATTTGGCTAAACACTATTTGTTTTGTTACTAACTGGGTGCAGCGAAACGCCAGCCGGGCCGGCTGATGCTCCCACCCTATTCCACCGGCAGCCGAGCCGACCGCTACTCCTACACCTGCGTGTATGCTGGAATGTGATATTGGCACTGAGAAATATTCAATTGGAATTACTTGCGAATCCGGTCCTATGACCATCGAACATATACAAAACGAAAAAACAACATACCAATATGACTCGTCAGGCAATAGGACAGAAATTAGTTTAAACATCAACCGCAAGCGGACTTACGAGAACACCCAAAACGCATAATTAATCATCGGGAATATTAATGTTAACCTGGTTCAGAGTTCAGTCGACTACAGGATTGAGGTCACGGGTGGAGAATTCGGAAATACACCTCAAATCTGTGAACCCTGAACGACGGTTTTCCTAAACGTCCAGGATGCTTGCGGCCGACCCTTTGACTGCTCCCTCGACTAAACTCGGGGTGCTGCTCAGGGCAGGTGGACTCATTCACTGGGCGGCTAAACTTACGCAGACTTTCCGCACAGAGAAAGTCGGGCGCGCCCGTGATAGCGCAGGAGTCTAATGAAGACAAAGTGGTTAATGATGGTCATTTGTTTATTGGTAATTAGTATATTGATTGCAGGTTGTGGTCCCGGTCAGTTATTCGGTTCGGTGTTGACACCTACACCAATCCCTACCGCCACTGCTACGCCAGCACCGACTTTTACGCCTACTCCAGAATTTCCAACGTTCACCAGAGACAAAGGATTGGAAATAAACAGCACTTCAGAGACTACAGGATACGGCGAAGTTTCTTTCGATGTTGGAGCCAGCACAAACACCTTGAAGATTACCCTCAATGGCAATTTACCGGTGACTGACCCGAAGGCGATTTGCTGGTTCTGCCTAAACACTATTCACATCGCACCCGGTCTAGAAATTCCTGTCGAGTTTTTCGGTGTGCTGGAGCTGGATGAAACTGCTACAGTGAATGGCGGTAATTTGCAGCAACACTATAAGATCGTCGAGGTCAATGGAGTGAGGGTTATGAAGGATCCTCCAGAAGTCGAAAAGCTCGTCTACAATTTGCTTATTTTGGAGTATCCGCTGATGACGAACAGCACAAATTCAATTATCGCGGGTGATGATGGTGTGACACTTAGAAAAGAGGGTAAGCTTTTCTTCATCGTGGAAGGAAGTGCCCATCTCGAAAAATAAGGGTGAAAGAAATACTGGACAGCAATAAACTGTCCAGTTATCGTGGGCGTCGGTTCCACACTGTGACGGCCGAAAATATCCATCCGTTCCAGTGTAATCGTACCAGAATTCGGTACAGACATAGTTCTTCACCCCTTACACGTAAAATAGAGTAGCACATCAGACCATAGCATGCTATTCTCCTGGATGAATGTGACAGGCAACAAATCCAATGTTAAAAATAATTCGAGTGCTAAGAAAATAGTTGAACAGGTAGTAAAGGAGGCTTGATCATGAATAAAAAACTGGTTCTGGTCCTGGTTGTGATCGTGATCTCGGCGTGCGCCAAACAGGAGCAGCCTACCGATGTCATAGCCCCAACAGAAACTCCAGAGCCTGGCTCGACCTGGACCAACCCGATTGATCAAGCCGTGGCAGCATACATACCGGCGGGAGAATTCGAGATGGGCAGCCCGGATGCAAAACCAGTCCACACGGTTTATTTGGATGCTTTTTGGATGTACCAGACTGAGGTTACCAACTACCAGTACAGCCTGTGCGTGGAAAATGGAGCCTGTAATTTACCAGAAGATACTTACCGTTACGACAATGATAACGATATCGTCTCTCCGGTAGTATGGGTCAGCTGGGATGATGCTTTAAACTACTGCGAGTGGGCTGGCGGACGCCTGCCGATGGAAGCTGAATGGGAGAAAGCCGCCCGGGGCGGGTTGGTAGGCCAGACTTTCCCATGGGGAAACACCGACCCGAACTGCAGATTTGAGGCGGTGAATGGAGCTAATACTCGTCTTTGTGAACTCTGGGGAGAACCTATCATGGTTGGCAGGTTTGCTCCCAACGGTTATGGGTTGTATGACATGATTGGGAATGTGAGGGAATGGGTGGCAGACTGGTATGATGGCGACTACTATAACAACTCGCCGTACAAGAATCCAACCGGCCCGACATCAGGGGAATGGCGGGTTATTCGTGGCGGCAACTTTTACTACTACATTTCCATGTTAAGCGTTGCCGATCGCGAATATTTGGGTCCCGATCTTGCCTGGTCCGATCTCGGGTTCCGCTGTGTCACTTCGCCTTAACCATTCGCAGGTAATCTCTATTTGCCGTGGAGAAAGAAAGAATCATGCATTTGAGTGTCAATATCCCTGTAGCGTTTTCGAACTTATGGGGCAAAATCAAGGTTTTTTTTAGATTATTTTTGGCCGAATATCGGCGAAATAGCCAAAACCAATTGACATCGCGCCAATTACAATTGAAAACCTACACCCAATGTTGTCTTTCATTCATATCTGGCCAAGCTACGGAGTAAATCGCTGTTATTTCACAGTTATTTGGCCGGTTATTTCACAACTAATTGGCCAAACCTGTTTTTATTTCACTTGTATTTGGCCAAAAATACTCTACCAAATTTTGCCTTGATTTTGTCTCACAAGCTCTGACACGCTGCAATACATTGATGATTGTAGCGTTATTAAGATCGAAGAAGGAGTTTTGAAGCTTGATTCATCCGGATGAGGTTTTTCCCCATACAGGTGAATAGGGTCTGCAGAAGCTCTTACCATTCCTTATAATCGTCGGTGTGTTTTCGATACTCCAGGCTGCCCAATCCTCGCTCAGAAATGGTGGCTTGCGCTGCCTGTAATGTTTGCGTGTAGTATCCTATCTTGCAGGATTCCTCCAGGCTGGAACACCACTGGTAAGCCTCCTCGAGTACTGGTCCGATCGAGAAACAACCATGCCCGCGCAGCATGAATATCTTGTATTCCCGCAGCACCTGCGCGGCGATTTTTGCTACATCTTTCGAACCAACGGTGGTCTCGGTTTGTAAGACCGGCACCTTGCGGAACAAATACGAGCCTTCACTGTCCATTGGAATGATGGCGTCATCCATGCACATGGATAATGCCACCGCAAAGGGAGGGTGAACGTGCACGATAGCCAGTGCCGGGGTGTTCAAATAAATCGCCCGATGGACCACCAGTTCACTGGAAGCCAACATAATGTTACTATCGTCCTCATCCAGACCAATTTCGATCAAGTCCCTTTCTGTCAGGTGAGCCAGCATGGAACCTGTGCGGGTGATGATAATCCGATCACCCATACGCACACTCATGTTGCCTCCATGGGAAGAGGTCAGCCCTCGGTAGAATAAATCGCTGCCGAAGCGTTGAAACTGATCAAGCATGAGATTGCTCCTTCACAATTTCTTTTAACCCCAACTCTGCGATTTTTTTCGGGGTGGGCACTCCAGCTTCGGTCCAACCTCGAAAACGGTAATATTCTGCCAGCATTTCATCGAGGTGAACAATATGTCCGGCGCTGCCACCTTCCTTAAGGGGTTCATTTAAAAATCGTGGAGGAAGTGTATCATCCTCGCGTGAAAATCCCATACGAAGATTAAACAGCCGTTCCAAATTCCAGATCCTTTCACCAGCCAACTGCAGATCCTGTACTTGGTATTCGTAACCGGTAATTGACGTCATTAAACGGGCGAAGAAATCGTCTCCTATAGCAAAGTTAACGAATTTACACATACCGATAGAATCGATTACCGCACTGGTATGCTGCAGAACGATCAGGATGCCCGCTTTGCCGGAAGGGGCATGTCGATCCAGCATCTTGGGTGCTCCGAGCAGTTCGGGACCAAGCATATTCCCGCGCAGATGGCAAGCCCCGCGATTGGAGGTGGCATACAAAAGTCCCTGGCCCTGCATGCCGCGCGGATCATAACCCGGGAATTCTAACCCCTTAACCTGCATCGATGTTTCGGGCAGGCCATATCGAACGGACAGGCGTTTTGAACCTTCCGCGAGATGATCGCCTAACCCTTTCCGGCAAGCGATATCTTGTATTGTATCCAGGAGCAGTTCTGCCCGGCCAAAAGCCAGCTCAGAGGCAAGTGCACCACGTTGTGTCAATTCCATTGCACAGGCAATCGTAGCCCCACATGAGATCGTATCCATCCCCAGGCGGTTACATAGATAATTGGCTTCGATAATAGTCTCGAAATCATCTATGCCCAGGCTGGAACCCAGCGCGTAAATGGTCTCGAATTCCGGACCTTCACCCTTTTCATTTTTGGTACGAGTGACGCGCTTGCAACCAATCGGGCAGCCCCAGCAAGCCCCACGTTTGGTCAGATATTTATCTCGAAGGCACTCTCCCGAGATATTCTCAGCCTGTTCAAATTCACCGATTTGGAAGTTGTTGGTTGGCAGCACGCCATACCAATTCATCAGATTGACCAGTACCGAAGTGCCGAATTCCGGCAGCCCCTGCGAGGTTCGTGGCGAGGCCTTAACCATCTTCCCTGCCTCGTAGTTGACGAAATCGGTTATCTCCTGATCAGCGATCGTGGAGCGTGGTTTACCTGTCGCCAGGATGGCCTTCAAGTTCTTCGAGCCCATCACAGCGCCAACCCCGCCGCGACCATAGGACCGTCCCGATTCGTCTGCAATAGATGAAAATAAGACCCTATTCTCTCCGGCTGGTCCGATACTGACGACTGCCGAATTCCTGGCTTTGAGCTGCTCCACAGCTGAGGGAATTTCCAATCCCCAGAGATGATCGGCAGGATGAATCTGTGCGCCTTCCGTATTGATTTCCAGCCAAACCGGGCTATCGGCGCGACCAGAAACTACCAGAGCGTCATAACCAGCCCACTTGAGTCGCACGCCGAACTGGGATCCAGAATTGGAATCGAATATCGTGCCGGTCAATGGTGAGAGTGTGCTCATAGAAGCGCGGCCGCCAGTAGGGACTCCAATCCCGGTCATTGCTCCAGCGCAAAACGCAAGAATATTCTCTGGATCCAATGGGGCGATATCGGGAGTCACCTCGGTATAGACCAGATAAACCCCAAAACCCCGACCACCTAAAAAGAGATGCAGGATCTCTTCGTCGATATCTTCTATTTTGGTGCTGCGAGTGCTCAAATCGACTCGCAGCATTTTTCCCATCCAACCGTGCATGAATCTCTCCTCACCTCAAGGCAAATATTCAGCGATATCTGGATAACATACTTGTATCATTTCAAACGAAGTTGAATGCCCAACTCTCTAATATGAGCTAATTCGGCATCCGGCAATGGATTCAATTCTCCCAATTGACGAGCCAGGTGATAGGTGTAGGCTGCGTGTTCCAGTCTTTCGAGGGCGATTAATGCTTCTTCAAGGGTTTTGCCAACGGAAAGCGTGCCATGATTGCTCAACAAGACTGAATTGTGATTCTTGATCGGTCCACGAATGCTTTCCGCCAATGATTGCGTACCGGGGGTGGCATAAGGGGTTGTAGGCACATCGCCTAAAGCGAGCAGCACTTCCGGTAACAGGTTCGTAGGGAATGGAATACCTGCGATGGTCAGTGCAGTGGCGTAAGGGGGATGGGCATGCAATACTGCGTTGATATCTGGCCGTTGATTGTATGCTTCCAAATGCATATAAACCTCCGAAGTCGGCCGCAGTCCGGTTTTTCCTTCCAGCACATCACCAAGTTGATTCACGATGATGGGATCATCCGGCTCCATCGCCATTTTGTACAAACCGCTCGAAGTGACCAAAAAACGGTCATCTCCCAAACGAATCGAAATGTTCCCATCACTGGAGCGGATTAAGCCCTGATTGGCAACAATTCGTGTGACTCGGATAATTTCCAGGCGGAGCCGATATTCATTGGTGACTGTCATATACCTCGGTCTCTTTTCAATGTTTGATAACGTTCATACGCTTGATCCCAGGCAGCCACTTCTTCCGGGTGATAAGTCTCCACCGGGAAAGATTGGCGGACAATCTCGCGGCCTTCAACCAACGAATCAATCTCCCCCATGGCAACAGCCTGCACCAGGATGTTGCCAATAGCGGTGGCCTCGACGGGGCCCGCAACCACGGTTCTTCCGGTAGCATTGGCGGTCATCTGATTAAGCAGTGTGTTTTGTGAGCCGCCGCCAATAATATGGATCGTAGAATACTCGTTCGACAGCAACCGGTCGAGTTGTTCGGCCACCCATCGATATTCCATCGCCAAGCTTTCAAGAATACAACGTACGATCGCCCCGTGCTCCATGGGAGCTATTTGGTCGGTTTCTTGACAGTAGGATTGGATCGCAGCTACCATGTCTTCCGGAGCCAGGAAACGCTCATCATCTGGGTTTACTATAGGACCGAAAGCAGGTGCTTCGGACGCCATCCTGGACAGCTGATCATATGGATAATTGATTCCAGAACGTGACCATTGGTTGCGGCATTCCTGCAGCATCCAGAGGCCAACGATGTTTTTTAGAAAACGAATGGTGTCCCCCACGCCACCTTCGTTGGTCATATTGGCAGCCAGGCTCTCAGCATCAATCATCGGGCGATCGAGCTCCACACCCATCAAAGACCAGGTGCCGGAACTTAAATAGATATAATCCATGTTGACGGCAGGCACAGCTGCAACGGCGCTGGCAGTATCGTGCCCGGCGCTGGCAGCCACGGATATTTCCGATAAACCCAACTCGTCTGCAACCGAAGATCGCAACTTCCCCAATATTGTACCCGGGGGTACGATCTCACCAAAAAAATGGGTAGGGATACCCAACGCCGCCATCAGATCAATTGCCCAATTTCGCTTTACCGGATCAAAACACTGGGTGGTAGTTGAAATAGTAAACTCGCTCGCCTTTTCCCCGGTTAAAAAGAAATTGAACAAATCCGGTATGTTCAGAAATGTTTTGGCTATCGATAGCGCGGGTTCATATGCTATTTTCATAGCAAACAGCTGAAATAAACTGTTGAGCTGCATGAATTGGTTACCGGTGCAGGCGTAAATGTCCTCCATTGGGATGATCTCGAAGACTTGCTCCATCATCCCATCCGTACGGCTATCACGGTAGTGAATTGGATTTCCAATCAGGTTGTCACCGGCATCCAGAAGTCCAAAATCTACTCCCCAGCTATCCAGACCAATACTGCGGACCTGGCCATCCGCTTCATTCCCGGCTTTCTGCAAACCGAATTTGATCTCGCTCCACAGTCGCAGAACATCCCAGTAGAGGTGTTTGCCCAGCCGAACACTACCGTTGGCAAAGCGATGGACTTCTTCGAGTTGCAGACCTTGATTGTTAAGAGTCCCCGATACGACCCGTCCGCTTTCGGCACCCAGGTCAACTGCCAGATAAGTCGAGGCTTCCATGGAATGGCCCTTTCATCTGGATTGGAAATCTAGCAAGCACCTTTCTTGAGAAAGATATTGGCATATTTACGTGTGTCTCCCAACATCCTAACGATATAACGCGCCAAAATTGGCACAAGCCCGAAAGTCAGCCCCTTCGCGATTGGCAGTTCCAAAAGCATTCCAGGCGCTGGGGCGAAAGATCTCCTCTTCTGGGATATTGTGCATATAAACCGGGATGCGCAGCATCGAAGCCAGGGTGATGAGATCAGCCCCGATGTGTCCACAAGAGAACGCGCCATGATTCGCACCCCAGGCATTCATTACGGAGTAAGGATCACGAAATACCCCGCTCCCAACGGTGCGCGGCACAAACCAGGTGGTTGGCCAGGTAGGATTGGTGCGGGAATCAAGGATATCATGGATTTCGTCCGGCAGGTCCACAGTATGGCCCTCGGCTACCTGCAAAACCGGTCCGATACCTTGCACAAGGTTGATCCGGCTCATGGTAATGGGCATCCCTCCACGGGTCAGATAATCGGTGGACCAACCTCCCCCGCGGAAGTACTCCGTCACGGAAGCACACCATTCGGTGGCTTCCAAACACTTTTTGGCTTCTTCTGGTGTTACCTCCCACCAGGGTTTGATGACCGGTTTACTATTCAATTCTTGTTCACCGGTACCATCTAATGCCGATGGGCCAGAATTGATCAGATGCAGTACTCCGTTCTCTGCAAGTCCCGTCGGACGGAGACCAGTGACACGTTCAATGGCATCCGGACTCCAATAGGTGCGGACATCAGAGAAGATTTGAGCCGATCCTGTGAGCAAATGCCCAAAGAGCATGCAGACACCGTTGAGGGCGTCATTCTCCGTGGCGACGATATAAGGTTGGCGAATGCCGTTCCAATCGAAAGACGAGTTGAGTACCGCCTCGAGAAAGTCCCCATTGGGCATGAAGTCAGTCCAGTGGCGTTGCCCTTGAAAACCAGCCAGGATCCCGTTATGTCCGAGCGCTTCCTCGCCAAAGCCAATCTCAGCCAATCGGGGATTGCCGACCATCAGATCACGTGCGATCATCGCCATCTTGACAGAGGCTTCCCAATCCTTATCTTTCTGTTCCCGGCTGCGCTGCTGATCTGCAGGGTTGACATCCTGACCTTCCTGGCAGTTGGCGTTGACCCATTTTATAGCCTTCTCAAATTCAAGTGGATCGAAAATCCCCTCATTCAAGCGACGAATGAACTCGACCATGTCGATCGATTCAACCCGCATCCCCAGATAGGTTTCAAAGAAATCTTGATCGACGATGGAACCCGCGATTCCCATGGAAACACCGCCCATTGACACGTAACTCTTTCCCCGCATCGTTGCAACCGCTAACCCAGCGCGTGCGAACCGCAGCAACATTTCCTGGACATCTGCAGGGATAGACGTGTCATCGGAATCCTGGACATCCCGACCGTAGATACCAAAAGCAGGAAGACCTTTCTGGCTGTGACCCGCCAGCACCGCTGCCAGATAGACCGCACCGGGGCGTTCCGTACCGTTGAAACCCCAAACGGCTTTTGGCATCAGCGGATCCATGTCCATCGTTTCTGAGCCGTAGCACCAGCACGGGGTCACCGTCAGTGAAACACCGACACCCTCACGAGCAAACTTTTCTGCGCATCGAGCGGCTTCGGCCACACCACCGATTGTGGTATCGGCGATGACGCATTCAACCGGCAGACCGTTGGCATGACGCAAGTTTTCGCTCAGAAAAGCAGCCACATTTTTCGCCATGCGCATCGTTTGCTCTTCGAGTGATTCTCGTACTCCCTGCAAACGGCCATCGATGCTGGGGCGGATTCCGACTTTTGGCATGAAGCCGATAAGACGATTTATGGGAGGATTTATATTCATCTTAATTTACTCCTATGCAGCATTGATTCTTTTCTTTGCGTATTCTCGGAAATTGAGGACTGCCCAAATAATTGGACAGTACCTCAATTCCCTTGCGTAAGTCGTAGTATATCCCGCTACGATAATGATGTTCTCATTAACTTCTATGGAACCATTCATTCTGCGAAATTTCCAGCAGTTTGAACCTACACCAGAATTCTTTCCCTATTGGGCTACATGCATACACACCCACTTCAAACTGCGCTGACACTTTATGTAAGTGAGTGATGCGTAGTTGCAGCCAGCTTTGGCCATCATAAGAATTTTCGAGCAAGAAATCACTCCCGTTTTTACTTATCCGATACCACATTTCTGTGTGGCTTGAGGGAATATCCTGCGTTGCCCAATCAGAATATCCAAGGTTTGTGACGACCGAACCGAGACGGCTACAGTTTTCATTCTCGTATTCAGTTGATACCTTTATCCAATTCTCTCTGTCAACCCGCACCATCAGCCCACATTGATCATACTGTTCTCGAGGACGAGATTCTACCTGAGTGATGAGGGAAAAATCGCCCGTTAGTCGGGTCAAGAGACAATGTCCATCATCTCTTTGAAAGCCGTAGTGAGTCTTTTGCCAAAAATCGGTCTTCTCATCCGTATAAATCTCGAGCCCTGAACCAAACTGGTACTGTATTGGTTCATTGAACCAGTGGAAGTTTTTCGGGATGGATGATTGAAGGAATTTTTCTGTTAACCGCATAATCTCTCTCCAAACTAAATTTGCTTTGAGAGCTTAAAGCCCGCGAACGGGTTTGAACCGTCTGAGCTGCGTTCTAAGATGCGCGGATTTCCCATGTTCGATACGGGGTGAAGTCCTGGTGTTCTTACAGGGAGAAATCCGCCCTCATCTCCGATCATGCACACCCCAGACATCTTTTTCCCGAATCTCGAGGGTGGTTATCCTGAGCCCACCGAAGGCATGAAATACTCGGAGGGATCATCAATGATTATTCCCGGTGTGCATGATATGCCTGGATGCGGTTTTTCCCTACAGATTGGCTAGAACGTGGTTATCCGCCTATATCCAAGACGTCTGCCCAGCCCTCTCTAGTTGCTTGACAATGCGACGCACATCCTGCACGCTTTCCCTCGAGCAAACAAGCAGCGCATCTTCCGTGTCGACGATCACCAGGTTTTCTATACCGATTGTCGCAATCAGGCGCTCTCTGCCCATCACCAGCGTGTCGCGAGTATCGATGCTTTCATGGGGACCGACGAGAACATTTCCCAGCGAATCGCAGGGCATCAGCTCAAAAAGACTCGACCAGCTTCCCACATCCGTCCAGCCGAGTTGGGTGGGAATCACTGCCACATTTCGCGCCCCTTCCATGACGCCATAGTCGATGGTTT
>DAOUEK010000093.1:0-47096 GCA_034430425.1 Anaerolineales bacterium | reverse complement strand
CAACATCGACTCGCCTGCCAGTGAAGAAGCGCTTGAGGCAATTGCTGCCCTGACGCCAGTGGTTCATTTGGAACAAGTCTCTTTATAACTCAAAGCTGTCAGGGCCTGGGAATTATCTATTTTAAAATTGGAATTGTCTTGACAATTGGGTCAATTTTTGTTAATCTAGGCCGGATTATGAGTGAACAAATAAATCTTTTCGCTAAGAAGTGCAGCAAGAAGCCTGATGGAAGCCTGTCTGGTTAGTCTTTGCTTGCATAGGAAAAGTTTGCACAGACCCCGCCAGACGAGCGGGTTTTTTTCTTGCATAGAGACATGATCGAAATGATGAATCAAAATAACATCTCCGTTTTGAAGAAGAAGTGCACCAAGCGACCGTAACCCGGTCCTGGATAAACGCGCGCTTCCAACACCATACGGAGATAAGGAGCCAGCGATCCAGGCCAAAGATCGCTGGCTTTTTTTATATAATTTGAAAAATTTTTTCGGAGGAAAAGAATGTCCAACCTAACATGCACAGAATGCGGAGCAGAGATCAACCTGCCGGAAGATGTTGTCATGAATGAAATCCTTCCCTGCCCCGAGTGCGGCGTCGAACTGGAAGTCACGGATCTCGATCCGTTGACCCTGGCATTGGCTCCTGACGTTGAAGAGGATTGGGGCGAATAGCATGCAGATCGGCATGATCGTTTCGAGGATCAGACGCGAAGAGAAGCTTCTTATGGAGGCATTTCAAGCGCGTGGAATCCAGATCGATGTTCTCAACGATGGAGGCTTTATCCTCAACCCGCTGGAGCCGGATCCGGACTGGCTAACATACGATTTGATCCTCGAACGCAGCATCAGCAGTTCTCGTACACTCGCCACGCTTCAAATCCTGGAATCCTGGGGTGTACCAACTCTGAACAACTTTCACACTGCAGGTATCTGCAGCGATAAACTCAGCACCACCCTGGCACTTGCACAGCATGCTGTCCCCCAACCACAGGTCAGCATTGCTTTCACGGAAGAATCCACCCTGGAGGCCATTGAGGCTCAGGGTTATCCTGCGGTGCTGAAACCCCTCACCGGATCATGGGGACGCCTGGTGACAAAAATCAACGATCGCGAGTCTGCGGAAGCGATCCTGGAACACCGTTTTACACTGGGCAACTATCCCTATCACACCGGCTACGTTCAGAACTACGTCACCAAACCCAACGGGCGGGATATCCGATCCTTTGTCGTGGGTGACCGAACGCTATGCGCTATCTATCGAACCTCACCTCACTGGATCACCAACACAGCCCGCGGCGGCGTGGCCAGCAATTGCGAGGTCACGCAGGATATTGCCGATATTTCCCAACGCGCTGCAGCCGCTGTGGGAGGCGGTATTGTTGCCATCGACCTGTTCGAAACGGACGCTGGTTACCTGGTAAATGAGGTCAACCACTCAATGGAATTCCGCAACAGCATCGAACCCACCGGAGTCGATATTCCCGCAGAGGTCGTGGACTTCGCCGTACGAATGGCCAACGAAAACATTGCCGTACAAGAGGCGCAGGTATGAGTATTCGAGCTTCGATTGTTGGCGGATCGGGTTATCTGGGTGGGGAATTGATCCGTCTGCTCACGCTGCACCCCCAGGTGGAGCTGGCACAGGTTTCCTCACGCAGCCTGATCGGCCGCTATCTCCACAGCACGCATCCAAACATGCGCGGCTTCACCGATCTTCGCTACTGCCACGCAGACGAACTTGAGAATTGTGACGTACTCTTCCTCGCCCTTCCCCATGGAGAGGTTGCTGCAGGTATCGAAGATTATGCACAACTGGCCGACCGCATTATCGACTGCTCCGCAGATTTCAGGCTGCGGCGCAAAGAAGCTTATCCCAAATGGTACGACTGGGAACACCCCACGCCGGCCTGGCTGGATCGCTTCGTTTATGGTCTGCCGGAGCGACACCGCGATGAACTGCGAAACGCCCGGTACGCCTCCGGTGTCGGCTGCAACGCCACCTTGATCAACCTGGCACTGGGCCCGCTCGCCGATGCCGGCTGGCTCGAACGTGTTACGGCGGAAATTAAAGTTGGATCATCGGAAGCAGGCGCCAGCGTCAATCCCGGATCGCATCATCCCGAACGAAGTGGTATCGTGCGGGTTTACAGCCCCAGCAGGCATCGCCATCTGGCCGAAGTCGAGCAGGAATTGGGGGACTTCCCCGTTCATCTCACTATGACGGCCATCGAACTCGTCCGTGGCGCGCACCTCACCGCACATTGCTTCATCAATGAGCATGCACAAGTGGAGTCCCTGCGTGATATCTGGGCTTGTTACCGCCAGGCGTATCAGCAGGAGCCCTTCATTCGTCTGGTTGCAGACCGCAGCGGCGGCTATCGATACCCCGAGCCAAAGATCCTTTCGGGCTCGAATTACTGCGACATCGGTTTTGCACTCGATGAAGAATCAAACATGCTTATCATCATCGCCGCACTCGATAACATCATGAAAGGCGGCGCCGGAACGGCTGTTCAGGCGATGAACCTGATGCTCGGCCTCGATGAACGCTTGGGCTTGGAATTCCCGGGTTTGCACCCAATCTAAGCTTCAGCGTTGGAAAGAAACGAGCGGATATTGGAGCACATGCATGGATAACAATCGTCTCATGGTTATAAAAATCGGAGGCGCCCGAGACATTCAACTCACGCCGATTTGCGAGGATATCGCCGCCATGATCGCTCAGGGACACCGAATCGTCCTGGTTCACGGCGGCTCAGAGCGCGCCAACCAGCTCGCCAACGAGTTGGGCCATCCACCGCAATACCTGCGCTCGCCTTCCAATTTCATCAGCCGTTATACAGACGCGGCCATGCGCGACATTTTCGTAGAAGCCGTGACGTCTTTCAACGCCGACATCTGCGAGGAGCTTCAGCGCTTCGGCGTGGAAACGGTACGTCTGAACACACCGGAAACGTGTGTACTGCTTGGGGAGCGCAAAAGCGCCATACGAGCTGTGATCGATGGGCGCATCCGCGTGATCCACGATGATTATTCCGGCAGTCTGTCCGTAGTTGTCCGGGATCGCATTCGGGAAATCCTGGCAGAAGGCAAAGTGCCTGTAATTCCGCCCCTGGCCTACAGCGAAACAGACGGCTATCTGAACGTCAACGGCGATCGCGCTGCTGCAGCTGTTTCCAGTGCGCTATCAGCCGAGATTCTGCTGATGCTTTCCAATGTCGATGGGCTCTACCGGGATTGCAAGGATCAGTCCAGCCTGGTGCGCACGGTATCACGCGGGCAGCTGGACACAGCCATGACATGGGCAGACGGTCAGATGAAACACAAAGTCTTGAGCGTGCGCGAAGCATTGGAAAACGGTGTTGCCCGCGCAGCCATCATCGACGGGCGACGTCCGCAGCCACTGCAAGCGGCGCTCGACGGAGGAGGAACCTGGTTTGCTTAACGAAGCCGTAGTACCTCACACAGAAGACTCTGCAAATCAAGCAGACATCCTCGCTTCCGAGGACCTGCACACCTCCGGCGCGTACGGGAAACGACCGCTGGCCATCGTGGCAGCAGATGGGGCACGTCTCTTCGACGCCGAGGGCAATGAATACATCGACATGGTGGGCGGACATGGTGTCTGTCTCCTCGGTCATCGGCATCCCGCCGTCCGTGAAGCGATAACCCGGCAAGCCGATCGTATCATCACTTGCTCGGAAGTCTTTTACAACGATCAGCGTGCACTTTTTTACGAATCGCTGCAGGCGCATCTGGCGCCCAGATTCGGACGCTATTTCCTGTGCAATTCGGGTACGGAAGCTGTCGAAGCAGGGTTTAAATTGGTGCGCGCACTGACCAATCGCACCGGCATCATCGCCATGAAAGGCTGTTTTCATGGTCGTACGTTCGGCTCCCTATCGGCCACATGGCGTCCGAAATACCGAGAACCATTCGAACCCCTCCTCCCTGGTTTCGAGCATATTCCATTCAACAATCTCGAGGCGGCAGAAGCGGCAGTAAGCGATTCCACAGCCGCGGTGATCGTCGAACTGATCCAGGGCGAAGGCGGTATTAACCTGATTGAGGATGAATTTCTCCATGGGCTTCGTTCGCTTTGTAACGATCGCGGCGCGCTGCTGATCTTCGACGAAATTCAATCCGGTCTGGGCCGAACGGGACGCTGGTTCTGTTATCAGCATCACGACGTCGTCCCGGATCTGATTTGTCTCGGCAAGGGAATTGCCGGCGGATTGCCAATGGGAGTTCTGATCTGGCGCTCGGATTTGGGAACCTTCCCACCACACACACACGGAAGTACGTTTGGCGGCAACCCGCTCGTATGCGCTGCAGCAATTGCCACACTTCAGGTACTGGATGAGGAGAAATTGCCCGAGAGAGCTGCGCAAGTCGGCGAAAGATTTCTTGCAGAACTGCGTACCATCGAGCATCCAGCGATACGCGAAGTTCGTGGTCGGGGCTTGATGATCGGCATCGACCTGCGAAAGCGAGCCACGCCCGTCCTGCAAACCATGGCAGAAAACGGTGTGCTCGGGTTACCCGCCGGAACAACAATGGTACGGCTCCTGCCGCCCTTGAGCATTGCAGAAGAAGACTTGGAACAAGTGCGCACGGTAATTGTGAATGCGCTGGAAGAGGTATATGGTGATTGAATTAACAGCGACCCGAACGAACCAGACGCTAATCGAGGAGCGCGAGCGCCTGATCTACGATCTGGTTTCCATTCCCAGCCTTTCAGGGGATGAAGCCACCGCGGCTCTGTTTCTGGCGCACTGGATGGGCGATCATGGCATGCACGCCTACGTCGATCATTCCAACAGCGTCGTGGGCGTCCGCGGCGAAGGCGACAGAGAGATCGTGCTGCTGGGGCATATCGATACGGTCCCCGGCGAAATCCCGGTCCACATCGAGGGACGAATGCTGCACGGTCGAGGCAGTGTGGATGCCAAAGGTCCACTGGCAGCCTTTATCCTCGCCGCAACACAAGTCGAACCTCCCTCCGGCACACGCCTGGTGGTGATCGGCGCAACCGGCGAGGAAACGGACAGCCGCGGCGCACGCAGCGCCCTGAAACAATTTCAGCCGAAAGTCTGCTTGATCGGCGAACCGAGCAACTGGGACAGGATCACCCTGGCCTACAAGGGCCATCTCATGCTGGATTGGTCTTTTACCGGAGCGTCAGCCCATTCCGCCGGCCCATCTCAAACTCCGGCAGAACGTGCCTTTCGTTTCTGGCATAAAGTGGAGCGTTATACAGAGGATTTCAATCACCATCATCCAGGTATTTTCGATCGTCTCGATATCGCCCTGCGTGATATGAACACCCGCCTGGAAGGCTGTTACGGCGTGGCCGAGATGAACATGGTTTTCCGTTTGCCGCCCGATCTGGGACTCGACCAACTCGAATCCGACCTGCGGGCGATGAATGAGGAAGCGAGCCTGGAATTTTCCAACTGTGAAGTCTTGCACGAGGCCGATAAAAACACCTTCCTGACGCGTGCCCTGCTGCAGGCGATCCGCACCAATGGCGGGCAGCCGCGCTTCGTGAGAAAAACGGGCACGTGTGATATGAACATCGTCGCACCGGTTTGGAACTGCCCCATCGCCGCCTACGGGCCGGGCGATTCAGGCCTGGATCACACGCCGGAGGAACATCTCGATCTGGATGAATTCCACCGTTCGATCGACGTCCTGCACCTGGCGCTGCAGACTATGCTGGAAGAGCTCTAAGCTGCGTTTGACAATTCGGACCTTATTGGGTATAATTTGAAACGAGGAACATAAGAAACAAATTATGCTAAGAAAAGCTGCCCTGAACCTGATCCCGCTTATCTGCTCCTGTCTTTAGCAGGCAGTGTACCGGTAACCCGCCGGACTTGCCTGCTGCTCAAAAGACCGAGTGATGAGGATCACAGGGTAGTTCTGGATTACAAATCGATTATACGTTGGTGATATACCAAGCTGCTGCGCATATTCGCAAAAACAAAACGTGAGACTCATCGAGCGTCATTCCAAGATGAGTCGATGTTTTTTAAGAAGTAATGGGAGGAAAGTAGATGTCCGGGATTGCAGACAATATCACAGAACTGATCGGCAACACACCGCTGGTGCGTTTGCATAAAGTGATACAAGACGTTGATGCCGAAGTACTGGTGAAATTAGAGTTCCAGAATCCAGGTTCGAGTGTAAAGGACCGCATCGCCCTGAATATGATCCTTGCTGCCGAGAAAGAGGGAAAAATCGATGCCGATACGATCATCCTCGAGCCTACCAGCGGAAACACAGGGATCGGATTGGCCATGGTCGCCGCCGCAAAAGGTTATCGCTGCGCCCTGGTGATGCCAGACTCGATGAGCATGGAGCGCCGCATCTTGTTTAAAGCATTCGGTGCGGATTTAATCCTTACCCCCGGCTCAGAGGGCATGCAAGGCGCCATTAAAAAGGCCGAGGAACTGGCTGCCGCGGATGAGCGCTACTTCATTCCGCAGCAGTTTGAAAATCCAGCCAACCCGGAGATCCACCGTCGGACGACGGCCGAAGAGATCTGGCGCGACACCGAAGGGGAGATCGACGTCTTCGTCTCGGGCGTCGGCACCGGCGGCACGATCACCGGAACCGGCCAGGTGTTGAAGGAACGCAATCCCGAGCTCCGCATCGTCGCTGTGGAACCGGAGGGTTCCGCGGTGCTCTCCGGCGGCGAACCGGGGCCCCACAAGATTCAGGGCATCGGCGCCGGCTTCGTTCCCAAAGTGCTGGATACGGAATTGATCGACGAGATCGTGACGGTGTCGAACGAAGAAGCGTTTGCCATGGCCAGACGCTTGCCGCTGGAAGAGGGCATCCTTGTGGGGATCAGCTCGGGAGCGGCAGTACACGCCGCAGTGCAAATCGCTTCTCGCCCGGAAAACGCCGGAAAACGGATCGTCGCCATCGTACCTTCCTGCGGTGAGCGGTACTTGAGCACACCACTCTTTGCGCATTTGCGAGAGTGATGTTCCAATGGAGAAAGATCATGTTTACACTACTTCGAGAGGACATACGTGCAGCGCGAGAGCGCGATCCTGCAGCCCGCAATGCCCTGGAGGTCGTCCTCCTTTATCCCGGATTTCACGCCATCTGGATGCACCGTCTGGCGCACTGGCTGTGGCGCATACGCTTGAAGCTCATCGCGCGGGTGCTCAGCCACATCAACCGCTGGCTGACCGGTATCGAAATCCACCCTGCGGCGATCATCGGCCCTGGTTTCTTCATCGACCACGGCATGGGCACGGTGATCGGAGAAACGGCAGAGATCGGCTGCTGCGTGACCATGTATCACAACGTCACGCTTGGCGGCGTCAGCTCTGAAAAGACCAAGCGCCACCCTACACTGGAAGACCACGTTGTCATCGGCGCAGGCGCGCAAATCCTGGGGCCGATACGCATCGGCGCCCACAGCCGTATCGGCGCCAATTCCGTCGTGGTCAAGGACATCCCGCCGCGCTCTGTGGTGGTCGGGGTTCCCGGCCGGATTCGCGGCCGCAACGGGGTCCAATCCCCGGAACCGGGGTTCGAGGACCTGCGTCACGACCGCCTGCCCGACCTGACCATGGAACAGCTGCAGGTGCTGGCGAAGCGCGTCGATCAGCTGGAGGAGACATTAAGCGCACTGCAGCTCGAAGATGATGCGAAGATGGCGGATGCCTGGGTTGCATACGAGGCGCAGGATGGAAGCCATATTTAAGTGGACTTTAAGCACACGTATCGTTGGCGAGGGATGTGTATCCCTCGCCTGTAGTGCGCCGATATCTATCCGCAGGTGATCATAAAGGATTGAGGATCAGCGCCATGCTGGTTTCGACCCCCACAATCCAACTAACATTCTACGGATGCGGTCTATTGATGGAAGATTGGCAGATAAATATCTGCCTAATCTGGGTTGCGGATGGATATCCGCAGCCAACTTTACCATGTTGGCGCCGGATATGTATCCGGTGCCGATAATTGGTGGATGTTAATCCGCATGAGGTCATACCCGTGTTGGAATCAAGGGCAGTTGGTGATTTGACTTTCCAATTCCTTCATGTAGCTATTTACAGATAGGCAGATATTCATCTGTCGGGGGACTGGCTGCGGATATTACTCCGCAACCAACAAATATATATAATCCGAGCGCATCGTGGGCGAAGTGTTAGGTTTCGGTGCCCCTCAACCCAACCTACGGACTGACACATATCCCTCCCCCGTATCAAGGTGATCCAAATCCCCATCACCCACCCAGAGCCTGAATTCTGATACAATATGGCCGCTTTGAGGTCCAGGGGCGCACCCACACTTCCGCATGCTTACCGAGGGGTACCAAGCCAAAAAGCAATGCGCCCGCAAACCCTAGAATCTCAACATACGCGTACCTGAGGGGAAAACACTCACTTAATTCCGGAAAACCCATACACGAAAGGAATCCCTGCCCATGATGAGAGTCACACGACTGTCCGGTCTGTTCGTTTGCGTCACCCTGCTGCTGGCGGCTTGTAATCTGTCGCTGAATCCAACCGTGGAACCGCAGTCAGCCGCGGCAACAGACACCCCTATAGAAACCGTTCCCGAACTGGCGCTTCTGGAAGCCGATTCAGGGGCAGACACCTCCATGGCGGATCCATTCATGACCGCGGAGCAGCTCGAAATCGCCCTTAATGCCAACTCCAGCCTGATGGAAGGCACGCTGGCTCCCGGCGAGAGCGCCAGCTATGGGTTAGAGGCCACAAGCGGGCAGAGCCTGTATGCACATCTCCTCGGCGAAGCAACGGAGCAGCCGAACGTCATCCTGTCCATCGAGGGGCAGGATGGCACGCAATTGCTCAGCAACGATGCGCAGGCAGTCGTCTGGGAAGGCGTTATCCCGGTCACACAGGGCTACATCATCAACGTCAGCGCCATCGGCCAGACAGAGGTTGCCTATGTATTGGACATCATCTTCTCCCCTTTACCTGCCGGAGAAGATATACCCCCACTCACGATAACCTCCCTCAAGAACATGGAATATCACGTCTGCGACGCACCAGATTGTTCCTGCCAGATGAGTGACGGCTTCTGCCAGTTGCCGCCACTGGAAGCCGGATTGCTCGCCCAGCAGGAGATGCGGCTCTCCGTCTGGGGGCCCGCCATCGCCTTCGGCGACATGAACGGGGACAGCGTCGAGGATGCCCTGGTCATACTCGATGTTCACACCCCGGATACAACGGGGCATTTCAAGTATGCGGCGCTGGTTCTCAATCAGGCCGGTGAACCGCATAACGTCGTTTCCTGGAGTTTGGGGGATCGGGTAATCGTTGAATCCGTCGCCATCCTATCCGGGCTGATCGACCTGCAGGTCACGCTGCCCCCCGGAGCGGGATCCAACTGCTGCACTCCTGAAACCTTCACCTACAATTACCGCTGGGACGGCGAGTCTCTGCACTGGATGCCATGTTCTCCATTGTCCAGCGATTCATTCCTAGATGTCAGCGATCGCTGTTCGATCGTTCGTGCGGTGAATAACTTTCTCGTGGATGGGGATATTAGCATTTTCGAGACCCTGCTCTCCAATAGTGAGGGAATCAGCTACGTGAACAACATCGAGGGTGGCCAACCCGTGAGTGCAGCGGAATTTCTTAGCGATCTTTCCCAGCGCCTGGCCAGCAGTCCGACCTGCGATCGGGTACGGATGGATGAAGCGGGTGAAACCCTGCAAATCTGGACTTCCGGCTGGAACCCGCCATGGGAGATCCACTATTTCCTCTACGACGCCAAAGTGACCGTGGAACCGCCCTGGACCAGCCAGATCGCGGCCTTCATGATCACCAAGCATGATGATGCCTATGAGCTTACCCACGTCTGGTTGAACGAGGACGACGTGGAATTGTGGGAAGAAACCTACGGCTTGGAGACATTTTCATGCGCTGACCTGAGCAATCCCGCACCGTAATGGAATGTGACGTACCGGTGCCATTTACCAGAACTAGCTCTATAACACATAGGTAGGGTTGCTGGGGACCGCAACCCTACCTGCGAATTGTTGGCACCGGGTATGTATCCAATTAGCAGATATTTCTCCGCAGGAGCTAATACCTGTGTTGGAATGGAAGGCGATGGCTGATCCGGTTTTCCGATTCCTTCATGGAGTACGTAGGTTGGGTTGAGGTACGAAACCCAACGCTTTCGCATCCGAGGTTTGGTCCTTCTTGATTCCCATATCAACCCCGCATGAAATCATGCCCTGCTGTCTATATTCCTTCTGTCATCCCCAACAGATGGTGTAGTCGCGGCAGTCCACCTCCACACTCCTGACAAATCGGCCCATGAACTAATAATCAAACACATCATGGACAAGATCCAGCGCCAGCGATTCCTTTTTCATCATCCTGAGCAGAACGAACTGCGAAGCAGTGAGTGAAGTCGAAGGAGGGGATTCAGGCATTAACAGGCTAAAAAGATTGGCCCATTTTTTGTCCTCCTTCGACTACGGGCTCCGCCCTCCGCTCAGGATGATTGCAGGGGTTGGGCTACATAGCAGCAGACGCCGCTCAGGGTTACATCGGTATTCGCCTTCCAAAGCATTTCAAATGATTTTTGTCCTCCTTCAACGCAAGCTACATCCTATGGATGCGGTCTTATGATGGAAGATTGGCAGATGTGTATCTGCCTAATCTGTGTTGCGGATGAATATCCGCAACCAACTTTCAACCGTTGGCGCCAGATATGTATCCGGTGCCGATAATTGGCGGATGTTTATCCGCAGGAGTTCATGTATTTGTTCGAATCGAAGACAAGATACGATCCGACGTTCTACTTCCTTCTTGCAGCGAATTACTGATCGATAGATATACATCTGTCGGGGACGGGTTGCGGATGAATATCCGCAGCCAACATTCGGACGAGATGTTGGGTTTCGGTGTCCCTCAACCCAACCTACTCGGGCTCGCGCCGGATCCAGGCTTTATGATCTAGGATGTCGCGGTCATAGAACGCCCGCAGCAAAAGCACGCGCCGTCGCTCCGGACCCGCCGGCGGCAGCGGCCGATGGTTGGCTTCGATACGTTTGATCAACGTAATGATCAACACAACGACGCTGGTCGGCAAGATCAAACCCGGACCATCCATGAAGTGGGAGAACACCGGAAGCGTTATTATTCCCACCAGCGCGAAGGGGCCCGAATCCCCCAGAATCCAGCCCAGCGTCAGGAAGGCCAGCACCCAGGGAAAGGACCAGGGGAAAAACACCAGCCACATACCCAGGAACGTGCTCAAGCCTCGCCCGCCTGTGAAGTGCAGGTAGATCGGCCAGTTGTGCCCCACTGCGGCGGCCAAGCCGGCAATTGCGGCACTGGTATCCCCCAATCCGAATTGGAGGCCCAACCAGGTGGGAATCGTGGCTTTGAACAAGTCGAACAAGCCCACGGGCACCACAGCCCACCGGGCCACATGCTCATAGACCATGGAGCCGCTGACGGTGCCGCTGCCAAATTGGCGCAAGTCAACCCCCTTGAGCCACTTCCCGGCCAGGTAAGCGCTGGGCACCGATCCCAATAAATAGCCGAAGAGAATCAACCCAATTGAGGCAATGATCTGGCCGGTCATTTTCACTCCTCGCCCTGCGAAGCTTCGAACGGATCGGCAATCCCCAGTGCGCCCGGTCCGGCATGCACACACGTGCTGACTGCGCTTTAAACTTCGACTGTCCGAGCGTCTATCGTATCTAACCCCCGGCGATGTGAACGGTGACGTTGGCATCCATGTAAAACACTGAATTCTAAAGGTGTGATTAATGAAGACAAAATCCTATTGATCGAATGCCTACATCTTTGGTCTGCTTCCTCACGATTGTAAGCTGCATGATGTTGTCAAGTCACGTCGGTATCAAATTCTATGGTCAGGAGCATTGCCAATCACAATTTCTTCGTCGGTCGTTGGTGAAATTTGGATTGTGTCTGAACAGGTATATGTCAAAAGAAGGTATTACAATCTTATCCAGTCTTGTCGTCAGTCTTTCATTTGTGACAATTTGCGGTCCGCTTTTAGGTGAATTGGTGGCGACCATGCCGCCAATTTTTATTGCAAAACACGCCGTCCTCTCCGTGCAGGAATTGGGCTTGCCCTACGAAGAGATTTCCTTCTCCACGATCGACGGCGTCGTCCTGCGAGGCTGGTTTTTCCCCAGCGAAGACCAAGATGCCCCAGCCATTCTGTATGCACCGGCCACATCCAAAGACCAGCGCTCGGGCCTGTCCCTGGTGCACCCCTTCCATCAAGCCGGTTTCAACGTGCTGCTCTTCAGCTATCGCGGGCACGGTCTGAGCGACGGCCGTTATCACGGCTTCAGCTACGGCGCGCGGGAAAGCCTGGATGTGGATGCCGCAGTACGCTACCTGTCTGATGAAAAAGGCATCCGTAAAATTGGCGCCATCGGCCACTCCGCCGGAGCGGTCTCGATCATTCTCAGCGCGGCGCGTAACCCACACATCGACGCTGTTGCAGCGGCATCCCCCTTCCGCTCCATGGAAGAAGTCTGGATAACCAACAGCCCGGCGTTCCTTCCGGCGCCCTTTTTAGAATTCATGATGCGGCTTTCGGAATACATTAAAGGTTTCTCCCGCGAGCAGGTTCGGCCACAAGACGTGATCGCGGACATCGCCCCTCGACCATTATTGATCATCCACAGCATTGATGACAAACGCATCACCTTCGAACAGGCGATCGATCTCTACGACGCTGCCGCGGAACCGAAGCGCATGTGGCTGATCGAGGGGGTGAGTCATGCGCAGGTGCGCACGGTGGTGATGGACGAACGCATCGAAGAGATCGTCGATTTCTTTAGCAAAGCGCTCGTTAACGATTCACCACGCACCCGCGAAAGCCCGGATTCACTCTAGCGTGAAGTATTAAAACGTACTGCCCTCGATCCTGTTGAGAACGAAGGGCAGCCCTCGGATATTTATATTAGGCCTTTTCTCCGACGCCAAACGTCAGGATGTATTGGTATTTTAATAAAACCACACCATGAAACGGCTGCGAAGATGATAACGAGATTTCCCCATCGGGGTTAACGATATTAAGTATGGAAATACAACTGATATTGTGCGAAAATGATACTAACGATTAACACAGCCCCTGCTGTATTGAAGATCGCATTGTCAGATAACCTACGACAAGAGGATAACAAATGAGTGCAAAACAGCGCGTTCGAGTGGTTACAGACATGGCCTGCTCCTTCCGGCCGGGAGACCCAGAGGTGCAAGATTACGGCATTTCACTCCTACCGCTTCAACTTTCCATCCTCGAAGGTGGCGAGTGGAAAACCAAGCAGGAGACGGACCTCCAACCGGGCGAGTTCTACAGCATCATGCAGCACATGCTGGCAGAAAACGGTCAGCTTCCCAAGACATCGGGGTTGAGTCCGGGAATCGCCCGCGATCTCTACCTCGATCTGTTCAGAAGAGAAGAGGTGGATGGCGTATTTTCCATCCATGTCACCACAGCCCATTCGCAAGCGATGAATGCTGCGCTCATCGGCGCCGAGGAGGCGAAAAAGACGGCTGGCCTGAACCTCCCCATCACCGTGATGGATTCAAAGTCATTATCCCTCGGGCAGTATTGGATCGCCAGGCACGCCGCCTGGTTGGCGGAAAAGGGTGCCGATTTGAAGGCCATCATCGATGAAGTAACCCAGATGATTCCCAAGATCGAAGTCCTCGTCGTATTGGAGACCTTCGAGAATCTCAGGAAAGGTGGTCGTGCGGATCAGATCAAGGGCATGCTTGCATCCATGTTCTCGGCAATTTCAATTCATCCCATCTTGTCGGTGAAAGATGGGAAATTGGATCTTTTCAGCCGGGCACGCAGCGCGAGTAAAGCGAGGAAGAAAATCGCTCAGATGGTTGGCGACATGGGCGAAATGATCAAGATGGGTGTGATCCATACCAATGCGCCGGCACTTGCGGAAGAGGTAAAGAATTCGGTTAGCAACTTCTTCAAGGACAAAATCCCCGTTGTTGACGCGGGCCCGGCGCTGGCCACCCACGCCGGCGAGAAGGCAGTCGCCGTCATTGCCCAGAAGAAGTAAAAACCGGTCGAGGTGTTTGATTCGACGGTTATCACCTCAGCGGGTCAAACCACGATCGCAGCGCACGGTAATTCATAATTGCGTGCGCTGTTTTTTATCCAGGACGATTCCACAGTTGACAGAAATCCTCCATCCCGAGATCCCAACTCAACCCGTTTCAACCACCAATGCTGGCGTTTGTGGATGACGACTCTGATTCATCTCGAGCAGCGGCTTTTTGCCTACCTGCATATAGATATACTGCCAATAAAAAAAAGATAGTACAATCCTGTTGTTCTGGCTGTCGCGACGATACAGAGCCCGCAAGGAATAAGGCGAGGAGCAAACAAATGAGTGTCATCGAAATCAATCATCTGACGAAGTATTACGGCAAAGCCCGTGGGATCATCGATGTATCACTTAACGTAGATGAAGGCGAGATATTTGGCTTCATCGGCCCGAACGGGGCAGGGAAATCGACGACAATCCGCTTGCTGTGTTCGTTGATCTATCCCACCAGCGGTGACGCCAAGATTTTTGGCAAGGACTGCATCAAGTATGGCCCCGAGATCCGGCAGGAAATCGGATATCTACCCTCGGAAGTCTTTTTTTACGAGCGCATGAAAGTCATTGATTTGCTCAAGTATTCGGCGAGTTTCTATCCCAAGGAATGCGATCAACGCATCCAGGAATTGGCTGAGATCATGGAACTCGACCTCAGCCGCAGGATCGACGACCTCTCCTACGGCAACAAGACGAAAGTGGGCATCGTTCAGGGTCTACTGCATCAACCCAAGCTGCTCTTCCTAGACGAACCGACAGCCGGCCTCGATCCCCTCATCCAGAATAAATTCTTCAATCTCATCCGGGAGGAGAATAAAAAGGGCGCCACGATATTCTTCTCATCGCACATTCTTTCCGTGGTGCAGAAGATCTGCAACCGGGTGGCGATCATCCGCGAGGGGAAAATCGTTGAAATCCAGGACATCAAAACCCTGCAAAGAGAGAATTACAAGAAGATCATCATCATCGCTGATGGCATCGACGCAAAGGGCTTCGAAATGCCCGGTGTAACCAATCTACGAACAGAAAACAGTACCCTGAGTTTCTTCTACAAAGGCGATATCAACGTGCTCACGAAAAAGATTAGTGCGCTTACGGTAACCGATGTGGCTATTGAAGAGCCCACGCTTGAAGAAATCTTCATGCATTACTACGAGTAGGTGCAGGTATGAATATCTTTATACATGAATTCAAAGCGAACATTCGATCCGTGATCACCTGGTCCATCGCACTTACCTTGCTGATCTGGCTTTTAATGTCGATATTCTCCGGCTTCGCCGTCGAAGCCGAACTGCTCAATCAAACACTCGAGAAATTCCCCAAAGAATTCCTGATGGCCTTTGGGATGGACGGCATCGATTTTTCCAGCGTACTCGGTTTCTTCAGCCTTGCTATTCTGTTCTGCCAATTGTGCATATCGATCCAGGCGGCTAACTATGGGTTCTCACTGGTCTCGATTGAAGAGCGGGAGATGACCGCGGACTTCCTGCTGACCAAACCCATCGGGCGGGCGAAGATCATGACCAGCAAATTACTCGCTGCCGTTGCCAGCCTGGCCATCACCAGCCTGGTTGTTTGGGTAAGCAGTTATGTTTTCATCAACGTCTACCGGGATGGAAGGCCTTACGATAGCAAAATCCTCCTCCTTTTACTCCTGACGATTACTTTTCTACAGCTGTCCTTTCTCACGGTCAGTATGCTGATTTCCTTGCTGCCGAGGAAAATCCGCAGCGTGACGCCGTATTCCATGGGCATGGTCTTTGGGCTGTACGTGTTGAACGCATTTGGGGACATGATCGGTGAGGATTTCCTCTCGTACATTTCACCCTTCCGGCACTTCGATGCGAACAACATCATCCGCAGCGGACGCTTCGATTCATTGGCACTGATCAGCGCAGCCCTGATCGTGCTGTCGATTACAGGCAGTTATTGGTTGTACACGAGAAGAGACATTCACACAGCAGTGTGAGGAGTGTGGGTATGAATATCTTTCTCCGAGAACTCAAAGCCAATCTTCGATCCCTTCTGATCTGGGCGGTGATCATCGTCCTCTTCATCTGGATCGCCATGACCAAATTTTCCGCCTACGCAGACAATCCGGAGATGCTGCAAATCCTGGACAACATGCCCCCGGCGCTGCTGGAAGCCTTCCAGATGAACGCTTTCAATCTAACCACCGTGGAGGGCTTCTTCGGGGTGTGTTTCACCTATTTTGCCTTACTCAGCACGGTCTTTGCCGCCATGCTGGGCAGCGACATCATATCGAAGGAAGAGCGCGATAAGACCGTAGAATTTACACTCACCCTGCCCGTCTCCCGCAGGAAATTGGTCAGCGCCAAAATCATGGCGGCGGTCGTGCACAGCATCGCATTCCTGCTGATCATCTGGGGCATCACCTTGATCAGCGTGATCCCCTATGAACCCGATCGTGACTTCTACCATTTCGTCGCCCTCTGCATGCTGGCCCTGCTGATCATGCAGTTCACCTTCCTCGCCGTGGGCATCTTCCTGGGCTGCGCATTGAAGCAGTACAAACGCGCCGGATCGATCGCCGTGTCGCTGCTGCTGGGGACTTATTTTCTTTCTGTAATATCGGGCCTCAACGAAAACCTGGATTTCCTGAAATACTTCTCGCCCTTCAAGTACTTCAATCCGGCGATGCTGCTGCATGAGATGCGTTTGGATATGACTTTTGTTTGGATTTCGCTTGGAATCATTGCAGTCTGCATCGCCGCCGGTTATGTTTCCTACAACCGGCGGGATTTGTATATTTGATTCTGCGCGTACGTCCTTCAATTCTGTATTTTAAAGCCATGTAGGGGCAGGTTTGAAACCCTCCCCTACCCACTGGATCGCCGACCCAAAATTCGCACGTCGAAACAGCAGATATGCTTTATCAATTTCCTTAGCGCAGGATATTAACCCCCTTCTATTTTTTTAGAATCTGTCACAAAATAGCCCTATAATGCGTTATATACAATGAAGGGGAGCTACTCGACTCCTTCGCCTCGATTCGGTTGTGCATCCCCGCTTCCTTCAGTCGTACCGACGGGGGAAAAATATCAGTTGCCACGGTAACTACATCATTGGGAGGGAACAGAATGAAACCCCATCTGACCAGTCTTGTTACACATGCAATTTTGCTGCTGGTTTTTGTAGGCATGTTTGCCTTGCCATTACCCGCAGAAGCCAGCATCTTCGTGGTAAACACCACCGACGATCTCGACGACGGGCAGTGCGACGAAAACCACTGCTCGCTGCGTGAGGCCATCAACGCCGCCAACACCAACAGCGGCCCGGATATAATCCATTTCGATCTACCCGGCAGCGGCGGATCGACGAACACGATCAACCTCGATTCAGCGCTCCCCGCCCTGACCGATAATGGCACGACGATCGACGGCACCACGGAGCCGGATTATACCGGTTCACCGGTTGTCTTCATTCATAAAGCGCCAGGTACGATGGAAATCGAAGTTGGGCTTGCGCTTGATTCCGACGACAATGAGATTATCGGCCTGGGATTAGTGGGCTTTGGCATCTTTCTCGACCCCAACCCTGTTTATCCAAATGACCTGGCTGGCGGCGCCATCGTCGTCACCGGAGGCGGTAACCTGATCCAAAACAACACCATCGGCCAGGGTGCCTGGTGGAATTCCATCGGCGTTCGCCTTAACGGCCCGGGAAACAGTGTGATCGGGAACGTCATCTCCGGCAACGGCGGTGGGATCATCGCCGACCAGCCGAACAATTCGATCCAGGGCAACCTGATCGGCCCGGCTGCGGACGGCGTCACACCTGTGTACAACAACTTTGGTGTCCTGCTCGATTACGGAGCGGATGGGACCCTCCTCGGCGGCGCCGGCTCTGGCGAAGGGAACACGATCTCCGCCAACCAGGGGAATGGGTTAATGCTTAACGCCGATAATTGTGAGGTATACGGAAACCACATCGGTGTGAATGCTGCCGGCGATGCAGCGCTGCCCAACGAAGGAAACGGCGTCGTGCTTTATGGGGATTACACGCAGTTCGGAGGCCATTTGCCCGGCCAGGGGAATATCGTCTCTGGAAACCAATATAACGGACTCTGGATCAGCATAAGTTGTGAGTTTTGTGTCGTCCAGGGCAACAAGATCGGGACGGACGCCAGCGGGACGCTGCTCATTCCCAACGGGTCCAGCGGCATCGAATCCGAAGCCATTCAATTGATCGTCGGTGGCACCTCACCCGATACGGGAAACCTGATCATGGGAAACGGGTGGCATGGTCTTTTCATCGACGACCTGGCCGGATCGAACTTCGTGGCCCAAAACACCATCGCACAGAACGGCGGCGATGGCATCGCACTCAGCCAGGGAGTCCAGGAAAACACCTTCACCCAGAACAGCATCTATGACAATGGCGGCCTGGGAATCGAGTTGAACGGTACTGAGAACAATAACGGCATTCAATATCCGCAGCTCAATTCCACAGCCGGGTCGACGATCAGCGGTACGGCATGTCCGAACTGCTTGATCGAGATATTCATCGCCGATCCCGATCCCAGCGGGTACGGCGAGGGCATGGAATACATCACCTATGGTTTCGCAAACTCAAGCGGCGACTTCAGCATTCAGGCGAGCGGCATCGGGTTCTGTACGCCAATCACCGCTACAGCCACAGATAGCGATGGCAACACCTCCGAATTCTCCCAGAACGTCCATGCCAGATGCATCAGAGTTGGACCTATTTTCCTCTACCCCATCTGGACCTTCATCATCGTCGTCTTCGGTGTCATCGGCTGGCGTCTGCGGCGCTGGCGCCCCAGCCTACCGGCGGCCAGCGCGCCGATTTTCGCCCTCGGCGGTGGTGCCCTCTTCCTGATTCTCGCCCTGAGCCTGCCCTTCGTGGACCCGGATTTTTCCCCGAAGTTTGATAAATGCGGCAACGGCGTCGTGGATGCCGGGGAGACCTGCGACGGCGCAGACCTGACCATGTGCCTCTCCGGCCAGGTCTGCGAGAATTGCCAATGCACGACCATAATGGAATGGCCCGTTTGCGGTGACGGAGACGTAGATGAAGGAGAGCAGTGCGACGGCGATGACCTGACCATGTGCCTCTCCGGCCAGGTGTGTGAGAACTGTAAATGCATCACCTATATGAATCTGTGCGGCAATGGCGTCGTCGATGACGGCGAGCAGTGCGACAGCAATGACCTGAGCATGTGCCTCTCCGGCCAGGTGTGCGACAACTGCAAATGCATCACCATGATGGGCATGTGCGGCAACGGAGTCGTCGAGGAAGGCGAGCAGTGCGACGGCGACGATCTCACGATGTGCCTCTCCGGCCAGGTGTGTGAGAACTGCATGTGCATCACCTATGTGGAAGCTGAGTCGGATTTCTGTGTCTACGAGGCGCTGCAGAACAATAACTGCCGCGCCAGCGACTACCCCGAATCGGAGCTTGTCGAAACCCTGATGGAAGGCGACAGCGCCGACCTGATCGGCCTCAACCCCGAGTACACCCACGGGCTATTCGAGCTCGAGAACGGAAAGCAGTGCTGGGTCTGGCTGGGTTTGATGGGCGGGGATGAGAATCCCTTCGGCAACTGTCCCGTGGAGATCGTCGATCCGCCGGAAGCGCCGCGTGAGAGCGCCTGTAACCCCGAATTGGGTCAACGCGACTGTATCGCAGCGGGAGGTGAGTGGAGAGAGGGCATGGCGGCGCCATACTGTGCCTGTCCGGAATAACGGACCTGAACAAGCATACGCATACAAAGGCACCTGCCTGCAGGCAGGTGCCTTTTTGGTTATTTGACAATGATAACCGCAGCGTTTTTGGTTGACTGAAAACGAGTGGAGAAGACTTATCCACCTTGGATCAGGGAAAGGATATCCTTCAAGTCATCTTCCCACGGGACATCTTCATAGACCTGCCACTGCTCAACGTGTTCGACGCACTTCCCCGGCGCGAGTTTGATAATCGGAGCCAGCGTCTCCAATTCGATGAAGTGCGGGTTACAGTAGCACTGTGTAGAGCTTCCGAAGTCGAAATACGCCGCCTGGGGATCGTATGCAGCGCGTTTGACGAAAAGCGTGCCTTCAATCCAATAGGCGATCCATCCCGCCGGATTGGGGAAGCCGAGTTTGAGCATGCCGTCTTGCATCTGCGCGCGCACCAGAATCTGCTGATTGCCCCAGGTGATGTACTGCGAGGCGATATCCGTGTAAGGCCAGAGCACGATCGACCGATCGGGGAGTGTGGGATTGTCCGGATTCCCTCCACCGAATAAAGGCAGGATGCCGATCCCGCCCGGTTTCAACTGCGTGATCGCCCAGGGTGCCAGAGCCTGTTCCCGATCGCCCGTGTTCGTGATCGTGTGCCGCACTTCGACTTCGGCATTATCATCGACCAAGCGGATTTCAATTTCTTTTTGAATTCCCGTCTGCGCTTCGATGTCCTGTGTAATATGAACACTGTTCTCGATGGCCTGGACTTGAACCGGGGAGTCGTCCGGCAGGTAGGTGATGCGCGGCTCCTCCGGGGCATACCAGAGGCGGTGCCCACCGTACAGGTGAAACAATCCGGTACCGGGGCAATCCAGGGTGAGATCGGGGAGTTCAGCGAAGAGATTATTGCCGCGCTTCGTCTTCAGCGAGAGAACACGCGGGCCGACAGAAACGGATGCGAGCAATGTTAAGTGTTCATTGGCGATCTCGACGCATTCGATATTTTGGAAATCCATTTTCTTCATTTTCGGCTACCTCCCGGGGATTGCGTCTGGTCAAATTCAATCCTGTTCTAATCTCGATGGATTATCGTGATAACAGCCACAAGCATTCACAGACGGTTGTGCACGCAGGTCGATGGTTCTGCCCACTGTCACCGTATGTGAGTCAGAGCAATTATACTCGTCTAACAAGAATAGTTTGGATGGTCAGTCTCTGCAGTTGAAGCAAGCCACTTGATGGTCGCTCTCGATTTGCTCAAGTTGAGGTCGCTCCAGGCTGCATTGATCGGTGGCAAATGGACACCGTCCGAAATACACGCATCCCTGACCGATCGGCAGTTCTTTCTCGCGTATGGCGATCTCGATGTCTCCCCATTCTTGATCCAATCGGGGAACCGTCGCCATCAACATACGGGTATACGGGTGCATGGGATTGTAGTAAACACGCTCAGTCGAGCCCATCTCGACGATGGAGCCGCGATACAGAATGACTGCCCGGTCGCTGATATAGTATGCAAGCGACAGATCGTGCGTGATGAAGAGAATCGAGAGACCCTTCTTTTTAAGATCCGCCAATAGATTGAGTACATCGATGCGCCGGGAGGCGTCGAGCATACTGATGATTTCATCCGCGACCAGAAATTCTGTTTCCAGCAGCAAGGCACGCGCGATCAGGAAGCGCTGCAGTTGTCCGCCGCTCAGCTGATGGGGGAATTTCCCCAGCACGTCAGGTGGGTTCAAGCCAACATCCTTCAGGCATTCATCCACCTTCTTCTCCCATGCCGCCGGCTTCATGTCCGGGTAAAATTCGTCCTTGACCATGGCGAAGATCCGATCTGCTTTGAAGATCGGATTGTAGGAGCTGAACGGATCCTGGAAGACGCCCTGCACCTTACGGTAGTACTCCTTGAGTTTAGGCCCCTTCAATGTGGTGATATTAATATCTTTGAACAACGCCGAGCCACTGGTGATCGATACCAGTTTGAGAATCATCCTTCCGATTGTCGTCTTGCCGCTGCCGCTCTCACCGATTAACGAAACGACTTCACCGGTGCCCACTTCGAGATCGACGTCACACACGGCATGCAGCTCTTTTCCACCGAAGGTCCCCACTTTGTATGTCTTGGAGATACCCTGAAGTTTAAGCATTCTTGCCCGGCTCCTTCCAACAGGCAACCTCATGGCCTGGGTCTACTTCTACAAACGGCGGTACCTCCAGACACTTGTCGAACGCAATGGGACAGCGCGCACGAAAGCGGCATCCCTGTGGAGGCTCAAGCAACTGCGGTGGTGTTCCGGGAATCCCTTTCAGGCGCGTATTTCTAACCTGTACTCCCACCTGAGGCAAGGAGGAAATCAGCATTTTGGTGTAGGGATGACGCGGCGATTCGATCACCGTTTCTTTCGAGGCTTTCTCCGCCAACTGCCCCGCGTACATGATCATAATCGTGTCCGCCACCTGGTATAGGATCGAGATGTCGTGTGTGATGATAATCATGCTTTTAACGAAATTTCGATCACGGAACTCCACCAGCATCTCCGCAACAGCTTTCTGTGTCGAAACATCTAGGGCGGAAGTGATCTCGTCGGCCATGAGCAAGGAGGGGTCCAAGAGTGTCGAGAGTACCATGACCATACGCTGCTTCATACCCCCCGAGAGTTCAATCGGATACATATCCAGGACGTCATGGGGTAAACCAACCAGATCTAGTCTGCGGAGCAGCTCATATTTGATTTCCTTCATGCATGCCCCTTTCGATTCGAGAAGCTCCGCGGTCATCTTGCCGATTTTACGGGTCGGATTGAGGGCATTCATAGCGTACTGCGGCACGATGGAGATCTTCCGGAAACGAAAGTCGTCCATTTTATCCATATCAGCAATCGGCAATATCTCGTCATCGAGTTTCACAATGCCCTCGATGAATTTCAACGGCGGCGTCAAGCGGATCAGACTGTGCGCCAGGGTCGTCTTCCCGCAGCCGGATTCGCCGGCCAACCCCATGATCTCTCCATCCGCGATGTCGAAGGTCGCGCCATCCAGCGCCCGTACGTCACCACTCAGGGTTTGGTAATAAACCTTCAAGTTTTCCACATGCAAGCTCATTCGATTACATCTCCCTGAGTTTGGGATTGAATACTTCGTCTAATCCTACATTCGTGACGTAAAGCGCGCCGACAATTGCCGTGATCGCAAATCCCGGTGGAATGAACCACCACCAAATATCGAGTAAAAGTGCGCTGTGCGCGACAGCGTGATTCATCATCAAGCCCAGCGAAATTCCCTGCGTAGGGCCAAGTCCGATAAAATCCAACGTCGCCGCATTGAGCGTTGCGCCACCGAACTGAAGAATAAAAACGAGCAGCAAATAGGACATCATATTCGGAGCGATCTCTTTGAAGATGATCTTCAAGGACTTCATGCCGGTCATCTTGGCCAAATCCACAAATTCCCGTGAGCGCAGGGAAAATGTCTGCGCCCGAACCGCCCTGGCCGTCCAGGGCCATGCTGTACATCCGATGAAGATACTTTCCAAGAGAATTCCCCGGACCTCGAGATATGCACTAATGATCAGCAGTACGGCCAGCGTTGGAATGACGAGTACGATGTTCGTACCCATATTCAAGCCCTCATCGGTCTTGCCACCAATGTAGCCTCCAACGAAGCCGACGATCACCCCAATTAATGTCGCCAGGCCGCCACCTATAGCACCAACGATAAATGTCGCTCTGAGACCATACACGAATTGGGAATACACATCCTGGCCGAACACGGTAGTTCCTAAAATGAAATCCGCGGATTCGAATGGTTTTAACGGCGCACCGCGATGGATAAAAGACTGTGGATCGTTTTCCGTAAAGGATGGTCCAATGATCGCTATGACCAAAAAGAACAACACGATTAACAGCCCAATGCGCAGCTTGTTGTTCCTAAAGGTAAAGTACAGAAACTCGTTTCGCTTCTTTTTCTTTTTCTTCTTCTCCATCACGCCATCTCCCCAGTCATACCCCTTCGTGTCCGTGGATCGATAATGACATAAGCGATATCGATAATGAAGTTAGCCATCAGAACACCGATGATGATAAAGAGAAAACAACCCTGGATCATGAAGTAGTCCTGATTCTGAATCGCTGCCAACAGCTGGAAGCCGATCCCTGGGTAGGAGAAGACAACCTCCGTCACAAGCGCGCCAGCGACGATCACACCCAGTTGCAGCGCCAACCCGGTTAACTGGGGAAGAAGCGCATTTCTGTAGGCATACTTTCTCACCAATTTCTGTGGTGCACCGAGGGCTTCGAGGTAGTGAGAGTAATCCGCTTCAAGTTCATAGATAATGACGTTGCGCATGCCGATTGCCCAGCCCCCGAAGTTCACGAGAAAGAGCGAGGCGAACGGCAGGATCCAGTGATGCAGCACACTGCCGATAAAACGCCAGGACCAGTGTGGCGCCATATCGAAAGCGTAAGCGCCCGCGATCGGGAACAGGTCAAGCTTGATCCCCAACCCCCAGGCAAGCAGGATCGCCAGCCACATGTACGGCGTCGCCGTCAGCGTGTAACCCAAGGGCAAAATCGTGTTGTCGAGCCATTTCCTGCGGGCGGCATATGCACCGAATTTGTTTCCCGCGATCCAGCTTAGCAGAATCGAAGGAACCAGCAGTGCCGCGTCGTAGGGTACTGCGCTGAGCAGCACATCCACAACGGTCTGTGGAAAACGATACACACTGACACCCAGATCACCATGCAGCAGCGAAGCCCAGAAGTTGAGATACTGCTGCCAGATGGGTACATTCAGGCCGAAAACCCGCGTGAAGTACTCCCGCATTGCGTTGACGGTGTCGGGATGTGCAGTCCCCACACGTCCCAACATACTCAATACCGGATCACCGGGCATGAAGCGCGGAATCAGCCAGTCGATCGTCACGGCGACGAAGAAGGTCAGCAGGTAGATCAGAACCTTACGTCCGAAGTATCGCTTCATACCTATACCTCCTCACTTCGGGGCAACAGAGTTCCCCGCCAGTCCCGCCGAATATCTTGGGACGGGCGGGGTAAACTCATGAGAAACATATCACCTGTTTCTATACCGCGTTATTACTCCGCTGACACCAACTCCAGGTCGATCAGCATGAGCAGGCCACCGGTCTGCCAGTAGCCTGACCAGGTGACAGGAGGTAGATTGGGGGTATCGTCAGCTTCTGTTGGCCAGTTCGTCCAGACCGAGCTGTTGAACTGCGCCCAGGCGCCGTTGTACCACAACGGGATCATCGGTACGTCATCCACCATGATCTGCTGGATGTCCGAGCAAACCGCCTGCATGCCGGCGATGTCATCCACCGGGACTGCAGCCAATGCGTCAACCAGATCGAAAGCCTCCTGGTTGTCGTAGCGACCGAAGTTGCCGCTGCCCATGATCTCCTGGATCGGTTCGTTGAACAACAAGTTGTAGAGCGTCCACGGGGTATTGCTCAATCCCGCCCAGTTGTTCAAGGTCATATCAAACGTACCCTGGGTCAGCGAGTCGTTCCACACGTTGTAGTCTGGTGTCACGTCTTCGATGTTCATACCCGCTGCCTTGGCGCTGTCGGAGATAACCGCGATCGCCGCCATCCAGTCCGACCATCCAGCCGGGCAGGTTACTTCCAGCGCAATGGCGGAGCCATCGGGCGCTTCGACAAAGCCGTCGCCATCGACATCGGCGTAGCCAGCGGCAGCGAGGATCGACTTGGCTTTATCGGTATCGAAGTACCAGCCTTCGGATGCCATCAGATCTTCATCGATGAATTTCTCCAGCGCTGGCAGTAAGCCAGACGGACTCGCTGCAGCTACCAGGTTGGCATAGGCGACCTCGACGATGTCATCCGTGTTGATGGCATAGGCCAACGCTCGCCTGAATTCAGCATCATCCATCGGCGCCTTATTCAGGTTCAGGAACAGAACAGCCGTGTTGGCAGCGAGCATATAGGGTGCATCTGCGAAGTAGGTATCTACATAACCCTGATCGGCCAGTGCAGCGACGCCGGGCAGGTAGTTGTTGCTCAAGTCAAGCTCGCCCTTGAGAACCATGCCCAGAGCGGCGTTATTGCTCGAGGTGCGGATGTCGACGATTCGCTTTGGAGCCGGCAATCCGAACACATCGATGCCCCACCAATTCTCATTGCGGATCCATACGTTGCGATCTTCGCTGTGAGCTTCGTACAGGTAGGCACCCGAACCGACTGGATTCTCGTTCAGTCCGGCGGTAACATCTTCTTCCGTCTTGTCCGCCCAGACATGCTCGGGGGCAATCGGAATATTGTAGAGGTTGTTGGCAAACTCCTGATAGAGCGGATCAGTGAATTCGAAGGTCAAGCCGGTGTCGCCGTCAACGACGATTTCAGTCAGGTAGTTCCACATTGGCGCCCAGAATAGCGAAGCGTAGTCCTGTGCCAACTCGATCGTGAAAGCTACGTCGTCGGCTGTCAAGGCTTCACCATCAGACCAGGTCAACCCTTCACGCAGGGTGAGCTGGTAGGTGTCTGCATCAACCCACTCGCCGCTCTCTGCCAGGAAGGGTGTGAATTCGCCTGTCAACCCATCGAACATGAAGAGTGTCTCGTATACCAGGCCAATCGTCCCACTCGTGTTTGCCTTGCTCCATGATATGAATGGGTTCCAGTCATTAGGTGGGCCCCAGGCTGCGCCGCTGATGTAGAGCGTCTCGCTACGATCGTAAACGACGTCCGTGGCTTCTTCCATCCCTGAGGGAGTTGCTGTAACGACGATTGTCTCGCCATCGCGTTCGATGATGACGGTTTCAACCGCCTGTGAACATGACGCGAGCAATATACTCAGCACCACGAGGAAGGAAATTACAAACATACTACGTTTCATCTTCTTTCTCCTTTTTGCGTTTCCCTTTTAAAGTTCCAAATGGAATTCTGAACTAGCATGCTGAAAGAGCTTCTCTTGCTTGAAATGCCACCTCCTTCCTTGAAGCTGGGGAGTCTCTACCGGAATTGGGAGCGCTCCCATTGCTTTCAAAAAAAACTCCTCGAGACTTGTGATTGAATTATTCGCATATTCTTCACAGAATATCCAGCCAGAAAGAAGTGCGCCTTCAGGCTTTATCCGTGTCTTCTTCTAATTACAGTTACCGTCACATACCCAGGTCGGCATCATTCGGAGCGTACCGGATCGGATCATGCGGTCCATTCTCATCACACTTGCCTCACGAAAAACAAAAAGCCAAGCCTGATCGCAGTACTGCTCCCGCGATATTCAGAAAACCATCCTGCCTCTACGCCATGCTTCTACTTTTCGTTCGCTCCGCAGGAATCACGCACGATCAACTTTGTACTCAAGATAATGCGATTATGTTGTTTGGAGCCGTTATTGACCATGTCAATAAGCATTTCCACCGCCGTGGAACCGAGGCGAGTAATCGGCTGCCGGATTGTGGTTAAAGCAGGATTGGTCATTTTCGCTATAGGAAGATCGTCGAATCCAACGATGGCAATTTCATCCGGGATTGCCAGATCTGCTTCCCGTGCAGCGCGCACCGCCCCGACGGCCATGATGTCAGAGGCAGCGAAAACGGCCTCCGGTTTTTTTGGGAGCAATTCCTTCATCGCCCGATAGCCGCCTTCTTCGGTGAAATCACTTTCGACAATTAGATCCTCGTCGAGGCTTAAATCACGATCTTCCAGCGCCTTGATGTATCCATTTTTACGGTCTATGCCCACCGTGCTGAGTCCCGTTCCGGCAATTGTGGCAATGCGTGTATATCCCAGTCGAATCATATGCGAGACGGCATTGTAAGCACCCTCGGCATTATCGATATCGACGTAATTCACATTCTCGGATTGAAATGGTCGTCCGATGAAAACCAGGGGAATATCCGAGTCGATCAAGCGATCCATTAGCGGGTCTCCGTGGTGACCGGCCTGTAAGATCACGCCGTCCAATAGTCCGCCTCGAGACACACGTGGATACATCCTCTTCTCATCTTCTTTGGTTGAAGCATGAAAAAGTCCAAGCGTGTAATCGTATTGGTTGCATCTTTTAGCAATACCCTGAATCAGGTGCGGGATGTAGGGGTCGGTGAACAAATATGAAACACTGTGTGGCAGAACGAGCCCGATCATGTAGGATCGTTGCGAAGCCAGCGACCGAGCAGCCACATTGGGTTGAAACCCTGTTTCGTTAATTACTTTCCATACTCGGGTGCGCACACCTTCGCTCACGTTGGGTTGAGAGTTGATCACTCTGGATACCGTCGACCGGGATACACCAGACTTCTCGGCGATGTCTTCAAGTGTCAGGTTAGGCATTTAATATGTCCCAGGATGATGGGAGCGCTCTCAATATATCTGTCATTTCGCGGCCGATTTGGCTTCCCTTTTTGGGTAAAATGTTCTATAAATAGGGATATACCGGGAGCGCTCTCGGAAGGTATAGATACTATACAGCTATTTTCATCGCGCGTCAACAATCATTTTCTCCACAATCGTTTCAAAGGAAACTGGCTGGGATAAGGTGCTGCCCGGGAATTTGGGAGGCGATGCAAGAGCTTACCTTCGCTACCGAATCAGACCTGAAGAGCGATTTTTCGGGGGAAGACCATGCCCGGTTACCCGTGGCTGGTATTTGAAAGACAAGCATAAGGAGATATGGCATGGCGAAGACCAATATTCCCTGGGAGGAGCGGCCCCTGGATTGCTCCGAAGTCGTCTGGCGGTACAGCCAGAACCCAATTATTCCACGCGACCTGATCCCAACATCGAACAGCATCTTTAACAGCGCCGTCGTTCCCTTCGAGGACAAGTTCGCCGGGGTGTTTCGCGTCGATAACAAGAAACGCGAAATGAATTTACACCGCGGCTTTAGTGAGAACGGCATCGACTGGACGTTGGAACACGATCCCATCGAGTGGAATTATCCATATCCGGAGCTGGCAGTTTTCTACCACCGCTATGATCCCCGCGTCGTCTGGCTGGAAGATCGTTACTACGTCTCCTGGTGCAACGGCTATCATGGCCCGACGATTGGAATCGGCTATACCTCGGATTTCGAATCATTTCATTTCATTGAAAATGCGCTGCTGCCCTTCAACCGTAACGGTGTGCTCTTCCCCAGAAAAATCAACGACCACTACGTGATGCTCAGTCGTCCAAGCGATAACGGACACACACCGTTCGGCGATATTTTCCTAAGTCTGAGCCCCGACATGATCCATTGGGGCCAGCATCGTTTTGTGATGGGAGTAGCCGGGGGTTGGCAAAGCACCAAGATCGGGGCTGGACCGGTTCCCATCGAGACGCCGGAAGGATGGTTGCTCTTCTATCATGGCGTCCTGACCTCCTGCAACGGATTCGTCTACAGCTTCGGTGCAGCCTTACTGGACCTCGAGCAGCCCTGGAAGGTCATTCGACGCGGTGCACCCTACCTGCTCTCCCCGCAGCGGGATTACGAATGCGTCGGTGACGTGCCCAACGTGGCTTTTCCCTGCGCGGCGTTGTATGACGAGGAAAACGGCCGCATCGCCATCTATTACGGTGGCGCGGATACCGTGACGGCAATTGCTTTTACGAAACTCGAGGATATTCTCGATTTTCTGGAAACCAATTCCATGGTTTAATCTACCCTAATACAAAACTGATACAAAATAGGGTATGCAATGGATCAAAAATCGAAAGAAGGTAAAGTGATTGGTTTTCCGAAAGATTTCATCTGGGGCACTGCCACCGCATCCTATCAAATCGAGGGGGGTTGGAACGCCGATGGGAAAGGTGAGAGTATCTGGGATCGCTTTAGCCATACACCCGGCAAGATCGAGAACGGGGATACAGGTGACGTCGCTTGCGATCACTATAACCGATATCAGCAGGACGTGGATCTCATGGCTTCGCTGGGTATCCCGGCCTACCGCTTCTCAATCTCCTGGCCGCGCATCCTTCCCCAGGGAACAGGCAAGATTAATCAGGCAGGCTTGGATTTCTACAGCGCCCTGGTTGACGCACTGCTCGCGGCGGAAATCGAGCCTTACATAACCCTCTACCATTGGGATCTGCCCCAAGCCTTGCAGGACCTCGGCGGCTGGCCGTTGAGAGACACGGCGAAAGCCTTTGCCGAGTATACACATGTCATCACCCAGCATCTTGGAGATCGTGTGCAAAATTGGATGACCCTTAACGAGCCCCACGTTAGCGCTTTCATTGGCTACCTCGAAGGTCGTCACGCACCGGGGCATCAGGATCTGGATGAGATGGTCGCTGCATCTCACCATCTTCTCCTGGCGCATGGCTTGGGTATTCCAGCAATTCGTGCAAATGTACCCAATGCAAACGCCGGAATTGTGCTTAACGTTTTTCCCATTCATCCCGCATCCAACAGCGAGGCGGATATGCAGCAAGCACGGATTATTGACGGCGCGATCAACCGCTGGTTCATGGATCCCCTCGCCGGACGCGGCTACCCGGAAGACATGCTGCAGGAATACGGCCAGCAGATGGATTACGTGCTCGAAGGTGACCTGGAGACGATCGCGGCTCCATTGGATTTCCTGGGGATCAATTATTACTTCAGAGTTATCGCCAGGAGCGACAGAATCCCGGAGGAAGAGAACGAACCGCAAACGCTATTTCCATCGGATGATATCACTGAAATGGGTTGGGAAGTCCATCCGCCGGCTTTGTATGAGATCCTGGACCGCATCAACCGCGATTACGCATTCCCGGCAATCATGGTCACAGAAAATGGGGCCGCAATCTCCGACCAGGTCGATGCATCCGGAGAAGTGGATGATGTCCGCCGGATTCGCTATGTTGGTTCCCATCTGCGAGAAGCCGGTCGTGCAATCCAGGACGGCATCCCACTGAAGGGCTATTTCCATTGGAGCTTCACGGACAATTTCGAATGGGCACATGGATTTGCCAAGCGATTTGGTATGGTCTATGTGGATTACGAGACCCTCGAACGCATTCCCAAGCGAAGCGCATACTGGTACCGTGATGTGATTGCGAAGAATCAAGTATAAGCATTTCGCCGTGCAGGCCACCTACTTCAACCGAACATTCAAGGACGAATACAAAAGAAGCGCCCTTTGGGCGCTTCTTCTTCGGTTAATGGGATTGTTTCAGATCTTCCGATTACCCCTTTAGTGAACCTGCGAGTAAGCCGCGCAGGAAGTAGCGGCCCAGGAAGATGTAAACCAGCAAGGTCGGCAGCGCGGCCAGGAATGAACCCGCCATCTGCAGATTCCAGGAGATAATCTGACTTCCCGCCATGTTATTCAGCGCCACCGTGACCGGCCACTCGCGATTACCTGTGAGGATCACCGCAAACAGGAAATCGTTCCAGGCAGAAGTGAACTGCCAGATGAGAACGACCACAAAACTGGGAATGGAGATCGGTAGAAGGATGTGCCGGTAAATTCCCAACATCGTTGCTCCGTCGATTTTACCGGCTTCAAGTAATTCCTGCGGCAGGCTGGCGTAATAGTTACGAAAAGTAAGCGTGGTGATCGGGATACCATAAATAATGTGTGCGACCGCCAGACCGATCAACCCAGTCAACCCGATGGCACGCATGAACTGTACCAGGGGGATGATGATACTTTGATACGGAATGAACATGCCGAACAGAATAAAGGGGAAAATGATATCCGACCCGCGGAATTTCCATTTAGCCAGTACAAATCCGTTTATCGATCCCAGCATCGATGAGATTAAGGTGGCCGGAATAACCATCAGGAAACTGTTCTTCAGGTAAGGAGACAGCTGCTTGAACGCTTCGATGTAATTATCGAAAGCAATTCCTTTTGGTAAATTCCACATCTTGGTCAGATCGATCTCAGCGAAACTCTTGAACCCTGTCACCAACATAACATACATTGGAATCAGATAGAAACCTGCCAGGGCGATCAGAGGGATATAGAGCCAGCGATTGCCGATGCGAAATCGTTTCATGACTCTATATCCGTTCTTAGGATGTAGCGGATATATGGAATGATGAGAACGGCTACACTGATGAGCAGCAGGATTCCGATGGCGGCCCCGCGTCCGTAGAACAACCCATCGAAGGTCGTCTGCCACATGTAGATTGCCGGCACATCCAACGGCAACTGCTTACCCGCAATAGCGATGATCAGGTCGAATACTTTCAACGAAGTATGACCGAGGATGATCAGGGCGCTCAGGGTAATTGGTGTCAGCAACGGCATAATGACGTGGCGGTAAATCTGGATTTGGTTTGCGCCATCCATTTGCGCGGCTTCACGTAGTTCGTGGGGGACCGATCGCAACCCTGCCAGATAGATCGCCATGGTGTACCCTGACATTTGCCAAATCGCCGCCAGTGCGATCGCAGCGATGCCCCAGGTTGGGGTCGTGTGCCAATCGTTGACCAGAAAATCCAGGTGAAACGTCTTGAAGAGTAGATTGAATCCACTCAACCGATCACCTGTCGCCGGGTTCATCAACCAGCGCCATACGACCCCGGTGACAATGTACGAAATCGCCATCGGAAAGAGAAATAGACTTCTGAAAAAATTCTCCCCCTTTAGATTCTGATCCAGGATAACCGCCATGATGAAGCCTAAAATGATACTTCCGACCACGAATACACCGGTAAAGATCAACGTGTTGCGTATGTCGACGTGGAAACGCGGATCGCTGAATAATTCCAGATAATTTTTTAACCCAACCCAGGAATAATCCGCAATCAAACCTTTCCATTTGCTGAATGAAACGCGTAACGACCAGGCAATAAATCCGTAGATAAAAATTATGACCGCCAAGATCGACGGTGAGACTAGGATGAAGGAAAGATAGCGCTCCCTATTTTTTAACATTTGTCGACCTCATTACATATTGATGAAATTGATTGAGGCCCCGCCCTGCGGGGCCTCATGATTGTAAACGATTTTCTTACTGGCAAGGACCTGAACTGGCGCAGGCAGCAACAAGCGCTGACTGGAACGTGGCGACGTCCATGTCCGCCATGAAGAGACCCAGCGCCGTGTCGATCTCGGACTTCCAGGAGTCATTGGCGACCACACCATGCGTCAAGGAGCCGGACACCTTGTCGGTGGACCAGTCATCCATGGCGCTTTGCAGGTAGACGCCGAACAACGACTTATCGCAGTCCGTGCGTGCGCAGATGGAGCCCTTGATGGGGTTGAAGGCTTCTTGACCAGCTTTGGAGCCGGCGATCTTCAACCACGCTTCCACACCCGCTGGGTGAGGAGCATCCACGGCCAGCGTGAAGGAGTCAGACAGGAATTGGAAGACACCAACGCTGCCGGGAACCGGAGCCCAGCCGTAATCGACTATTGGTTCCATGCCCAGCTCGCGGAAGTAACCCTCCGCCCAGTCACCCATCACATTGAAGGCTGCATTACCGTTCACGACCAACTGTGAGGCATCCTGCCATGACAGCGAGGCTGCGTCTGTGTTCGTGTAGGACAAGATGGTAACGAAGTTCTCGAGTGCTGCAGTCACATCGGCGCCACTCCAATTCGTGGAGCCATCCCAGAGGCCATCATAGGCATTCGCACCAAGGGAACCGAGCAACACGGTCTCCAGCAGGTGCATCTGCGTCCACTGTTCACCCAAGGCCAACGGCGTTACGCCGGCAGCCTGAAGGGTTTCCATCGCGGCGATCCACTCGTCGACCGTGGTGGGTACATCTACACCGTTGGCATCCAGGATGCCCGGGTTGTACCAAAGGATATTGGCACGATGGATGTTGACCGGCACAGAGTAGATGTTGCCATCCTGCGAGATTAGCGGAATGAGTGTTTCAGGCATGACGTCGATCCAGCCTTGTTCGTCATACAGATCGTTCAGTGGCTCGATCTGCGCCGCTGCCACGTATGTTCCGATCAACTCTTGGCCCGCATGACCCTGCCAACTATCTGGAGGATCGCCCGATTGTAGACGGGTAGCGAGAACCGCTCGCGCATTGGTCCCGGCACCCCCAGCAACGGTCGCATTGATGAATTCTGTATCTGGATATTCTGCATTGAAGATCTCAATCATGGCTTCGAGGCCAGCGGCTTCACCACCACCCGTCCACCACGAGAAGACCTCTACGGCATCATCCCCGCCACCACCTCCACAGCCACTAAGCATTAGCGTGGACAAGACGAGTACAGAGATCAAGCCAGACAATATTCTTTTCGACATTATGTTCCTCTCCTTCTTTACCAAAGTTTGAAATTGGGACGATTAATATATACGCATCTTCTCTCTATTGCTTTCCCTCCTTTCTACAACAGTGGGATTCGATATGATATTATCCACAACCAAACTCACTGCCCCCAGTAAACTCGAATCCTTCCCAAAATGCGACAACTCGATATCAATCAAGCCTTTCATTTCGGGTAAGGTATGTTTGATCGCAGTTTTCTCGATCGAGGGCAATAAATAATCACCCACAATACTCAGCGGGCCTCCGAGAATAATTTTCTCAGGATTAAAAATATTATATAGGATCGCACATCCCATTCCCATTGCCACACCTGTTTCCTTGATGGCTTCAATCGTTTCTTCATCACCCGCATCTGCTGCCTGCTTGACCAACATCAAGGAAAGCGGCTTGTTCTGCGTCTCCATCAGTCTTGGGATGATACTCTCTCTTCTGGCTTCCAAACGCGCTTGCACACGCTGCAGTATGGAGGACTGACTGGCATTCCTCTCCCAACAGCCGCGATTTCCGCACTGACAGGGAGTGTTCAAAGTTTCGATCATGATTGGAGAGTGACCGATTTCTCCGGCATAGCCGATACTTCCCCGATACAGATCTCCATTGAGGAATAACCCGCAGCCAATGCCAACACCGGCAAAGAAAAAGATGAAGTTACGACACTGCCTCGCATTGCCGAACAGGTTTTCAGCAATAGCTGCAGCGTTAGCGTCATTTTCCACAAACACTTTTAACCCCGTCTTCTCTGTGAAAAAGTCCTTCAGCGGCACGTTTCGCCACTGTAAATTCGGAGCGAAGACCAGAAATCCGTCATCCAGGTTGACAGTGCCTGGTGTGGCTATCCCCAATCCGAGCAGAGACAGTGCCTCATCCTCGCTGTGATCCACTGCCTTCTGGATCAACTTTATTGTTTGTGCCAGTACACTGCGCTGCCCATCCTCGAATTTCGTAGGGGCATCATCTCTCCAAACCACCTTACCTGTAAAATCGGTAAGCGCTACAGCGACGTAATCTACGCCAAATTCTGCGCCAATGATCCCCCCGGCTCCTGGGTTGATCTCTATCAAACGAGCCGGTCGACCTTTACCGACAGAATCTATTCCTGTTTCATGGATCAATTGACGCTTAAGTAAACAATCGACCAGGTTGGATATCGTCGACTTGTTCAAACCTGTCGACTGCGCAATTTGCGCCCGCGATACCGGAGCCTCATTGTGAATGTTACGCAGCACAAGAGACAAGTTCAGCTCGCGCACCAGCGCTTGATCGGTCAAAGTATAGGATTTCATTTTACTATTTAGTTTATCGGGGCAACTAACTTCGATAATATATGATTCTCGATTGCATGTCAACAGTACCGGTATAAATTTCAACACGTGTCAATTCGTAGCAACATACCCTAAATAATGTACATATTCTGGAATTAATACATGAACGAGGGCGATCCTGGCAATACGATCGTCCCCGTTCTTTCTGAAATGTTACCTGATTTGACTTGCACAAGGAATCAAAATCAATTGATCCTCATGTCGCGCAGCTTCGCAAATCCCGACCAATACAGTAGGTTATTATTGAAAATCCAACAAGAAGTGTGATCGACGCGCCGCCCTTTAAGCATGGCGCGTCGATCTAGAAATGCCTGATTTCGTTATCGTAACTCAGTGCACCGAACAGGAGATACAGGGATCATATGCACGCACGAGCATCTGTGCCAGAAGACTGATCTCGTCATCCGCCCTGCCCTCGGCCGCCAGCTGCGTAACGAGTGCTTCGAGATCATACTGGATGTTGTGGTGGTTCTGGCCGGTGGGGATGACACAATCGGCGCTTTCGACCAGACCCTTTGCGTTGATCTTGTAAGAATGGTAGAGGATGCCGCGCGGGGCTTCGACCGCACTTATTCCCTCGCACTTCTTGTATTCATAATCGGCGGCGATGTTGGTGTCATCGGATTCGATCATCTCATCGATCAACGCTTCGGATTCACACATCACATGGAAGCATTCCACCAGCTGCGCGATGTTGTGATAATAGGGATTATCGATCTGCGGCTTCATTCCCAGGTCCTGAGCGACTTGTTTTGCAGTAGGATGCAGACCCTCGAAGTTATTATTAAACCGGGCCAATGCCCCCACTGCCAAGGATTCCCGACTCAGCCTGGCATATTTCGAGGTCGAATGATCGACGATGTATTCGTTCGTCATTTCGCGATATTCGTTTTCGGATTTTTTCACACCATCGCTTGAAATCAAATCCCCGCCAATGAAGGGGTAATCACCGACCCCTGCAAGCGAAACATACTCGGTTTCACGCTTAAAATCCGGCAAGGAGAATTCCTTAAGCGCCTCCAATGCTTGCCACAAATACGGCATCGTCGCTTGCAATTCTTGACGTAATTCCCGCAGCTGCCGTTTTCGTGGCCGCTGCGTTACGCCCCCGACCTTGAAAACCATGGGATGGGAAGTGCGTCCCGCAAAAAAGTCCGAGGCTTTGTTGGCATAGCCCTTGATCTTTGTGGCGATTTGAATCAACTGCGGATGCGTCTCCATTAGGGGAATGACGCTGCCTACACCGAGCAGGTCGGGCGCGACCAGGAAAAAAACATGTAAGGAGTGGCTCTGCAACGTCTCTGCGTGTTTGGCCAGAAGTCGCACTTTCTGCGCCATCTCCGGCACTTCGATTCCCAATCCACGCTCGATTGCCCGCGCGCTCGCCAAGGCATGCGAGATCGAACAAATACCACAAACGCGAGATGCGAGTAGCGGCACTACTTCCACAGAAAGACCCTGGAACATTTTCTCGAAGAAACGCGGGGTCTCTACCACTTCCCAGCTGCAATCGACCAAGCGACCTTCTTCGATCTGTATCTTGATATTGCCATGCCCTTCCACGCGGGCGACATGTTCAACTTCGATTCTAACGGGTTTATTAACATCTACTTTCATTCGTTACACTCACAGTCCTCAGGAATCCTCTAACCTCGGCAAGAACGGCGCTCCAGCAAAAGCGTTGAAAAAGCTAACGCGCTCAGCAATATGCTCCTCAGAAAAGCCGTGTCCGCGGAGGATTTCAACCAACGATTCGTAATTGGCCTCATCGACAGGTCCACGACATCCCCAGCAACCAGCATGGTTGCGCGGACAGATGGCGTTGCAGCCTGCCCGTGTGATCGGGCCCAAACATAGAATGCCCATATCCATCACACATGTATTGAGTCGCTGCTTGCACTCAACGCAAACCGGGTATTTTGGGAATTGTGGCTCGCTGCCCATGATCAGTTGACGCACCAGCCACTCGAATTCAGTTTTCGAAATCGGACATCCAGGCAGTTCGATATCCACGGGGACAACATCCGCCAGCCGGCGTACTTTACCCGATGCAATCTTGTGCTTGCCATACACTTCAGACATGGCATCATCCAGGTCGAAACGCTCGCGTAGATGATTGACCCCTCCCAGGCACGCACACGCGCCCATGGCAACGAGGAGTCTGGCTTGCGTTCGTATGCTTTTTAACGCCGCGACCTCATGATCCGTCGTGATGCTGCCTTCCACAAAGGCGATGTCGTAGGGGCCGAGTTTATCGGATGAGATCAAGCGAAATTCCACGACCTCGATCAACGAAAAAAGATCCTTCAGATTCTCTTCGTTGTTGGATAACTGCAGCTGGCATCCCTCGCAGCCCGTGAAGCCAAATACACCTACTTTCGGTTTCGGTAGTTCAATTCCTAAATACTTCATCAGACCTTATCCATCATCTATGTAATCGACTTTCCGACGAGTTAAATGGCTTCTTGCAGGTTCATAACCGTCCAATAATCGAATACAGGACCATCCAGACAGGTAAACGTCGAGCCGACGTTGCAGCGGCAGCATTTCCCCATACCACAGTGCATGCGGCGTTCGAGCGAGACGAACATGCGTTGTCTGGGGATACCCATGTCACTGAGCCGGCCACAAACGAACTTAAACATCACCGGAGGCCCACATACAACCGCGAATGTTTCATCCGGATCGATGGGCACCTGATCAAACAACTGTGTGATTAATCCCACCGGCCCATTCCAACTCTCATTGGGCTCTTCGACGATGGTGAGCATTTCCAATCCATAAACCTTGCGCCATTCCTCGTATTGGTAATCGAAAAGCAGCTGGTCGGGATTACGGGCACCATACAGAATGGTAACATCCTTGTAATCCTGTCGGTGTTCATTGACCCAGAAAATACTCGATCTCAGCGGCACGATACCCAACCCGCCGGCGATGAGTAAAACGTTGGCACCATTCATCTCACGCATCGGAAAATTCGTACCGAAGGGACCTCGAATGCCAACTATGGTGCCTGCTTTCAGCCGATGGATCATACTCGTGACCCTGCCAACCTTGCGGATGCAAAGCTCGATAAATTCCTTATTCGAATTCGACCCCGAAATCGAGATCGCCACTTCTCCACACCCGGGCACCTCGAACATTACGAATTGGCCGGGAAGAAAGTTAAAGAGATTCCGGCTTATAGGGTCTACGATCTGAATGCGGAATAATTTTTCTTCCTTCGTCAGGGGAATGGCGGCAATAATGCGCGCCTTATGTACTCGCTCAGTTTGCAGCAATTTGGATTCGCGATTGAAATCGGGAATCTCCGTCATGAAGGGTTCCCGATTGATATCGTAACGCGGGATCTTAAGGGTCATCGTCGCTCCGTTTCGTTCAAATCATCAATCACGGCTTTGGGGCTGATGCCCGCCAGACAAGCTGCACCACAGCGATTGCAGCCCACACACAGGGATTGGTCGAAGGCTTCGACAAAGCCACGGAATTGATGATAATAACGATACTTCAGGCGAATATGCGGTTCAGGCCTGAAATTGTGATCCCCGGCAACCATGGCGAAGTCAACCAAGTTGCAGGAATAGAGCAAGCGCTCTTTACTGGCTTTTGTAAAACTTAAATCAACGTCTTCCTGGACACCATAACAATAACAAGTGGGACAAACCATGGCGCAGCTGCCGCAACTCAAACACTTCGCACCCCATCGCTCCCAGACTTCAGATTCAAATTCCAGATCCATCAATTCCGGAATGATGGTAACGTTAAGCTGTGTCTTGAATTTCGACTCGATTTGTTTCTTAACGTTTTTATAAGCATCCTGATCTGCATCACTGACTTCTTCGCCAGCGAAGTTATTGATTATCCGATACCCCGTGTCCGAGCCAATAGAGACGAAATATTTATCACCGATATCGGTCAGAAAGAGGTCGAAACCTTTGTAGACAACATCTGCGCCGACCGACCGACAGAAACAGTCCTCCAGGGGTTCGTGATCGAGGCCAATGATGACCGTGTTGCGTCGTCGGGCGAAGTAATAGGGGTTTGGATAGGTGCTCTTGACCATGACCTCATCGAGCTTGCGCAATGCGTTAATATCACAAGCCCGCATACCCACAATAACACGCGGGTGCACAGTATACTGGATTTCCTGATACCAATCGTCTTTCCCCAAATCATACGTCGCTAATGTTTCCTTAAATGGAAGGAAGAAATTCTTCGCCGAAGAATGCGTACGGGTGTAGTCCATTTGTAATTCATCGAAGTCATTCAACCGCAAGAAACGATAGACTTTGTTCCCGTCTTTATCGCGGTCGCGCCATTTCGGGCCAAAGACGTCATTGTCCTCCATCAGGCCCTCAATCATGCGCCGAAATTTTTCTTTGGTTATCGTCTTATACAGCATCAAGTACTCCAGAGATACACTAGACCAAGGCTAACTAGAAACTATAACCGGTTTGAAATATGAATGAACAGGTCGTTTGTGATGTTTTTCACAAGACAAATGACATCTTTATCATACTAGAAAGGCTGCGGTTATTACGATTTGGGGTTGGGATCAGTAGAACGATGCTGAAGCGGCCTTGGAAGGAACGACCCACTGGGCTTGCTGCTCACCGGAACAAATATACTAAACGACTACTACGTCGGTTGATCTCAGTAATCAGATCGGAGATGTGCCATTGCGCATGACGCAGCATATGCACGACACAGCCAAGGTCACTTATCATGCACATCATACACACATCTGCAATGGATTTTTATGATATAGAATCGTCTGCAGTAATAGTCCTTGACTTATTGGTACCATCTGCATCTTGAATCCCCCCTTGGTGGAAATGGTAAAATGTTAATGTCTATCGCCTTTTCTTTCCTTTGTGCGAAAACGTTTCGCTACGTAACGTTCCTATCGAAACGATGTTTGATATACGTGGCGGCGGCGATCGTTGGCCGGATGTTGTTATTTATGCCGCCTATCCCCAGATAATCGTCTGAATTCAAGTATAGCCAACGGGCTGATTATCTCAAATACAGAGCATCGAACTCATACAAACCCAACCAGAAAGGGGATCAATCTATGGCAGGGAATAATAAGAATGATTTCGAAGTGGGTAACTGGATCGTTCATCCTAATTATGGGGTTGGCAAGATCAGCAAGATCGAGAAAAAGCGTGTCAACAAGAAAAAAGCCAGGTATTATCGAGTCGAAGCAGATAAAACCACGTATTGGATTCCTGTCGAGAGTATCGAAGAGAGTCGTATCCGTAAAGTGATCAGCCGATCGGGATTTCGGAAAGCGATCCGGCTGTTGACAAAAGCTCCTCAAAAGATGGATCCGAATTTCAAACAAAGACAATCACGCATCAAGTGCGCATTATCGGAGGGATTGTTACGCTCCACAATCCGCCTGGTGCGCGATTTATGGGCAAGAAATCATAAGAAGAGTCTCAACGACTCAGAAAGAACCGTTTTACGGAGAATTATAGACAATCTGGCAGCCGAATGGGCAGTGGTCGAAAGCATAACCCCAAAAGAAGCATCCCAGGAGTTGAACAGACTACTAACACAGGGCCAAGCGCGAAGCGCTAATGAGTAGGCGTTGGACTATCACCCTCTCGGAAAGAGTGTAGAGTTGGCCAAAAGAAAACCCAATAGTGCCATGATGGATTTCAGATCGTCGGATTATCCACAGTCCAATTTAATAACAACGAAAACACTCAACCCGACCATTGGGAAGAAAACCCGGAGAAGTTGACGATGATGGATCAACGGCCCATCTCGTCGATCTTGGTCTTCTCCTTCGCCGAAAGTTCGAAGTCGAAAATATCCAGATTTTGCTGTAGGTGTTCCTGGCCGGAAGCTTTCGGAATTGTGATCACGATATCTTGATCCACCAACCAGCGCAAGGCAACTTGAGCCGCTGATACCCCATGATTCCGCGTGATCTCCAGCAGCACATCGGATCGCAGCGCCCTGCCCTTGGCGAACGGACTATAAGCCGTCACCAGGATCCTTTCACGCTGGCAAAATGCCACCATCTCGTCTTGCGGATGGAGTGGATGATATTTAATCTGATTGGTGAAAATCGGCGTGTCGCAGTACTGCATTGCCCCCTGTAGTTGCTCGACCGTGAAATTGCTCACGCCAACATGCCGAATTTTTCCGGACTCCACTAGGGTATTCATCGCCCGCATCGATTCTTCGATGGGCACTTGGGGAGCTGGAGCGTGGATGAGATAGAGATCAATTGAATCAACGTTCAAGTACGTAATGCTCTGATGACAGGCCGCGATCAAATCGTCATACTTTAGATGATTCGTCCATACCTTGCTTGTCAGAAAAAGCTGATCTCGATCGATTCCCGATTCCGAGATCGCTGTACCGATTTCAGATTCATTCCGGTAGAACTCGGCTGTATCGATATGCCGATAACCAATCGCCAGGGCGAGCTTCACCTCGCGGATACACTCGCTGCCGCGCAGATCCCAAGTTCCCAACCCGATCTTGGGAATTCGCTCGCCCTGGTTTTCAATGTATTCCATAGTAATGCACAATCATCATGCTTCTGGAAGACTTGCCAGAACACCTAAGGATACAAATGTCAAAATCATACCCGTATCCGTGCATTTCACAGATACAGCGATCAAGCAAGAAATCGCTGTACGGTCCTTAACAGGTGATCGGGATCGATCGGCTTACTGATCCAGGCATCGATAGGCAAATGCTTGTCGTCCGGGATCATACGGGCATACTCGCTCTGATCGATGCTGGAGACTACGATGACAGGTATCTGGCACAAAGCCTCGTCTCCCGAAATCTGTCTCGCCAAATCGAGGCCTTCTAGCGGAGTCGTCAGCATGATGTCGAGCAGGATAATGTCCGGGCAGCTCTCTTGCATCGCTTTGAGGGCTTCCTCAGCGGTTTTCGCCACACAGATTTTGTAGTGATCTTCTTCTTCGAAAACACTCTGGAGGGCCAGGACGAAATCCGGGTCGTCCTCGACGGCAAGAATTTTCACTGCTTTTTCTGCCTCGACTGCGACTACTTTCTGAGGTCGAAGGTAGATGAACCAGTAAGCCATACCCACAAACGCGGAACCGCCAATAACGTTCCCGATGGTGACGGGTAGGAGATTCTTCAGGAAGAAGGCTGTCCAGGTCAGGTTGCTAAAATCCGCGGCTGTCTTTCCGATGGCTTCCCAAAACCCAGCACCGGCAGAACTCTTGATAAACAGCCCCATGGGGATGAAGTACATATTGGCTACAGAGTGCTCGAAACCTGCGGCCACGAAGGCCGTGATTGGGAAGATAATGGCCAGGATTTTATCGGTCGTGCTTCGTGCAGAAGAGCAAAGCCAGACCGCCAGGCATACCAGTGCATTACACATCACGCCGAGGGCGATGGCTTGAAGGAAATCCAGAGAGCATTTACTGTTAGCGATACCCAACGCGTTTGCGCCCAAGGCGCCGTTCGAAAATGTGTACTGCTTCGTCAACAGCATGATAAACGCCGTTGCGATCGAGCCGATGAAATTTCCTATATATACAACGATCCAATTGCGCACCAGCCCGATCAACTTGATCCTCCGGCTTGCATACGCCATGATGACCAGGTTGTTGCCGGTGAAGAGTTCCGCCCCGGCGACGACCACCGCGATGAGGCCCAGACTGAAGACCAGCCCACCTAAAAGTTTAATAAGACCAAAACCCATTCCGGAACTTCCGAGTCCTGTGGTGACAACTGTAGCGAAGATCGCACCGGTGCCAATGAAGGCTCCGGCGAGGATGGCGAGCGCCAGCATCGTATCTAATCGAAGTTTTGATTTGGCTACGCCGATCTCCTCCATCCTGCTTGCCATCTTCGCTGGCGGAAAAGCATCGATATGAAGTTCAGCATCCATTACTATGTTCCTCCCGGGTATGTGAGATGATTGAGACAACCCTCGTATTCGCGTTCTTTATTGCACAAGATAACCCAGATATTGTATCTCGTTCGAACGAAGATGTGATCATTAATTCACTTTTTTCCACAAAGGAACCACCCGATTAATTTCCGATTTTCCATCGTCCCTTCACATCCTTCTTTAAACATACTTCACACAAATTCACATGCTATAATCCTCTTGGACCTAATCAAAACCCAAAAGGTAGAAGAAAAATGAATAAAACAGCATGGCTAACCACAATCGTGACTGTCATCATTCTCGCTTTCAGCGCACTCGTAGCGCCGGCGAATGTATCCGCTCAGGACTTCGACGGCCCCGTTCCACCTGAAATCCAGGGAGAGTTGATCTACATCCCCTTCCCGGTCGAGATTACGGTGGATGGCGATCTATCGGAGTGGGAAGACGTACCTTCCAGTTACGTGGACTATGGCCCTACGACTTCATCCGATCCCGCGGAAAACGGTTCGTATACGTTCGCTGTGGCCGCAGATGCAGAAAATTTCTACATCACCATGCGCATGCCCGATAAGAACATCATCGCCGGGCAGCACGGGACGAATTTCTGGAACGAAGATTCCATGGAATTCTACATCAACGCCTCCGATGATCTCAACGCTACAGCCTACCAGCCGAATATCTTCCAGGTCAACATCAACGCCAAAGATATCGGCAACACCGATCCGGATGCGCTTAGGACCACCGGGATGAAAAGCTCAGATTCCAACGTGCACGGGTTCGTATTCGAGACTGACGACGGCTGGGGTTTCGAAGCGGCGGTACCACTGGAAGGTTTGCTTATACCCGTCCACGGCCTCGAAATCGGATTTCAAACGCAGATCAATGGCGCCTCGGCAATGGATCGTAACGTCAAGCTTATTTGGTCGAACGCCGACACCATGGATCAATCCTGGATGTACCCTTATCTGTTCGGACGGGCGATATTCTTCGAGCTCGGCCGTGAAGATATTCCCCAACCCAGCGATATCGAGGCGCAGCCGACGGCAGCACCAACACCCACACCGGCTCCCATTCCGCCACAGGTGAGTGTCAATCAGAGCGGATATTTCCCCGGGGGTGAGAAGATCGCATCTCTTGCACAAAATTCCTCCGACCCCCTGGACTGGACACTACACAACAGCAGCGGCGAGGTTGTCTTGAGCGGCAAGACGACCGTTCTCGGTGAGGATGCGGCTTCGGGAGATTTCCTGCACGAGATCGATTTTTCAGAGTACGCCACGCCGGGCAGCGGCTATCAAATTCAAGCCGGGGGCCTGGAAAGCGCCCTCTTCGAAATATCCACCGATATATACAGCCAATTGCAGTACGACGCCCTGGCCTACTTCTATCACAACCGCAGCGGTATTCCCATCGATGCAGAATACGTCGGAGAGGATTGGGCTCGTCCCGCCGGTCATATCACCGACGATAATGTGACCTGCTACAAAGGCGACGACCCCGACGGGAATGCTTGGCCGGGATGTGATTATTCCCTGGATGTGGCTGGCGGCTGGTATGATGCCGGCGATTTCGGCAAGTATGTGGTCAACGGCGGCATTTCTGCCTGGACCTTGATGAACCTCTACGAACGCTTTCCAGAAACCTATGGGGATGCCTCCCTTCAGATCCCCGAGCAGAGCAACGGCGTCCCTGATCTGCTTGACGAGGCGCGTTGGGAAATGGAATTCCTGCTTTCCATGCAGGTCCCACAAGGACAGCCCAAAGCTGGCATGGCCCATCACAAGATCCACGATCGCACCTGGGAACCCATGCCCAAGGTGCCCCCAACCGAAGTAGATAACGACAACGAGCACGAGATCCTCGGTGCGGGCCGCTATCTCTACCCGCCTTCGACGGCAGCCACACTCAATCTGGCGGCCACCGCTGCGCAGTGCGCTCGCATCTGGGAGGATATCGATCCAGAATTTGCAGCGACCTGTCTAAGCGCAGCCGAAACCGCCTGGGAAGCTGCTCTCGCCAATCCAGGCATCTTCGCCGGCAACACCCCCGGCGACGGCGGTGGTAATTATGATGACGGCAATGTCGCAGACGAGTTCTACTGGGCATCCGCCGAGCTTTTCGTCACGACCGGCGACCAGAAATACCTGGACTACCTGCTTGAGTCGGATCGTTTCGGCGAAGTGGATCAATTCGACTGGGGCAACACTGCTTCCCTGGGAACAACTACCCTGCTTGTAACAGAGAATGATCTGCCCGAAGACAAGGCAGCTCAGCTGGAAGAAAATATCCTTGCCTTCGCAGACGAGATGCTGGCCATTCAGGAGCGGGATGGCTATTCCGTACTCATCGACGGAGATTACCCCTGGGGTTCCAACGGTTTGATCCTCAACAACACGATCCTGATGGCCCTGGCGCATGACCTCAGCGGCGAGGGCAAATACCTGGATTCTGTCCGTTTGAGCATGGATTACATCATGGGTCACAATCCGCTGAACAAGAGTTACGTCTCCGGTTATGGGACGTATCCCATGCAGCACCCGCATCACCGCTTCTGGGCTAACGATCTCGCAAACGGGTATCCGCCGCCGCCTCCGGGTGTGGTCGCCGGCGGTGCAAACGCCACGGCAGACGATCCCGCCGCATTAATCGCCAACCTCTCCGCCTCCACGCCGTCCAAACGCTACGTGGATGAAATTGGATCCTATTCGACCAACGAGGTGACAATCAATTGGAACGCACCGTTGGCCTGGGTAGCGACTTTCCTCGATCAGAAAGGCGATCTGGATGGAGACGGATCAAGACCTGGTCAATCGAGGGATGTGGATTCTGTGGGAATGCAATATTGGATCCTGCTGATCGTCGCTGCGATCGTCGTAATCGGGGTGGTTGTTTGGGCAACCCGCTTTCGGCGGAAAAGAGAATAGATATCCGTTTGAAACGCGCTTAGTGGCGCCTGCTTTATACGTTTTACGAAAATCTATTCTCAACAGAATGAGGATTGAGAAATTGAATCGACGCACGGATAACTCGAACGATCTGTGCGTCGATCAGTTTAATTTAACAATGGATAGAAATGGATGCACCACAAATACTGCCAACGTGCTCCTGATATCATTGTCGATATCCAAAACAAGTCTGCAGGCAGCATTACCCCCTGGTTGAAATTCCTGGCGCTGAAAGCTAACCCTGACGACAAGCCGCACAAGAATTTTGGGTAATTAATATAATTCTTAGGTAATTATCTTATTATTCGTCTATACTTAAGTGGATAAAAAGGAGATCAAAATGGCCAAATTATTAACGGAACAACTGAACGAACTCGTGGCAGATTTCACGGTTTTCTATCAAAAACTGCGTCACTATCATTGGAATATAAGAGGCGAGAATTTCTTCAAGCTGCACGAGAAGTTTGAGGAGATCTACACGGAAGTCGGCGATGTGATTGACGAACTGGCTGAGCGGATCGTGGGCCTGGATGGTGTTCCCCTGCATACATTAGGGCACATGCTCGAAGCCACGTCACTAAAGGAAGATGGCGAGCTTCCTGCATCCGGCGCCATGGTGACACGCACAGTGAAGGACATCGAGACCTTGAATGCAAAACTACTCGCCGCAATCGAAGCTGCCGAAGCCGCAGCCGACCGCACCACAGTCAATCTGCTCGATGGGATCCACGATGGCCTTGAGGGACATCTCTGGATGCTAGCAGCATGGCAGGCGCAATAACGTTGAGACCAATCGATTGAAGATTACGGATAACAAAGAGATGCCCCATCAGGCATCTCTTTGTTGATAAAGGATCCGTAAAAATAAAAAAAAACGCCTATGAGGGCGTTTTTTTATTCAGGTAGCGGG
>DAOUEK010000092.1:0-56692 GCA_034430425.1 Anaerolineales bacterium | reverse complement strand
AGATGGTGATGCCGGGCGATAATGTGAATCTGGAAGTAGAGTTGATCACACCGGTGGCGTTGGAGAAGGGCTCGAATTTCGCCGTCCGAGAGGGTGGTCTCACGGTCGGTGCGGGCGTGATCACCGAGATATTGGAATAAACGAAAGGAAAACGTGTTCCATCATTATTGGATCGCGTAGTTGGTGACAAATGGCAAAGAAGGATGTTCGCCCGGTTGTAACAATGGAATGTACAGAATGTCAGGAGCGGAACTATACGACGGAAAAAAACCGGCGAAATGATCCTGGCAGAATAGAGTTTAAAAAGTACTGTCCACGATGTCGCAAACACACGCTGCATCGGGAAACGAAGTAACCCGTTAAACTGAAGGGCATGGTAACATGCCCGCTAAGGCCAGTAGCTCAATTTGGCAGAGCACCGGTCTCCAAAACCGGGGGTTGTGGGTTCAATTCCTACCTGGCCTGCCTGATTAGGTCGCGACGCCGGTTACCATCGGCATCGCTTAACTGACTAGGACTAGATTGAGGAGTGCTGGATTGGCAAAAACGAAAGCAGTTGCTCGCAAGCGCCAATTGGGAATAGTGCGCTTTTTTCGAGAGACAATCGCAGAATTGCGAAAGGTTAATTGGCCTACTCGTCAAGAAGCCACGCAATTGACCATAATCGTTCTCGTTGTCGTATTCCTAATGAGCATGCTCTTGGGCGTGTTGGATTTGATTTTCTCACGCTTATTCGGGTGGATTGTCGGACTCGGATAGAAGGCGATACCAACGAGGCGAACAATAGCAAACCTTGAAACTCGGGTTTGAAGCTTGTGTTTATAGGAACAGGTTGGAATAGTAATCATGGCTGAAAATGAAAGTGAACAGCTTGAGGAAATGAAATCCTCCGAGATTGAAGCGGAAGTCCCTGTAGAAGTGGAAGCGGAGGGGACGGATGCAGTAGAGGAATCATCGGAAGCAGAAACCTCTGAGATCCAGCAGAACGAAGATGCGGATCTGGAAAATGCAGATGGGGCATCTTCGGCTGAGCAGATACCCGATTCCCAGAATGCGGAAGCGGAACCTGCGGCTGAAGCAGACAACGACGCCGTAGATGAAGTGATTGAAGTTCCGCAAGACTTGGAAGAAGGCGAGGCGGTTTCCGAATCGCTTGAAGCGCATGTAGATACCGATGATGATAGCGATCGAAGTTGGTTCGTCGTTCATTGTTACTCGGGTTACGAGAATAAAGTGCGCCACAATCTCGAGCAGCGGATCGAGACGATGGGCATGAAATCGAAAATCTTTGATGTCGTTGTACCGACGGAAGAAGAGATCGAAATCAAGGACGGAAAGCGCAAAACCGTAGAACGGCGAGTTTTTCCTGGATACATTCTCGTACAGATGTTCATGGATGAGGATTCGTGGTACGTCGTGCGCAACACTCCTGGTGTAACGGGTTTTGTCGGAATGGGGAATGAGCCAACGCCGCTGCGTCCCGAGGAAGTGAACCAGATCGTGAAGCGCATGGAGGCCGAGGCGCCGAGGATTAAAGTGACGTATAAAACAGGTCAGAAAGTGCGAATTATCGATGGCCCATTCAATGATTTCATCGGTACAGTTTCTGATATTGACATGGATCGTGCCAAGGTTCGAGTGATGGTTTCATTTTTCGGAAGAGAGACTCCTGTAGAACTAGACTTTTTGCAGGTAGAAAAAGCATAAGCAAAAGATCGTTATTGTGAAAATGTGGCAGGGCGAAAACTTGCCCGTTATGACCACAAAAGGAGCTGGAAAGTGGCAAAGAGAGTAAAGGCAGTTGTTCGACTTCAGATAGAGGCTGGCAAGGCAAATCCGGCGCCACCGATAGGTCCGGCATTGGCGCCGCATGGAATTAACTTGATGGGCTTTTGCAAGGAATACAACGCCAGAACATCAAGTAAAGCAGGAGATATTATCCCTGCGGAGATTACGATATACACCGATGGTTCGTTTAATTTCATACTGAAGACGCCCCCTACTGCAGTTTTGTTACGAAAAGCAGCAGGAGTAGAAAAAGGTTCTGCAGAACCTAATCGCGATAAAGTGGGCAAAGTGACCAGCGATCAAGTCCGTGAGATCGCGGAGATTAAGATGAAAGATCTCAATGCGATCGATATCGAAGGTGCCATGCGCCAGATTAAAGGAACAGCGCGTAATATGGGCATCATTGTTGAAGGATAAAATGACGTGGGAGGATCAGTTGAAATGATCCGTTTGCACCACAAGGAGTGAAAATGCCAAAACGTGGAAAGAAATATCGAGAAGCAAGTGAAAAAGTGGATCGCAATACACTCTATTCACCGCAGGAAGCGATTCGACTCGCCAAGGACACATCCATTACGCGCTTCGACAGCACGATCGAAGTTCATATCCGACTCGGGGTAGATCCTCGTCACGCGGACCAGCAAGTGCGAGACACAGTGATGCTGCCTCACGGACTCGGTAAAACCGTGAGGGTGTTGGTTTTTGCCGAAGGTGATGCTGCGCGAAATGCGAAACAATCAGGTGCGGACTATATTGCGGACGATGAGACCATCGAACGTATTCAGGGTGGCTGGATGGAGTTTGACGCCACTGTTGCAACACCGAATATGATGGGAAAGGTCGGGCGGTTGGGCAAGATTTTAGGACCGCGTGGATTGATGCCAAATCCAAAAGCCGGAACAGTCGTTCAGGAAGATGATGTTTCACGAGTTATCGATGAGTTGAAAGCGGGACGTGTAGAATTTCGAATCGACCGTACAGCAAACCTTCACGTACCGATTGGAAAAGCATCCTTCGACCAAGAAAAGCTTTTTGAGAACTTTATCGCGCTGATCGATGCGGTAAAGCGCGTCCGTCCCGCTTCTGCAAAAGGTACCTATATTCGTAAGATTACCGTGACGAGCACCATGGGTCCGGGAATACGAGTTGAACCAAGTTCTTTGGTCGCAGCGTAAACAGAGGTATAATCATTTAGGTTTGAACAGAATAACCGGATAGTAATTCCATGCTTCGCCCGAGAAAGCAGGTGTCTCGATATCGGGGCTTAATTTCCTGCCTAGGTGGAGACTAGCGATTAAAATCATCGCATAGCCAATGCGGCTATATAAAGTCTTTGCTGAGGTGAACTGCGAAGCAAAGACTTTTTGATTTTGAAGGAGGTGATGTCAGTTGGCAATCTCAAAAGAGCGAAAACAAGATCTGGTATCGCAATACAAGAGCCTGGCAGAATCGAATACGGCAATGATTATCACTAACCACTCCGGCTTAAATGTAAAGCAAATTGAATCCTTGCGATCTCAGATTCGTGAATCAGGCGGGGAATTCCACATCATCAAGAATACATTGGCTGCACTAGCGTTCAAGGAAATGGAATTAAGCTTGCCAGAAGGTGCCCTCGATGGACCTACTGCGATTGGATTTGCATCGGAGGATGTGGTTGATGTTGCCAAAGCGATAGTCGATCTATCCAAGGAGACAGAGATACTATCCGTTAAGGGAGCGATCATCGATGGTTCCCTTTTTGATAGTCGACAGGTTTATCGATTGGCAGAGTTACCGCCTCTACCTGTTGTACAGGCGCAATTATTGGGTCTTATTCAGACTCCGGCGGGGAACATCGCCCGCGCGCTTGCAAACTCTGTGCGTCAGGTTATGAATGTGTTGAAGGCGTATTCAGAATCGGAGGCGCCCGCATAAGAGGCTCCTTCATTGAAGAAGATGGAAAATAAGAAAGATATAAATACTTATCAATAATTTTGAAAGCTGTTTACAAGGAGAAAACTGAACATGGCGGACTTGAAAAAACTAGCACAGGATTTGAGTGCTCTCACTGTACTCGAGGCAGCGGAACTGACCAAAATACTCGAGGAAGAGTGGGGCGTTTCTGCGGCTGCGCCGGTGGCAGTAGCTGCTGCGGCGACTGCCGATGTGGCAGCTCCTGATGATGAAAAGACTGAGTTTGATGTAATCATCAAGGATGTCGGGCCGAAGAAGATTGATGTGATCAAAGCGATTCGACAATTTACCACCCTGGGTCTTAAAGATGCCAAGTTAATGGCTGAGACTGCAGACGCAAAAGTAATGGAACAGGTAGGTAAAGAAGCTGCAAACGATGCAAAAAACAAGCTTGAAGCTGCTGGAGCAACGGTCGAGCTCGTATAACTGTGCGGTAAATACAGCAAGCGCCGCCTGCATCGCAGGCGGCGCTTGCTATTTCTTGAGCAAGCTGTTGTGGTATATTCGAAAAGGGGGAAGCCATGAGGAACCGAATACTTATCATCGAAGACGAAGACCGAATACTTCAATTCTTGGAGCGAGGTCTCACTTTTGAGGGTTACCTCGTAGACACCGCGCAGAATGGATCGACGGGCCTTGCCTTAGTGAACGATCATGCCACGGATTTGGTGATCATCGATTGGATGCTGCCTGAAATTGAACCGGGATTGGATGGCTTGGAAGTATGCCGCCGGCTGCGAGAAAAGAGCGAGATTCCAATTATCATGTTGACCGCCAAAGAATCGATTGATGATCGGGTGGCGGGATTGGATGCCGGAGCCGATGATTATTTGGTGAAGCCCTTTGCATTGAATGAGTTGTTGGCAAGAGTACGAGCACTGTTGCGTCGAGTAAAACCCATCGGACCTGAGGTGTTGACATTTGAAGATCTACATTTGGATACAGGGACTCGCCAGGTGTTTCGCGGGGAAAGATCTATCGAATTAACGGCCAAAGAATATGAACTGCTGGAATTGTTTGTCAGGAATCCACGGCAAGTTTTAACTCGTGACGTAATTTACGATCGGGTATGGGGATATGATTTTGGGGGGGAGAGCAACATCATAGAAGTCTATGTTCGTTATTTGCGCCAAAAAACGGAGGCAGAAGGTTCGCCCCGTCTGTTGCATACGGTCCGTGGTATGGGCTATGTCCTGAGAGAACCCGAGTGACTCTCCGTTTACGATTAACACTTTGGTATTCACTGGTATTGGTCTTTGTTTTGTTGTCTTTTGGGGGAGTTGTATACTTCTCGCTTACATATAGCCTAACTGCTCAAATCGATCAAACGCTGAGTCGAGTAGCAAATGAAATTATCCGCGTGTATCGGAGCCCGGAAGCTTTACCACTTACACTACACGCTTTAAACATTACCACAAATACATACGTACAAGTATGGAATGATGAAGGGAAGCTTATATGGCAATCAACAAATTTGCCGAGTGTAGAGGGTGCATTCGATTCGGATTCGTTACTGCTCGAAGAGAATGTGTTCACACAGCGAGACGTGTCGGGAATGCACATGCGCGTGCTTACCGTGCCGGTGATGCTGCAAATGGATGGACGTATCGTAGCCCGTCTGCAGATTGCCAATCCGTTGGATGAAGTTGATTTGGTGCGGAGAATGTTGATTGATGTTTTAATTGCAGCGGGTTTGATCGCAACGATAATCGCGGCAGTGATCGGATATATCGCGGCAAGTGCAGCGCTAAGACCCATAGATCAAGTATCAGAAACCGTACTAAAAATCACTCGAGCCGATGATCTTTCCAGAAGGATTCCGCTTTCGGCCCCTACAACAAGTGAAGACGGTCGACTTGTACAGGCGATCAACGAAACACTCGAACGATTGGAAGACGTATTTGATGTGCAGCGCCGTTTTCTGGCTGATATTTCCCACGAATTGCGAACGCCATTAACCGCGATTCGCGGGAACGTCGATCTCATACGTCATACTGGAGAGGTAGATGAAGAAACGCTCAGCGCAATTACAGATGAAGTGGATCGAATGACTCGTTTGGTAGGCGATCTGTTATTGCTGGCAAAAGCGGAATCGGGAAAATTGACTTTGGGCAATGAAATCGTAGAACTCGACACTTTACTGCTTGAGGTATATCGACAAGCGAAATTACTTGCGCGAAATCAAGTCAATATCTGTATTGGTCAAGAGGATCAGGCTCGAGTAGTGGGAGATCGAGATCGTCTAAAACAGGTCGTTCTTAACATTGTGTCGAATGCACTGGATTACACTCCGCCTGCGGGGAAAATAACATTGAACCTGAAATGTGTTAATAAGTGGGTATGTTTGAGTGTTACGGACACAGGGTCAGGTATCCCGGAAGAAGAACTGCCACACATTTTTGACAGGTTTTATCGAGTGGATCGTTCGCGGCGGCGTAAGGCGAGCGGCGGAGTGGGATTGGGTTTATCGATCGCCAATTGGATCGTAATCAACCACGGGGGTCGCATCGAAGTGTCGTCACAACAAGGTAAAGGCGCTGAATTTGCGATTTGGTTGCCCAGGGTAGGTGAAGATTGTGCAGATTCAGACACTCAGATGAGTTAGAGATATAACATTAGTGGGATTGCGTATCCGCAGCCAGTATGCAAAGCTGATCTCCACCTGCGTCAAGCCACTCCTGAAGGGCAGGGGGAATGGAATCGTACTTGTCAATCTCGTTATAAATTCGAACGGCCCAATACACATAGCGCTGGGTTTCTTCAGGCCATAGCGACGGCGCATTTTGTATCATGAGATGTCCACCATTGTAACCAGCCAAGGCCAAATCCAATCTTCCATTTGCGAGTTCCAATGAGCGGGCAAGATACGTTAACCCGCGGGTGGCGTTTGTAGAAGGGTCGTAAGGGTTTTCATCGTGGCCAAAGTGAAATGGCATAACCTGGAATAATCCCATGGCGCCTGCATGTGAATGAGCTTGAGCGTATCCACAAGATTCGATTTGCATGACGAGGGCAATGATGTTGGGATCAAGTTGGTAATCATGAGCCCATTTTAGAATGTCGTCGGACCAAAATAAGACTTGAGGGGAAAAGTTGGAGGAAAGAGAACCTGCATCAGGAATATCAAAATTTGAGATAGAAGCAGAAGTTTGCAGTGTGCCATTTTCTGTCGTGGAGGGATCTCCTGATCCTAGAAAGGCAGCATTATACTCAGGACGAATGACACTCCAAGACCATACAGCGATGATTATGAGAAGAACACATAGGGCGATGGGAATCACGGAAACCGGCAGGGAATAAACAGTCGTCCGTCGAAGCGCTCTTGTGAGAGAGAGTGACGGACGACCGTATTGTGAAGATGCAGGATGGATTATTTGCCTCTGCATCGCTTACCTACGTCGTGGTGGCTGTGCGCCATACGAGCGTTGGACCATGCCGGGAACACGGGTTTGAGCCGCAGATATCGGTTTTGGTGCCGGATGTACAGGTCGATTTTGCCTGCCGTTTTGGGATTCCCGTCGAGGTGGAGCAGCGGCCTGGGTAACGCGTCGGACTTTGCGCTCGATCTGTGGCTTTCGCACAAAAGCGAAAGTGAAGAGATGCCCGTTGGTGACGGTGAAATTTCCAATGATGAGAATGCGGATCACCCAAACGAGAATAGCGACGAAGATGGGTACGACGGTGAGTAATGCATCACGGCCAATCACTTCGTTCCCGAGGCCTTGATGCCCGATGAGAGCAAGGGACACGGCCCACCAGGATAGGGTGGCGTTCATCGATCCAGCAATCAGCCAGGCGCCTAAAAGATACCAGGTCGTCGTTGCTTTCCGTTCTTCCTCTTCCTGGGTGAAGATACGGGCGATTCCTGCGAAGTCCATACCGCAAAAGGCGAACGCGAGGATTGTAGACCATCGTAATCCAGCGAAACTAAGCGGACCTAGCAGGTCTGAGAGGGCGAACTCGGTAGTGCTGTAATTGAATATTTCGAAGGCAACAAGTGCGCCGAAGATCATGATCCCGAAGGATTGCTTGCGATTCAATCGCAGGTGTGGTGAGATTTTGTTGATGAGTGCATCAAGCGCACCGTCGGTTTCATCAACATGGGAGTAATGTGCATAGGTTGACATTGAACACCTCCAAATAGAACAAATGTGCCGGTACGCAGAAGTATAGAACAAACGTTCTCTATTGTCAAGTCGGTTTTCGGGGTTGAAAGTGAAGATTCAGCGGGGTCTTTTAAGTGTGTAGATCTTGATTATGTACGCGCCGATAAGCAGTGTTAGGAACAGCAACAAACCTGCCTCGGGACCAAACGCTCCACCGGTGATCCATTCCGGCCCGTTGATTTGCTGCTGGATCAGGCTGAAATCTGTCATGCCGCTAACAGGAAATCCGAAAATCGGGCCTTCAAAGAAGTTCCAACCGAGGTGCAAGCCGATGGGCAGCCAAAGCGATTTCGTGCGTATGTAGGCATAAGCCAGGAACAATCCCGCGACAAACAAACCAAGAATCGCCATCCCATTGACATTGGGATTGGAAAGATGCAGGATGCTGAAAATGAAGGATGATATCCATACAGCCAGGGGAAGATTGCTTCCCTGTGCAAGATTCTGTAAGTGGTAGCCTCTACTTAATAACTCCTCGTGATAGGCGACTCCGAAAAATACAAAGAACATTAAAACCGCCTCGCCGATAACCGTTCCCAGTCTTTCGCTTTCCCATGCCCAGGATTGGAACTGCGACCAGCCCATGAACGTAGTTGTGAGATAGATCAATGAAAATTGGAAGGCGGACAAGGAAAAACCTACGAGAAGATCAGACCAGGCGATTCGACTGAGTGAAAGTCCCAGAGAGATGAATGAACGGCGGTCGAGGTAGCGACGGGCAATCCAGGTGGCAATAGTCAATACCAGAACCTCGAGGGCGATCGATGTAAGGTTGACTGAACGAAGATCAAGATCAACACTTTCAGTTGGTGCGGCATGCTTGAATGCGATGATTAAGATACCCCAAACGGCAACAATCAGGAGGGCAAGGAAGAAATATAGCAGCGCATGACAGATCAAACGCCAACCAGCTCGAAGGCGGGGTTCGTCTTCTGAAATAAAAATCCTTTGCAAGATGGATCGGTTTGCAGTCATGTGAACGCTTTCCGGATCGGATCACAATCCGTTGCTATAGAGTATGAAATACTTTTGCAGGTGGATTCTGGTTTAATCAGACGCCACATTGCAGGATTAGCGTCACGAGTTGGGTTTCGAGATTTCTAAATGAGTAATGTCGTTTGCCGATTTTGTAATTATATTCAGTGATTTCTTCGGTTTTGGAAGGATCCTGTAGGATTTCACGCGCTTGAAGAACCGTATCATCTTCGATGAAATCGTCGAAGCCGATGACTTTGAAACCCTTGGGCTTGATGTCGGTTTTGAAGATTTCATAGCTGCTGATGACAATCGGGCGTTTATAGTAGATCGTTTCTAAAAAGGCGTTGCCGAAGCCTTCGATCGTCGAAGGATAGGTGACCAGATCGGAGCCTTGGTAGGCATCCTTCAGGGAATAGACTTTATGGCCATCCGCATGCGTGGAACGTGTGTGGTTGACGTACTTGGATCCAAAGATAACCCGAACGCGCAGGATCTCGGCGTAGTCGCGTAGATAGCGTTCGTACGCCGATCCTTCGTCGCCAGAAGTGTGTGTGATCACCAGGGCGCTGTCAGGGTCTAATCTCCTCGTCAGCTCAATGGCGAGTTCGATTCGCTTACGAGGCACGATTCGAGTAGGTTGGAGCAGAAGATTTTGCTGCGGATATATGCCCAATGCTTCACGAAGATCCTCCGAGTACGCATCTTGTGGTGAAGGAGGATTCTCGAAATCCATAACATTGGGCACAAGGGTCGAACTGGCGCCTGTACGTAGCGCTAATTGGCGGGCGGCAAAGGAATTGATCACCACGTGGCGAATGGAGGGTAAGAGTGGAGGAAACGCAGCGCTTAGATAATCTTGGGCGGCGTTCATCGAGTAGCGTCTACGTTCCCAGGTGAAATCGTGATGGTGGGCGATGGTGGGTATACTGGTCTCGGCGATGTATTCACTCAGTGCAAGCCCGAGTGGAACGTTCATGGGGAGCGCGAGTGCGTTCTCAACGATGAGAATATCGATGTCGAATTTATTTACGAATTGATAGAGTTTTTTCTTCAAATAAAACCGAAGGCGTTGGATCTTCCCACTGCATTCTGAAGAGCGGATGTAGTCATCGAAAAGATCGGACGTGATCGAAAGGATTTCCGGGTGACTGAAATGTGCCTCGGGGACGAGATATGTCCGATCTTCCGGGTGATCCGATTCACCGGCGAAGAAGAATGATTGGTGCCCCAGATAATTGAGGGTTTGAACCCACTTTTCCGTCTCCAAGGAAACGCCGTCCGTACCAGCAAATCGTGTAGAAACAAATCCGATATTCCTGGCATATTTACTCATAATTGCTCCACTTCGAGGGACTTTAGATTGGCGTTGGCGGGGATATGATCCCACACGGTTTCGATCGGCAGTCCCTTGGCTTCCACCTGGATGATCGCCAGTGCTAGGCCGTGAGAAACAATGGCAACGGTTTCCTTTGGGTGGCGCTTGATGATATCACGTATCGCCTCAAGCACGCGCTGACGAACCTCTCCAACGGTTTCCCCTCCGGGCGGAGCGACTAGCAGCGGCGCGTTTTTTCGTTCATCCCAGGCTTGCCGATATCGGGCGTGGATTTCATCGAAATGCAGCCCTTCCCATTCGCCTTGGTGAATCTCGCGTAGGCGTGCGTCGAGGTAAAGCGGAATATCGCGCTCCGCCCGTAACCGCATCGCCGTTTCACTAGCACGCTGCAGATCGCTGCTGTAAATTGCATCAATTTTCTCTACACATTCATTCGAAGCGAGTGTATCCGCTTGCTGGAGTCCGCGTGCATTGAGGGGGATGTCCGATTGACCTGTGTAACGGCCTTCGATGTTCCAGTCGGTTTCGCCGTGTCGTATCAGGATCAGTGTTGTCATCTTTTTATTATGCCGCACTATCCTCCCCCTGGCGAGTATGGTATTCCGGGATTTCGATCATTGGCGGCCTTTGTAACTCATCGATCCTTTCAACTTCGAGGAAGAAACGACTTTCCTCGTGACGGATCAGTTTCATGGCTCGGTTGACATCTTGTAGTAATTGTAGTCCATCGCGTCGATCGATTTTTCGGATAACCGCCTGGATGATTGCAAAAGACATCTTACTAAGGGAGATTAATGGTTGGTTTCGATGGAGTCGTTTGATGAGATCGACTTGCCCCAGGGCTTCGAGTCCATAGCGTTCGAGAACTTCGATCAAAAGTCCGATTTCCACCCCGTAGCCACATGAAAAGGGAAGCTGTTCCAACACTTGCCGGCGGCCACCATACTCACCGGAGAGAGGTTGTATGAATCCGGAAAGGGCAGGGTAAAAGAGATTCAACAGTGGCCGAGCGGTTAGTTCGGTGACTCTGCCTCCACCTCGAGCGTGGGTCGTATCGCCTACTCGGATAGGTCGTAAATAAAAGCCCTTGATGAATTTCAAATTCGGCCGGTGAAGAAGCGGTCCGATCAATCCGTACACAAAATGAGGATGGATGTTGGTGATATCCGTGTCGATCCAGATGACGATATCTCCATGGGTGACGTAGAGGCTCTTCCAAAGCGCTTCGCCCTTTCCGTGGCGTTGGCCGTATTGGGGGAGAATATTCTGGTGGATGTAAACCGGGATGTCGCAACTCCGTGCGATTTCGCGGGTGCGGTCAGTGGAGTTTGAATCAATCAAGACGATTTCGTCGAGCAGGGGAATTTCATCCATTAGTGCATGTTTACTGGTGCGGATGACATCTCCGATGGTTTCCTCTTCGTTGAGTGTGGGTAGCGCGAGGCTGATTGTCAGGCCTTGTGCCAGTTTACGCTTGTATAGGTGTTCGAGATTTTCGAATTCATTGGCTGAAAATGTATTTTCGGCGAACCACTTATCGACAAGGATCGAGATCGCCTCGATGCCCTCAAAATCCGGCTGTGGCTGGGGTGCCGATGCTCTACCTGAACATGTGTACATGACAGGGATGGGAGATTCTTTGAAAAGGCGAGAGCTGAGGGGCTCGTACAACCCACCTCCCATGTCATCGGTTTCGCATGCCCCAACGATCAGTAGATCGAATTTCTCGGCTTGCTTGATGATTGCATCTATAGGGTCTTCGGAGATGAGTACGGCATCCTCAACTTGGGGTAAGTGTTCGAGTACTTGATCGAGCCCGGGGATTTTATCGGCGATATTGAGATCGTCAATGCGCGCCTCTGCGCGGATGGTAGACAGTGTGAAACCGCCGCTGCAAGCGAGGTTGAGCCCGAGCCGTAAGGCCAACTCGCTGTCGGGCCCGGGCCGCAGGACAACGAGAATGCGATCCCCTTTCGAGGGCGCGCTTCCTTGAAGAAGTGCAATCGGACATGGTGCGTACTCCAATAAGGATTCTACAATTTCACAATACTCGGGATTCTTCGTTGTCCATGGCAGCACAAGTAGATTGACGTTTTGTTTTTTGATAAATGTGGTGAGGTCAAATACCGGATGGGTCGAAGCGATGATCTTCGGCCACTGCTGACCACCAAAGGCTCGTATCGCTTTACGCACGCGTGTGCGTAATTCCTGCGTGAGGGATGATGCCAGACTCATAGCCTCATCGCTTTCAACGACAACCACACCCAAGACCTGCACAATCTTTCCGTCACTTAATTGGTGTGCAAGCGAAATTATCGGTTCGTTAAGAACGTTGTTGAAAATCGGGACGAGGACGCGGCTTCGCTTGCGTCGACCTCTGCGTGGTTTTATTTTGCCTGTCTGTTTCTCAGTCATTGTAAACTCTCAAGCAGGGGGATCATCGTCTTAGAAACGATGGTCTCCCAGGTGTACTCGTTTAACACGTGGCGGCGCAGGAGAAAACTGGTTTTGGAAAACAGCGTCTCTGCAATGTTGATCGCCACGGTTTCAGGTGAATCGTCTAAAGAAAAGTAATGTGCTCGGTCTTCAACACTTTCGTGGAACGGTTCGATGTCACTGCAGTAGATGGGCAGGCGTGTGAATCCTGCTTGTAAGAGAGGGATTCCGAAACCTTCCTGGAGGCTTGGAAAGAAGAGTGCGTCACTCAAGGAATATAAATTTGCTATTGTGGCTTGATCGATGTGCTGATGTTCCTGTCGGTTTGATTCGTAGAGAAAATGGGCAGATTTTTCAAGCTTCAATGAACGCCGTTGCGCAAGTAAATTCTCGAGATAAGCAGCATTGGCCGGGTTGTGGGGCCCTGGAGGGCCAGTTACGATCAGGCGAACATCTTGTTGTGAATGTGAACGCAGTTCGGCAAGTACATGCAGCGCAAATTCGATATTCTTGCGGTGAGTGATTCTGGCGGGGAGTAAAAGTATGGCATCCGCTTGCAGCAGCTTGAACTCCGCAACCAGACGGCGCGTCCGATCGGTCCAATTACCGATTGCGCGGGGGTCGATCCCCGGCGGGATGACATGAATGGAAGTGGCTTGCATCTCATACAATTCCGCCAGGCGAGCGCATTGTGCTTTGGAGACAACAACGTTGATTGCCTCCGGCCAGGGTTTGCGCAGCAAATCCCAGGGATATGCACGCTTCAATTCATCCCGATACTGTTCTCGATCCCAGGCGAAATCATGATGCCAGCCGATGATTTGCGGTGATTGTCGAGACATGTGTAGATCCCAGAGGGCCGCTGTGAGAGGGAGATTCTTGTGCAGAGTCATTGCGTTGTGCACGATCAAGATGTTGAGGTTCTGGATCACGGGTTTCAATCGCTTTTGGATGGTTCCACGCAATTTTTCGAAAGACGGGCTGGATACACCATGGTCCAATTCTTGTTTTACCGCGAGGACTGCTGGGTGTTTTGAATAAAGTTCAGGGATGGTTTCCACGGGGATGCGTTGATCGTACGGTTCTCCCTGCCCCACGATCAGCAGCGTGGGATGTCCGAACTCGGTCAAGATTGCGCTGTGGTGATAGAGGGTTTGCTCTACTCCACCGATGGTAGGAGGACCACTGTAGTGTAACAACCCGATCTTCATCTTTGGACGCTCCCATCGAGCTTTATCCAGCGAACCTGATAGGGATCCAGAGGACAATCTTCGAGTGAAACGATGTCGCCAGAGAGGATGTCTTTCGCCTGTGGCCGTGAAAAATCAGGCAGTTTTATCCTCGCGCGGAGCGCATCCCCTGAAATTTCGTGCAAACAAAGCATGATGCTCGGGCTGCTTGGCGCAGATCGCATGATTGCGAAGATGGCTGTATCGATCTCGAGGACATGCTGTTCGCTATGCGGATGGAAGGCCGCAAAGCGTCGGCGTGCGCGCAGGAGTCGTTTGTATTCACGGAATACTCGAGCACGAATAGACGTGTGGTCGGCGAGTTGATCTTCGAGCTGTGCAAGCTTGAGTTTCTCCCGATTGATGCTGCGCAGTTTCCCGGTCTTTTCTACGCCTTGCTGGTCATTACGAGAACCAAACAGACTGTGGAAATATATTCCCGGCACACCGATGAGGGATAGCATGATCGCTTGTGAAACCATGAATCGCGCCACTTGTCGATCCGATCCGGGATTATGCGCGGGTTGCTCGACAAGTGCATCGTAATAACTGATATTCAGTTCGTATGGTTGACGCTCGTTTTCGTTTACTTGCCGATAGGAGACTCCCCCACCATTTGCTTTCGTTTGTCGGATCAGTGCCTCGATCTCATCCGCAGCGAGGATGCCCTGGACCGGGCGAAGGCCGATACCATCATGGGATGCCAGGAAGTTGAAAAAGGTTACCTGTCTGGATGGAAGGTGAATACCGGCAGCCCAATCCGTAAGGCGGGACGCGTCGCCGGAGAGTAATGTGTGCAGCACCAACGGTGGCAGCGCAAATTGATAGACCATATGCGCTTCGTCGTTGCCGTCGCCGAAGTAGGAGATGTTTTCGGTGTGGGGTACATTGGTCTCGGTGACGATGTGCATCCAGGGCGCGACGATATCCAGCACGGAGCGGATCAATTTCACGACATGATGGGTCTGGGGTAGATGGATGCAGGATGTGCCCACTTGTTTCCAGAGAAAGGCGATTGCATCCAGGCGAATGATCTGGGCACCGCGGCGAACGTAGAAGAGTAATAGTTTCAGAATTTCCAGGAGAACGTCAGGATTGGCAAAATTGAGATCGATTTGATCGGCGCTGAATGTCGTCCATACGTATTGTTGCCCTTGCGATGTCCTGACAGGGGTCAGCAAGGGTAGATCGCGCGGGCGGACGACATCGTCGAGATCGGTGTTGGGATCGATGCGGATGAAGTAATCTATGTAGGCGAGATCCCCGGAGAGAAATTTCTGGAACCAGTCGCTCTGCGCAGACACGTGGTTGATAACGGCGTCTATCATCAGTCGAAACACATCGGCGATCTTCGTGATTTCAGACCAATCTCCCAGATTGCTGTCCACAGCTCGATAGTCGGTCACCGAAAAACCGTCGTCAGAAGAGTAAGGGAAGAAAGGTAGAATGTGAACGCCGTTGATTGTTCCTTCAAGTTGATTCGACAGTAATTTGAACAATGTCGTTAACGGTTTTTCGCCGCTTTGCCTGACTATGTCGCCATAGGTGATCAGAATGGCGTCGCGTTCGGACAGCGGGTTGGCAGTAGGTGGTTTTTCTCCGGCGGTAAGCAGGTGTTTTTCGAGCGCGTTCTCAAGCCGCGTAAAGACCATCATGCGCTGCTCTTCGGAGTAGAGCTGTGCAAGATGTGTTTCAATGTGCGCTCTTTGTGCTTGTGTCAAGTTATGCGCTGTCAAAATATCCCCTTTTTACAGGTCGGGTGAGAGCGTCTCGCTTTGTCCACGGCTGAATGCAGGCCTCTACTCGAATATGCCTGGTAGGATGAATCTGCGATGCCGGCGACGTGAAATGTATATCCTGCTATCCCGCTACGAAGAAAATGGACGCTTGTTCTGACGTAACTCAACAGACGGTGGTAATTGCAATAGCTTGTCGATCCAAACGGTTGTTCTCGCAAATGCCCGTCCGTTGACGAAATCCCCATTCGATGTGGAGGGTTGATTCGCGGGTGTGTAGCTTCCGCGATAGTTACAAGCGATCGCCAAGGAACTACACAATTCGATAGAACCCATTTGTAATTATCAGAATTTATAGGACTGCCTCGATTATACTTGTCGAGTGTCCTCGACGAAAGTCGTTCGAAGTGTGAGCTTGAAGCAAGGGCTATCATATGGGAGGGTCAACGTCTATGGAGCGAGCTATCGTTTATATCTTTACAAGCGATGGAATGGGGCAGACACACGATCAGGAATTACGCCAGATGCTGGCGGGAAAGTTATTCCAGTTGTTGATGGTGGCTGATCCACTGCCCAAAGCGGTGTGTTTTTACACGGATGGCGTAAAACTGGCTTGTGAGGGATCTCCCATTCTGAAAGAACTGGAAGCGTTGGAGAGACGAGGTGTCCACCTGGTGCTGTGCAATACGTGCCTTAACCGATTAGGACTGAGTGATGCTGTCCGTGTTGGAATCGTCGGCGGTATGACGGATATCATCACTGCAATGAACACAGCCGACAGTGTAATTACGTTGTAACTTCCTGGATTTACCGGGCTTGTTTGCTCATCTTGCCCTGCCGGCGCGCAATAAACGACCCGCCAGTCCGGCTCCGATAAGCGCCAAACCGTCTATAGTCAGGTAGCGATCGGAGGCTGCGTCAAAAAGAATGGACGCGCGTGCAGCGAAATCCTCATCACCCGGCCACAATACAGCTGCCAGACGGATACGTGGTAGAGGTTGAAAGGCATAGGCGAAAGGTGCGAGTGCGGAAAGACGCCAGCCATCCAGTTTCTGTGCGGCGAGATCGAAATCTTCGGGGCGTTCTCCGAATCGACGAGCCAATCGATCTCCGCTGTATCCCTGGAATGCCTGGTGGTAAAAAGCCCCGTCAGGAAGCTCGCGAAAGGCAATCCACCGGTCGGCAAGGCTGGTTCCTTGGGCGGCGTGCAGGTAGTAAATCAACATGGCACTGTCGAATATGGAGCAGGGTTTGTTTTCATCCACGAACACAGGCGTCAGGGTGTCCCAGGGAATGTCGACTTTTTGCCCCCAATACTCGAAGCGGATGCTGCTATCTCGATACAATCCGCCGCATCGATCGGCTACGATTTGTGGTTGACGGGTATGCAGTTCGGAGCGCAGTTCGTCCAAACGGCGCAGCATGCTCTCCTGCCATGCCTGCCGCGCTTGATCGACGATGTCTTCTCCGGAAGTGCGTTGTTCTCCTGTTTGATCTGTCAGTCCTGGCATGCGGCTGTTTTCCTGGAAACGGTCGCTGTTTCCCCGGACAATCGGCAGTGTTGACCGATCGATAGATATCGTCGGCGTTGTTGATAAAACGTCGCCTGATACGGACGGTGTTCGAGCGAATGTCGTTTTCAGATCGCACTCATGTGGTTGGCGGGTGCGAATCTACTTCTTATCTGCCGCTGATCAAGTCGCCCAGAATTTGACCGCCGAGTCCGGCGAAGCCTTTACGTTCGCCGGTTTGATGGCGCGCGGCTGCCATAACGCGGTCTGCAATTCGCGAGAAGGGCAAGCTCTGCAAGTATACTTTTCCAGGTCCGGTAATTTTCGCCAGGAACAACCCTTCTCCACCAAAGAGGGCATTTGTGAAACCACCGACGAATTGGATGTCATAATCGATGCTGGTCGAAAAGGCGACCAGGCAGCCGGTATCGACTCGCAGGGTTTCCCCGGCAGCAAGGTCTTTTTCGATCACCGTGCCGCCGGCGTGTACGAAGGCCAATCCATCGCCTTCGAGGCGTTGCAGGATGAAACCTTCGCCGCCAAAGATCCCTGCGCCGATCTTCTTGGTAAAAGCAACTTCAATCTCGATGCCTTGCGCAGCGCACAAGAAGGAATCTTTCTGGCAAAGAATGCTGCCGCCGAAATCCTCCATGGCAATCGGGATGATCTTGCCCGGGTAGGGTGCTGCAAATGCGGCGTGTGATTTACCGCTGCCGTTGTTGAGAAATGTGGTGATGAAAAAACTCTCGCCGGTAACGGCGCGCTTCAAGCCTTTTAAGAGACCTCCACCGGTCGAAGTCTCCATTTCAATGGCGCTTTCCATGTACGTCATCGTGCCTGCCTCGGCACGGATCCCTTCCCCGGGATCAAGTTCGATCTCGACGAGTTGCAGGTCATCTCCATAAATTTGATAGTCGACTAAATCAGCCATGTCGATCCTCCATTGTGGAATGTAAAACCCTCCGTAGTCTACCAGACTTCGCAGGGGTTGTCGGTAGAAAGATTGGCGTTTTAATCTTGGTTGGATTCATTCTTCCATTTCATCCGGTTGGTCGCGCCGGAGTAATCGAAAGCGTTGTGCTTGTTGAGCCCTGCTGCGGATCGCACGTCGGCGTAACAACAACCCAATCAAGGAGATGCAAGCTCCCACTAAAAGTACCTGGGGGTCTCCTTCTTGATTGGTTGCGCTGGTGATGTAAACCAGCAGGGTGATCAATCCGATCAAGATCAGCGCCAAACTAAAACGATGTGCCATGAAAGTCCTGTTGTTTCACACCGCGTACTGCATCGTGATGGTTCCGGTGTGAGAGTTAAGATTTGTGACACTCCCGCATGACAATATTTCATCCACGTGAACGTGGGTTGAATGAAGCCCGAGAGATTGTTGCTCTCGGGCTTCGAAATGTGACATTAAACCGGTTGAATCAAGGTTCGGCTTTGCTCATGCATGTAGAGCGTGAGATAGTAATGCCCACCGGCGTTTTTGCCTGATGATCCCGAACCTTTCCACCCACCGAATGGTTGGAATCCCGGCCAGGCACCCGTCGTCGCGCCCTGCGGGCGATTGGCGTAAGCGACGCCGACGTTGATTTCTTCGAAGAACCACCGGGCTTCTTTCTTCGATCCATAGAAGCCGCCCGTCAAGCCGTATTGACTGTCGTTGACCAGTGTCATTGCTTCCTGGATGTCGGCGACCGGATGGATCATGGTGATCGGCAGGAACATCTCGTGTTTCCACAAGCGGTGCTTCAACGGCACGTTGGCGGCAATTGTTGGTTGGCAGAAAAAGCCTTTCTTCATCTCGCCCTCGGTGATGACACTGCCGCCAGTGATGATGCTGCCCGCGTCGGCTAACTGCTTCGAGAAATGTTTGAAATCTTGATAGGAGTCCTTGTTGATCACTGGTCCCATGAAAACTGTGCGGTCCGTCGGATCGCCGACGGATAGTTTTTCGGTGAGGGCAATCAACTTATTGAGGAGCTTCTCGTAGACGTTTTTCACGACATAAATGCGTGAATTTGCGGAACATTTCTGTCCTTGTAAACCAAATGCGGAGCGGACGATTCCGGCCGCAGCGTGCTCGAGGTCGGCGCTTTCAGAGACGATGGCGGCATTTTTACCGCCCATCTCCAGGATGATCGGACGCGGGTAATTGCCTTCGGCGAACGATTTATAGATTTTCATGCCCACATCATACGAGCCCGTGAAAGTGATTCCGTCCACTTCGCTGCTCGATATTAATGCCTCTCCGGTTGTGCTTCCAGGGCCGGTGACGTAATTGCACACACCGGCGGGGATGCCTGCGTCATGGAAACACTCGGCCAGGAGACGAACCGTCCAGGGTGTGTTCGAGGCCGGTTTCATGACTACGGTATTGCCGGCGAGTAGTGCTGCACCAACTGGACCGCCGGTTAAAGCACCGGGAAAATTGAATGGACTGATAACCAACCAAACGCCGTACGGTCTCAATATGGAAGTATTTTTTGCTTTGTATCCCTTGAGGGGATCCTTGCCCATGCGTACGATATAGCCGTCGTTCTTTTTCATCTGATCGCAAGCGTAGCGGATTAAATCTGCCGCCTCGGCAATATCTCCCAGGGCTTCCATGCGATTTTTACCGACTTCGAGTGAGATAACAGCGGCAAATTCGAAGATGCGTTTGTCGATCTGTTTGGCTGCCTTGCGTAACAGCTTGACACGTTCTTCCCAGGGCCTTCGTGACCAGGTTGGAAACGCTTTACGTGCGGCTGTAAGTGCTTGCTTGACATCCTTGTCCGTTCCTTGCTGGAAGGTTCCCAGCAGCCAATCCTGGTTGATTGGTGAGCGGACCTCGAATTTCTCCGAAGCGCTGACTTCCTTGCCGTTAATGATCATTGGATGTTCGGCGCCCATGTTGCTTTTAATTTTTGCGAGGGCACTCTCGTAGCTTTCGTGGAGTTCTTCGGGTGGATCGAACATCGTGGCATAGGTTAATTTGAATCCGCCCGATGCATTTCCATCCTTCATTTTGGATTTCTTTTTAGCCATGATCTCCTCCTGGCGGGAATTCCCGCCTGAATGCAAAGTATAGCCGCGAGCCTCGCTGTCGTCAAAAGGGCGATGTATACTGAGAAGACGGGAGCGGGAAGGTGAGATGACCTGGATTCACGATCAAATTTACGCTGCAGGCGGAAAACACATTCCTGCAACGTGGGATGATTTTGTGGATCAGACGGGGGTATCCGTAATCCTTCACCTTAAACCAGAATCTCCGGAGTTTTTTTCCGGATCGGTTCCGGAAGAATTTCTCTGGATGGATGTGGCGGATGAGTCACAAGCCGGACTTAATCAGCGCTTGCTGGCGGCCGTTTTTCTACATACTTCCGTCTCCGGAGGACTGCGTATCTTGCTGCACAGCAGTTTAGGTCTTCATCGGACCCGATGGGCGTATGTGGCCTATTCAATCATGGCTGGAGGTTCAGTAAAGTCGGCGCTGCGTACGGCAGCGGAACCGCCCTGGCTTGCTCCCTACCATACCGATCGGGAAGTATGGGAAGCATTCGCTGTCGCCTGTCAGGCTGAATCCATTTGACGATGACGTGTTTTGCAAACACGTCCGAGGTGGGAGGACATGATGCTTTTTTCAGATGTTGCATATATGGGAATCGATCCAACGGCGGGAACGCGTCCTATCGACTATGCTGTCATCGATAAACGAAAACAAATCCTGGCATCGGATCAGGGGGATATCGAATCCGTGTTGGCATTCGTGGCGGGATTGGAAAATGTCATCGTCGCCATAGCCGCACCACAAGGTCCAAATTTGGGCCTGATGCGACAATCTGAAATCCGTCGCCGACACAATCTGCAGCCGGATGGAATAACCTGGGCGAAGTGGCGTGTGTGTGAATTTTTGCTGCGTCAGCGGAACATACGTCTTTACAACACGCCGGCAGACGAACAAAAGGCACCTGGATGGGTTCGGAATGGATTTCGTCTTTTTCACCGCTTGCAAGAGATGTCCTTTCAGCCGTTTTTCATCGGCAAAGAACCTGCTGGGCATACACTGATAGAAGTCAATCCGCATGCTTGCTTTTCCGTCCTCCTGGGACATCGGCCGCTGTTGAAGCGAACCCTCGAAGGGCGCATGCAGCGCCAGCTGCTGCTTTATCAAGAAGGATTCGATATTTTCAATCCCCTGCGCGTACTCGAAGAAATGACACGCCATCACTTACTGACGGGAAATCTGCCCCTGGAGGGTCTCTTCGAAGCAGATGGATTGGATGCTTTGGTGGCTGCCTACACCGCCTTATTGGTGGGAGAAGAGCCACGTCACGTGACTCAGGTGGGTGAACAGGAAGAAGGTTTGATTACCCTTCCGGTGAACGAACTTAAGGATTTCTATCCATGATTGGATCGTTTGGCTCATCGATGTCCTTGCCCGGGGCGAATCTCGGGTTGCGTTTATGATTCGCAGGTCAGATGAGACTTCATAAAAGGAGAATACGATGAAACTGCGAGGCCTTGATTCGGTCGTGTCTGTATCTGTCTTTCTCTTTTTCCTGCAAGCATTGCGGGTGGTTTTCTCCGTATTATTTGGCATTATCTACGATCAGATATTCGAAGGACCTGTCGATGCCTGGCTCGTGATCAGCAATCTCCTGGTGGTGCTGGCCTTTATTGCACCGCTCTGGACTCCGAAAAAGAATCGAAACCGGCGGGCATTGGTGTTTGCGGCATTGACGGCGCTTGCACGTGTCAGCTTGTCGGTCAATCTGGCCGGTGTACGCTTTTGGGGATCGTTGTTCGCCGTCGCTTTTGGGAGTCTCTACCTGACGACCCACTTGCAGATCAAGCGACGATCGTTTGTGCTGACCATGCTCAGCGCGTTGGTTCTGGATCAGTTATTGCGCGCCGCCGGGGATACGTATGATATCAGCCTGCGCAGTTCCTGGCTGTCTGTGCAGATACTGTGGGGTCTTGCTGTAATTTCCTTAGCCATCATACTCTTCCGACAAACGAATGATGAGGAAATCGAAATTACTGGTATCCGTGTCGTGGACGGGATCGCATTGTGTGGATTTATATTCTTGCAGATCTCGCTGCTATCGTTTCCCAATGCTGTGGCGCGCTGGAGTTCAACCACATATTTCGCTTCGGCTGCAGCACTTATGGGAATGTTGGTCTTGTTTACCATAACATCGGTACGGGATATGTTCGTGCGTGTTTTCCAAAGTTCACTGGCCGGTATCGGTATATCCTTGCTGCTGCTTTTAGGATTGATCGTAGGCTATTTCTCTGAGGGTGGCTTGAGTTTATTGGCCTTGCTCCTGGCACAGTTTGCGGCTTTACTCAACTTCGGTTCTGCCTTGGAGAGGACACCGAAAACCTATCGGATTTCTGGCAGTAACATAGCGTTGGGTATGTTGTTGTTCTTGCTGCTAAACTTCTTATACGCCTTTACATTCACTTACGCATATACACTTCCCGTCTTGCGAGGGTATGGGTGGATCGTCTTTCTAACGGCGGGCGTGATGGTTGGTGCGGGAAGTGTTGCGCAGGGCGCCGTCGATTCTTTCTTCTCGCATCCGAAGTTCCGTCTCGTTCCAGATGGTGTGCTTGTGCTGGGCGTACTCGTTTTCACGCTGGTGAAAGCCTGGCCGAAGCCAGCGCAGGATTTCTACAGCGATGATGTCGTGCGACTCGCCACCTATAACATCCATTATGGTTTTGATGACTTATGGCATTTTACCTTGGCGGACATGGCGCGCACGATTGGGGAAGCTGAGATCGATGTGTTAGTACTACAGGAAGTGGATACAGCGCGTATCACCAGCTACGGCGTGGACGATGCATATTATCTTGCCCGCCAATTGAATATGAATCAGGTTTATCTGCCTGCGGTTGAACATCTTACAGGTATCGCAGTTCTTTATCGAGGACCTGTGGCGTCTTCTGAACAACAACGGTTGACGAGTCTGCAGGAACAAACGGGCATCATCCGGGTGAATCTAACATTCGACGGAGAGCCCTTGAACGCCTACGGGATCTGGATGGGTTTGAGTGATGAAGACACACAGACACAAATTTCGGAAGCGCTGGAATTTATAACCGATCGTTCCAATGCGGTCTTTGGCGGCGATTTCAACGCTGAATACCATGAACCCGTCCCGCAGGCGATCCTGGCGGCTGGTTTCGAAGATCCTTTTGTGCTTTTAGGGATCGATCCAGCTCCACCAACCAGCCCGGCGATCGATCCGCGTTCGCGTATCGACTTCGTCTGGCTGCGTGGCCTGAATCCCATTTCCGCATGGGCGTCAACCTCACTGGCATCCGATCACCGCATGGTTGTTGTGGAAATCGAAAGTCCGTCGCCATAGACGACTTCCAAAGAATGCCGTAGCCCAGTAGAAGCGGGTTAACTTGTTGTACAAACCGTGCTTAACCTGGTGTATTATGTAGAACCAGGTTTGTAGGGTTTCCGTAAGGTCGGAAGCTGGTGAGTTTCTTGTACGATGGGAAGGCCTAACACGGAGGATTTGTACGTGTAAATCGTATTGTAATTTGCCGTGAATCCTTTATGCGCCAAGAACTCTTAGTAATGCGAATGTGATTGTATGCACAGTTGGTGGTATCGTGAAGTATCCTCTGAACATCGCAGCTTTCATTGGAATGGCCCAACAAATAGGCCCGGACCTTCATGTGTTAGAGGGTGTGTGAATTCATCACACATGGCGAAGTTCATTAGATTCTAAAGGGTAGATGAGATGACGAGCTCGCACGAAATCAAGGTGCTGGTTGTCGAGGGCAGTCCTTCTGACGCCGGGTATATACAGGGAATGCTCGAGGAATCGAATATAAAAGGCGTCTCGTTTCATCACGAGAAGGTCTTTCAACGAGCAGTTGATCATTTGCGAGAGAATTCCTTTGATATCGTATTACTCAATCTTTCCCTGGCTGATGCGCAAGGTGTGGAATCGATACGTGTGATTAATTCCGAATTTCCAAACCTGCCTATTGTTGCTTTGAGTGATGCCTCCGATGAGCAGGTCGTTGTAGAAGCGATTAAAGCAGGAGCACAGGATTGCCTGGTGAAGGGAGAGGGGGACGGCAATCTGCTCACACGATCGCTGCGCTACGCCATCGAACGCAAGCAGGCCGAAGAGCGACTGTCTTATCTCGCCCAGTACGATCATCTAACCGGATTGGCGAATCGTACGTTATTCAAAGACCGTTTGACTCAGGCGCTGGCCCGCGCCGATCGCAACGATGAACAGGTGGCGTTGATGTTCCTCGACCTGGATAATTTCAAGGTGATCAACGACACGCTCGGGCATGATACTGGAGATATCGTCCTGCAGGCTGTCGCCGAACGGCTGAAGAAATGTGTGCGAGCGACCGATACCGTCGCCAGATTGGGTGGTGATGAGTTCATCATCATCCTCGATGGTCTCCCGAAAAGCGATATACCGGTTATCGTGGCGCATAAAATCATCAATGTTCTGGCGCCGCCATTTCACGTTGGCGAGCGTGAGGTTTTTATCACCACGAGCATCGGTATCTCTCTTTATCCGATGGATGCCCAAAACGCCAAAGATTTACTGAAATTTGCGGATCGGTCGATGTACCGCGCAAAAGAGAAGGGCTGCAGCAATTACCAGTTTTACGCCGCCGAGATGAATCTGCGCGCAACGGAACGGCTGACTTTCCGCAGCGGCCTTTATCATGCCTTGGATCGCAACGAGTTTATCCTGCACTATCAACCCATCGTGAACCTGCGCAGCGGCAAAATCATTGGTCTGGAAGCGTTGCTGCGCTGGAATCTGCCCAATTATGGATTGCTGTCCCCGAGCCGCTTCATCGATCTGGCTGAGGAAACCGAGTTGATTATTCCCATCGGGGAGTGGGTTATTCGCAAAGCTTGTGTGAGTGTGCAGGAGTGGATGGACCTTATCGAAACACCTTTTCGTATTTCGGTTAATTTATCGGCGCGTCAATTCCGGCAGGGTGGATTTTATAATGTTATCGAACGTATTTTGCTGGAAACCGAACTCGAACCCGGACGCCTGGAATTGGAACTCACAGAAGGCACTCTCATGGAGCAAACGGAAACCAGCAGTTCGACATTAATGCGCTTGAAAGATTTGGGTGTGCGCATCTCGATTGATGATTTTGGTACGGGTTATTCGTCTTTGAGTTATCTGCGGAAGTTCCCCATCGATACGCTAAAAATCGCCCAGACTTTCGTTAAGGATCTGACCAACAATTCGGACGATGCGGCAATTTCGAAGGCGATCATCGCCATGGCTCACAGCCTGCGATTGGAAGTCATCGCCGAAGGGGTTGAAACGGTGGATCAGCTCTCGATCCTCTATGCCCAGGGTTGTGATGCTGCGCAGGGGTATTATCTGGGAAGGCCGATCAATGGGATGGACATTCCTGCAGTGCTGAGGAAAGGTTCTCTGATGGAAAGCACAGAATCTCCTGAAGAGATAACGCAGCCGGGATTAAAGAGGATCGGGAAGGGAGATCCTGTCCGGAAAATTGCTTGATTTCGGTTCTGAATTATTACAAAAGCAAAAAGCGCCGAATTTGTGTTCGGCGCTTTTTCTTAACCGTTTAGCTCTGGGGATTGCCGTCTCGATTAGTTCTCGAGTTCGTTGTCAATAATCGCCACAAAATCTGAAATGGGCCGTGCGCCAACAAGCGGAATGCCGTTGATGAAAAATGTCGGGGTTCCATTGGCGCCCAAATTAAACGCATACTGGGCATCCGCTTCAACCTCCTCAGCCATACGTTCTTCCGTGACGCATTCCATGAGTGAATCGGCGTCGATGCCAACCCTCTCCGCATACTCGCGGTAAGCGTTTTCGTCAAATCCCAGCCCGCCCGAGAATAGCAGATCGTGAAAGTCCCAAAAAGCACCTTGTTCATCAGCACATTCGGCTGCTTGTGCCGCTTCGTAGCCGCCGACGACGGGGAGATCACGATAGACGAATCGGATTTGATCCGGATATTTTTCGAGCAGTGCCGGGAAAGTCTGTTCGTGGAAGCGACGGCAATAGCCGCAAGCGTAGTCGCTGAATTCAATGATCGTGATGGGCGCGTTTTCGGGACCTATAGCCGGATCATCATCGACGTCGATGTCCAGGCGTGTCTGGGCTTGGGCAGTGGGGGTTTCGGATTGGGGGCTTGGGGACTGCGCTTCGGCGGTTCCGACTTGATTCTGGGTTTGGTTGCCCCAAAACAAAAAACCGACGGCAATTCCCGTGACGAATGCCAGTGGCAGCAAGGCGGCATACAACTGGCTGCGATTAAAAAGGATCACATTGGATTCTGATAAAGAGCTATTGGCGCTGTTCGCGTCTTGTGTTTGCGATTGTTTTTCCATGCAGGGATTATAGCACAATGACATGTTTGATCGTGCTTGACTCAACACGAAATGTAAATATACTCTAATAGACTGACTGGTCAGTATATTATTTCATACTGAGGGTATGCAGAATGGCAACTGTGTTTATGAAGTGGTTGGAGACTCAACCGGAGAAGTACGATCGCGGCATACAATTGCTTACCCTGGGAAAGCTCCACAAGTTGCAGGATCGACTTGTCAGGTGTCTTGTCCAGCAAGGAATGCGTGTGCTTGAAATTGGCTGCGGGACTGGCGCACTCACGGTTGCCATGGCGGCGAAGGGCGCCGAGGTCGTGGGGATTGATCTCGACGCCGGGATGCTGGCACAAGCAGAAAACCGGCTGGCCGCTTCGGGATTAGATGACGGCGTCGTTCTGGAACATATGGACGCCGTTTTAATCGTCGAGCGGTTTGATCCAGGCAGTTTCGACCTCATTGTCAGCAGCCTGGCTTTCAGTGAACTATCGCGGGATGCCCAAGCATACGTGCTTTCGGCTTGTCGTTCCTTGCTGGCGCCCGGCGGGCGATTGGCGATCTTGGATGAGACATCACCACCCGGATGGATCGCCCGCATCGCGGTTGCGATGGTACACATCCCCTTGCGTTTCATCACCTGGCTGCTGACACGCACGACGACGCATCCACTGCGCAATTTTCAAGGGATGCTCGAACGTGTCGGTTTTCGCGCAGGGATCATCGATTCCGAATGGATGGGTTCGTTATGTCTATTCCTGGCGGAACCCAAGCTCGATGACGGCGCACAACCATTGCCCATCTCATTCAAGGGCCGCCTTCGCCATCGGTTGAGTCTGCGGACTTTGTTGGTCGATCTCTGGGCGGTTTTCTTTCGCATCATACCGCCATATCCAAAGGTGCAACCAGGCTTGTATGCCATTGGCCAACCGACTCCAGATTCGCCGGTTTTGTTGACCGGAAATTTCGATCTCACTGTCCGGCGCCTGGTAAAAGCTATTGACAGTAAGCTGCATGCCTGGCTGCTGGTGGTTGACTCGGGCGGGATCAATGTCTGGTGTGCGGCCGGTGGTGGTTTTCTTACCGCAGAGCGCATTATCGGCGCTTTAAGCACCAGCCGGCTGGATGAAGTGGTTAACCATCGAGCGCTGATTTTGCCGCAGCTCTGTGCCAATGGCGTGGATGGTTGGTTGATCCGCAAGCAGACGACGTGGGGTGTACATTGGGGGCCTGTACGCGCTTTGGATCTGCCAGCCTACATCCAGTCCGGGCGAAAAAAGACCGACGACATGCGCCAGGTACGGTTTCCGCTGCGTGATCGCTTGGAGATGTTGGCGGCCACGATGGGTTTTTATGCGCTGCTGATCCTCATCCCGGTGATGTTGATCTGGCCCTCCAGTTTCTGGCCCTTACTCGCCGCCATGCTCGGATTGTCGCTGTTTTACACCATCACGCTTCCCTGGCTGCCCGGTCAGGATGGTTTGGCGAAGAGTCTGCCGTTGACCTTGATTGCACTGGTGGGGATGCTGCTCTACTCGTGGTACGTACAATCAACGGCGTTGGCGGACATTTTCAATCGCGTTGTAGGATTAACCGGGCTCTCAGTTTTCGTTGGCGCCGAATTGCAAGGAATGTCCCCGCGCATGCGTGGTGAACAGGCGAACTGGGGTTGGGAGGCGATCATCGCCGTATTATTAGGGCTGGCGTATTGGCTGATCCCTCGTTTGATGGGTTGGAGGTAAGCGTATGGCTGAATCCCCTTCCATGCTGGAGATGCTTACGGAACACATCGATCTGGCGCGCCGCTTGCGTAAACTCCAAATTCACTTTTACCCCGAACGCTGCAAGGGTGTCTGGCAGTGCTACGAAGTCTGTCCGGTTGGATGCTGGCGGCCGGATTATGAGAAGCGAGTTGTTACTTTTGAATCCGGAGAGCGCTGTATCGCCTGCGGCGCTTGCGTGCTACAGTGTCCGGAAAAGGCGATCGAATTGAAGGTGCCCAATGACTGAAAAGGTACACGCGGTAAAACCTCCACGCGGCCTTACGCGCATTTTCTTCCGTTTCCCCATCTTGCTGTATCGCGCGGGATTGGGTTGGCTGCTGGGTGAGCGTGCCTTGATGATGACTCACACGGGGCGTGTCAGCGGTCTTGCGCGGCGTGTGGTGCTGGAAGTGATGCGCCACGACAGGGATACTGATACCTATATTGTGGCTTCCGGATGGGGAGAGAAATCGGATTGGTTTCAGAACATCAGTAATACACCGCGGGTTGAAGTGACCGTCGGACGCCGGCGCTTCAGTGCGTTGGCGCAGCGCTTGCTGCTCGACGATGCGGAAAAAGAAGTCCTGGATTATGCCCGACGGCATCCGACGGCCATCCGGCAATTGGGTCGATTTATCGGTTACCGGCTGGAACAAACGCCAGAGGGGTATCACGCTTTGGTCGAGGTGATGCCGATTGTAGCCATCCGTCCGGTTGAGCAGTAGTTGGAACCGACACGTTTTTCGAAATGATCATAAGAGGATGAATCAATGAGAGCACTGGTGATGAGTGGGGCGGCGAATTTTGGCACCATGCAGGCTGGTGCATTGGACCCGATTTTTGCCTCCGGTTTTCAGCCCGAGATGGTGGTGGGGACATCTGCGGGTGCGTTGAACGCCATTTATATAGCATACGATCCCAGCCCGGGCGGAGTCGCTCGTATGCAGGATCTTTGGCGGGCGGCCGGGCCCAAGGAAGTAGGTAATCCCACGGCGATTGGCGTCGTTCGCAGGCTGGTCCGGCAAGAGGACAGCCTGGTGCCGAGCGATGCGCTGGCGGCGTTTCTGGGTCAACATTTGCCACAGGATGTGGACACCTTCGGGAAGCTGCGAGAAAGTGCCGGGGTTCCGGCTTATGCTGTTGCAGTGAATATCGATACAGCTGAATTGCGTGTCTTCGGTGATCGCGACGATGATCGCATTATCGACGGCGCCATGACGAGTACGGCTGTACCACCCTATTTCCCTCCGTGGCCGGTTGGCGGTCAGCGTTATTTGGACGGCGGGGTTTATACGAAACTTCCCATCCGTGTGGCCATCGAACGAGGCGCTACACAGATTCTTGCTCTGGATGTATCCCACGCCATGGGTTCGAAGGAGACGGCCAAAGGTATTCTGGGCATGTCTTCCTATGCGGTTTCATTGATGGTGGAGGCCCAAGCTGCCCGTGAAATCGCCTGGGCGAAAACATCCGGCGCTTCGCTGCGTGTGATTCGATTGCCCGCACCGACGGATATCGCCATCTGGGATTACACACAGGCCGATCGTTTGATCGAAATGGGGAGGACGTATGCCGGGCAGCAGCTCGATGCGGAACCGCTGCGTTTTTCCCATAAACCCTGGATTCAGCTGCGAAGTTGGCTTGCCCGTAAGATCGTAAAGCCGGATCACCTTTCGCCTTTCGATTGAGGTTGTATGGAAACATCCCGCGCTTGACAAAGCGCCTGGTTGTCTGTATAGTCATAGTTGACTGACTGGTCAGTATAATATTTTGAGGTATGGATGGCGCCCCGCCCTGACGTGAGTGAGGAACGCAAAGCACAGATCCTGGAAGCCGCCACGGAGGTCTTCATTCGCGCTGGCTTTCATAAGGCGCGCATGGACGACATCGCCAAACAGGCCGGGCTCAGTAAGGGCGCTTTGTATTGGTACTTCGATAGCAAGGACGCCATTATCCAGGCCATCCTGGATCGTATGTTTGGGCGTGAGTACGAGCAGCTTGCAGCCTTCGTCGAAGTGGATATTCCCGCCATGGAAAAATTAGAAAGTTTCCTCGAATTTGTCGTTTTGGATATTGTCCGCATGGAACCCATGATGCCCATTATGTACGAATTTTGGGCTTTACTGCTGCGAGAGAAACGGGTTAAAGAAGTGCTTGGGGGCTTCTATACAGGCTTTTTCGATCTCTTCAGGCCGATCATTCAGCAAGGGATCGAAAATGGCGAATTCCGGGAAGTCGATCCTGGAGAAGTGGTTGTGACGCTAGGTGCTTTTATCGAAGGTTTGTTCATCTTATGGGCAGCTGTTCCAGATATTATCGATTTGGAAAGACACATTCGATCTGGTATGCACCTGATCATCGAATCCATCGCAATCAAGGGCTAATCGAATAGAAGGTGCTATGGTGTATATCTTTTTTATTCGTCGAATTTTGTCAGACTTTTACAAAGGAGGCACGTAAATGGAAATCCTCATCTTACTTGTAGCTATGGTTATTCTCGGTGTGATTATGGGACAGGTGGCGGCCGCAATTTGGAAGGACGATCTCCCTCTCGGCACACAGGGAAATACCGTTGTGGCGATCGTTACCTGCATCATCGTCGGGCTGCTCGATTGGTACGTTATCCCGGCCATGGGTTTCAGCGAAACGTTGAAATATATCGGCATTGCAACGGAACCGGCACTCGCTGCAATAATTGTGCTATGGCTGATTCGCAGATCGAAGGAGTAGTTCTACGCCGATGAAAGACGACGCTGCCATCATCGAAACGTATGCATTGACGCGTACTTATAAAAAGGTGCGTGCACTCGTTTCCCTCGATCTGGCTATCGCACCGGGCGAGCTGTTTGGTCTGGTAGGCCCGGATGGTGCCGGAAAAACAACTACCCTGCGCCTCCTGGCCGGTTTGTTAACCATCTCCGACGGATCGGCAAGCGTCGCCGGATTCGATCTCAAGCGCCAGTCTGAGGAAATCAAGCATTGCGTCGGCTACATGGCGCAGGTATTCAGCCTGTATGGTGAATTGAGTGTCGAGGAGAATTTGCGTTTCTTCGCCAAGATGTACGATGTTCCCGAGGGAGAGATCGAGCGGCGTATGGAACGCTTGCTGCGTTTCGCCGGTTTAGCGGATTTCAAGGATCGGCGCGGCACACATCTCTCCGGCGGTATGCAGAAGAAACTCGCCCTGGCCTGTACCTTGATTCACGAGCCGGAGATCCTTTTGCTCGATGAACCAACCACCGGTGTTGATCCTGTCTCGAGACGCGAGTTCTGGGGAATTCTGACGGAATTGCATCTGGGTGGAACGACGATTGTTGTAAGCACGCCCTACATGGATGAAGCCGATCGCTGCTCGCGGGTCGGTCTGATGTACGCCGGGCGTATGATGCGCTGCGATACGCCTCGTCGCTTGCGCGCGGAGATCCAGGGCGATGTTGTCATTGTCCGCCACCAAGATTGGCGCAATGTGCGGCATGCAGTCGAGGAAATTTCTGGCGTGCTTCAAGTCCAGACCTATGGAGAAGCGCTTCATCTGGTAGTGGATTCAGCCAAGAAACGTATTCCGCAAATTGAAGAGGCACTCCGCAAGGAAGGTCTGGGTGAGGCGGAGATCCGTCACTCCCCGGCTCGTATGGAAGAAGCTTTCATCTCGCTTATCCGTGGGATGGAGGCTGCTCAAGAAAGTACACAGGAGGCTTGAGGTGTCCTTGCGTCGATTGTGGGCTGTCGCCGTAAAAGAGATCAACCACATCATGCGCGATCCGATCACGTTGGGTTTGGTCATTTTGGCCCCGACGGTGGTGCTTTTCGTGATGGCTTTCGCGATGACGGTAAATATCCAGCACGTGCCTATTGCCGTGCTCGATTACGATCGCAGCCCGACCTCGCGTGCATTCATCCAGCGCATGACGGCAGGGGACGATCTCGATTTGTATGCCCAGGTGGAGGCCTTCGAGGAGATTGATTCGTTGCTGCTGCGCGGCAAGATCAAGGCGGCCATCGTGGTAAACCCGCGTTTCGCCGAGGAACTGCTGACCATGCGCAGTATGCCGCTTTTGGTGATCATCGACGGCACTGAACCGCAGAGCGGCGCGCATGCCCTCGATCACATCGCTTGGCGCACGGAAGAATTTATCAGTCAGGTTTTGGGGCAGGAGCTCGAGGCGTTGGGCATGCCGGGCGGTTCTTTACAGGCGCTGGACTTGCGAGTGCGCACTTTATTCAACCCAGGGTTGAAATCGAAGAATGACGTGATCCCGGGCTTGCTCTCCCTCGTTTTGGGTCTTCCTGCGCTGTCCGTGGCGTTGACTCTGGCGCGCGAACGAGAGCGCGGCACGTTGGAGCAACTGATCGCCACGCCCGTTGGGCGGGCTGAATTGATCCTGGGCAAGATGCTCCCTTACATTATGGTGGGGTTGGTGAACGTGATCCTCATTCCAACCTTTGCCATTGCCGCCTTTCACATTCCCTTTCATGGCAACTACATTCTCTTCTTCCTGTTGTCGGCAATCTTCCTTTTCGCCATTCTGAGCATGGGAACGATAATCGGTGTTTTCATCCACACCCAGCCTGCAGCCCTGGCGCTTTCCTTCCTGGTGATTTTCTTCCCCGCGTTTTTCCTGACCGGGATTTTCTTTCCCATCGCTGCCATGCCGGAAGTGATGCGGATGGAATCGCTGGCTCTCCCGGGGACGCACTTCGCCATCATTACACGGGGCATTTTCTTGCCCGGCGTGGGTCTCGAAGTGCTCTGGCCGTATGCAGTTATGTTGTTCGGATTAGGTGTTGGTTTCTCGGCGGTAGCAGCGTTGTTTTTCCGCAAAAAATTGGCTTAAGAGGTGCAGATGATCCGGCGGATTTGGGCATTGGCGGTCAAGGAGTTCTATCACCTGCGGTATGACTGGTGGCTTCCCGCGTTCATGCTTTTCGGTGGCGTGCTGGAATTGATCTTGGTGGGATGGGCAACCTCCCGTCCCATGACCAATTTACCGCTGATGGTCCTGGACGACGATCGCAGTGCTGCCAGCCGGCAGGTGATCACAATGTTGGAGAACACGGGGACCTTTTCCCTGGAAGCACTCGTCACGGATGAAGAACCAATCCGTGAAGCCATGGAGCGTGGTGAAATCTACGCCGCTGTGATTATTCCACCCGACTTTTCGGAGAAGATGGCTTCCACCAATAAGATTCCCAATCTGGTGGTCTTGCTCAACGGCGCAGAAAGTATCCCTGCCACGGCGGCTTTACGTGCTGTAGAGGGGCTAACACGCCAGATGGGACAGGAAATCGCCGTCGAGCGTCTGGGGATCGATGCAGATGAATTCGCCGGTTTCGAATTCAGCGTTCTTACGTGGTTCAACGAATCACTCAGCGAGGCCTATTACACCACGCCGGCCGAGTTGGCTTTGATGCTCGAATTCACGGTATTGCTCTTCGCAGCTTTGTCCTTTTCGCGTGAAAGGGAATTGGGAACCCTGGAGCAATTACTGGTGATGCCCTTCACTTCGCTGGAGATCATCATCGGCAAATCCATTCCTGTTGTCATGATTGGGTTTATCGATTTTTCCTTGATGTTGACGATGGTGCACTTCGTCTTCGGAGTTCCCATACGCGGTTCGCTCCCGCTTTTGCTCCTGCTTGCCTTTGGCTATCTGTTGGTCGAGTTGGCTAAGGGAATGGCCATATCCGTTTTTTCGCGCAGCCAGCATCAAGCCTTCCTGCTGGTGATGATACTGGGCTTTACCGACTTCATGTTCACGGGTTACGCCGCGCCGGTGGAGTCGATGCCCAAATTCCTGCAAGGCGTGGCGCAGTTCATCCCTGCGCAGCACTGGTTGGCGATTCTGCGCGGCATTATGCTCAAGGGGGCGGACCTGCAAGTATTGTGGCCCAACTTGTTGGCCTTGCTCCTGCTTGGGTTGGTGATTGGAACCTTTTCACTGCGTTACGTACGACGGGCATTGAGTTAATTGAGATGAATATGACTGCAAACGACATGGCGATTATCGCCCACGGCTTGACCAAACAATTCGGTGATTTCACCGCTGTGGATGAGATCGATTTCGAGGTCAGACGAGGTGAGATTTTCGGTTTTTTGGGGCCCAATGGCTCGGGAAAGACGACCACGATTCGCATGATGCTTGGGTTATTGACGCCTACAAAGGGAACCGTGAATGTATTGGGTGTGCCGGTGATTGAACATCCGGAACAAATTCGCAACCGGGTGGGTTATATGTCACAGCGTTTCAGTCTGTACAACGATCTTACTGTGCGTCAAAACCTGACTTTTTACGGCAAGGTGTACGGATTGAGTAACGCGGAACTGGAAGAACGCATTCAGACGGCGATGGCCACGGCGGGGCTGCAGGAGCACGAACACTCGCAAACGCGCGACCTTTCCGGCGGCTGGCGCCAGCGTTTGGCGCTGAGTGCGGCGATATTGCATCGACCTGAATTGGTATTCCTGGACGAGCCCACGGCCGGCGTCGACCCGGTTTCCCGCAGGGCATTCTGGGATTTACTCTACGATTTGATTGCGCAGGGCGTGACCGTTTTCGTCACCACACACTACATGGATGAGGCGGAGCACTGCCATCGTCTGGCCTTCATCCAGCGCGGCAATATCATCGCCCGCGGTTCTCCTCAGTCGATCAAGGAGAATATGATGCACGGCCAGGTGTTGGAGATCGCTCCTTCTGATCCCGAGCGCGCGATGAAGGTGCTGCGCGCGGCGCAGGAGTCGGGTGAATTAACGCTGCAAGCCGTGGAGTTGTATGGGTCATTAATCCATGTGACCGTGCATGATGTGCAGGCAAGTGAGGCTGCGATTAATAATGAATTGCGAGAGGCGAATATCGACTGCGGTCATGTATCGGTGATTGAGCCCTCGTTGGAAGACGTGTTTATCGCCAGTATGCGTTGATGTAATTCCTTCGCTCGGAAGGAGTAATATCGCCTGCCGGGCTTGAAATCAGGAGGTTGATATGCGAGAGAAAAGAAACCTTTGTCTGCTCATTAGCATCGTCCTGACCGCTGGATTGCTGAGTGCCTGTGACAGCAGCGGGTCAGACGCACTGGGTGCTTCCGGCGTGGTCGAAGCCGTCGAGGTGGTTGTGGCGCCGGAATTGGGCGGGCGTGTGATCGAAGTGTTTGTAGAGGCGGGAGATGCCGTCCGGGAGGGGGATGCACTCTTCTCAATGAACGATGAGGTTTTAACCCAACAAGTTGCGCAGGCTGAAGCGGCCCACAAAGCCGCACTGGCCAGTCAGGATGCGGCGCAGAGCATGGTCGATTCGGCTGAGGCGGGATTGTCTGCCGCACAGGCGGGTGTGGAGTTGGCCGGCGTGCAGTATGAAATGGAACTGGCGGTCGCTCGAGCGCAGGAATCTCCCGCACGCACGCAGGCTTGGGCGCAGGTGTTTCCCTACAACTTCGATCTTCCCACCTGGTACTTCGAGCAATCGGAGCATCTCGCCGGTGCCGAAGCTGAGATTGAAGCGGCCGCCGAAATGCTGGCGGACGAGCGGGCCAATTACAATGCGGTTCTGGAAACCTCGGGCTTCGCAGATTTGATCTCCGCAGAAGAGCGGCTGCTAAAAGCACAGGCTGCCTTTGAAGTTGCCAGGGAACTCTGGGATCGCCAGGTCGCTTCGCAGAAACGAAGCTACATGGACGATTTCATCGACGATCTCTACGATGAGGCGAAGGATGAGTTGGAAGCGGCGCAGGATGATTACGATATACTGCTCAACGAAGACGCCGCTGAAGATGTGCTCGAAGCACGCGCTCGCCTGGCTGTTGCCATCGAGCGACTTGAAACGGCATTGGATCGACGCGATCAACTTCTGGTCGGACGGGACTCGCTGCGTGTGCAAGCCGCGCAGGCTGGAATCGAGCAAGCCGAAGCGTACCTGAGTGTGGCGGAAGCTGCTGTCGAACAGGCGAAGGCTGCGGTCATACAGGCGGATACCGTCGTGACGCAGACGCAGTCCGCCCTGGATTTGCTCGAGGTCCAGCTCGATAAACTCACTGTGAAGGCTTCTGTCTCGGGCGTGCTGATGACGCGCAACATCGAGCCCGGCGAAGTGGTCGTGCCGGGCATGACCTTGATGACCATCGGGCAGCTGGAGCGTTTGACGATCACGGTTTATCTGCCGGAGGATCGCTACGGGCAGATCGCGCTCGGGGATAAAGCGGAAGTAAGTGTGGATTCCTTCCCCGATGGGACCTTCGAAGCCGTCGTGGTCCGCATTGCCGACCGGGCAGAGTACACCCCGCGCAACGTGCAGACCGAGGAGGACCGCCGCACAACGGTTTACGCCGTCGAGTTGACAGTGGATGATCCGGGCGATTCGCTCAAACCCGGCATGCCGGCGGACGTGGCCTTTGCAGCGGCTGAGGAGTAGCGTTTGGGGCTTTTTAAAATGATCTGAAACTGCGGAGCTGCCCGTCAGGGCAGCTCCGTTTCTCGTTTCAAACGAAATGCATATCGATCTGTCGCAGTGGTATAGCTCCCTTGCGGGGAAAAGTGTACACATCACTAGATGCATTGGGAATGATTTTCGTGACCGTAAAAGCGGGGTTTATGATTGGAATTGGGATGCATCTGTGTAGCATTGATTGACGGGGGCTCATCTCTTCGGTAACTCAACGGTAACTTTTCGCGTGTAAGATACCAGCAAGGTGTCCAACGAGAATTTCGCCTGCGGGCGATGATGAAGCATCAGTGAGGCCGAAGATGTGCGTAGGAAATAAGTCATTCCAAAAAACGAATTTCAAACCGGGGTTTACAATCCTGCTTGTGGCGTTAGTCGGCGGTTGTGCGAAATTCACGGACATGCCGTTCGGGATCGCCGTGGATGAGATTAGACGTCTGTTCATTCAGGCACCGTCTTCAAACACCTGCCGAGTCACGGAAGTATTGGGGGCGCCTTTCTCGAAAGGGGTTAATGCGATCGCGACACAGTATGTGTATTCGGGACTCCTTTGGTTAACGATGATCGGCACGGGACAGGCCAGTGCAACATCCTATACGGATGCGTTCTACGTCTTTACTGACTTTGAGGGGGTGTCGATATCCCCGCAACACCCGGATGATGATTGGATTCTGGCGATCAACGGTGAAGTTGCGGATGTATATATTCCGGATAGGCAGATCCCCGCGTATAACGCCGATCATCGCTATACATTTGAGATCAACGCCCCGGGCGGTGTATTGACGTTCGGGGTAAGGGATGAATACACCTCGGATAACTCCGGGAGTTACTTGATATCCATCTGTCAATGTATGAGTGAAGGCAGGGATGTTGTCAATCCTGAACGATCTACACAAGTTGCCATGGCTACGGAGTTTCAACCCACCCCTACACCGAGCCCGATGCCGCAGGTTACAGCAACCCCATTATTTCGTCCAACGACGACACCCGCTTTCAGGGCTGGGAATCCCGTGAAGTTGGAATCGATCCACATGCTCAGCGATACGCAGGGGTGGGGCACCAGCGGGGACTCGTTTTTAATCACGCGGGACGGCGCCCAATCCTGGGATGAGCTGCGGCTTCCCGCAGCCCCGGAGAAATATAGCGAAGAATATGGTTCAAAGGTGTACTTTGCGGCAACCGACGCCGAGCATGCCTGGCTGCTCTATGCGCCCAAACCCTTTCAATAGATTTATAGCTGCGTCGCCTCTGACGCGCCGGTTTGGTATACCGGCGATGGCGGTCGAACCTGGAATGCCAGCAACGCACTCATGCATGAATTGGACGAGATAGATTGCAAGGCCTCGATTACGATGGTCGACAGCCAATTGGGGTGGTTGGTCATTGATCGTTTGTATGTAGCCTCGGGTCGGCCTAATCAGACGCAATTTTTCCGAACACCAGATGGCGGTAAAAATTGGAAACCATTCCAAGCAACTTGGTGCTTGCGCGAGGAGGAGAATTCCTGCTTTTTATTTACAACCGAGTGGTTTTTGGAGAAGGCGTTCTATGGTCAGACCGGATGGCTGTTGACAAAATACCGGTTCGAACCAAGTACATGGTTCAGATACGAACCGCCACCCATATACTACGTCAGTACTGATGGAGGAGAAACCTGGTATAAACGCAATCTACCTCTATACTCCGACAAGCAGAATTTTTATTGCCAACCTAAAGATCTCAATCTATTGACGGAAAATGTTATTCGCCTGAGACTTGCTTGTTCTCAATGCCTGCCTGGTAAAAGGCCTGAACCTGTGGATTATTTCTATGCCAGTGAGGATGGCGGCGTTACATGGCAGACGTATGTGCTGCCGGTCTCATCTGAAGAGATCGATACACAGTTGATGTTCTTCGATCCGGATCATGGTTTGCTGCTGGGTCAAACAATGTGGCGCACGGAAGATGCCGGGGAAACCTGGCAGCAGATCAACAGCGTAACCTGGGATGGGCAGTTCAGTTTCGTCGACCGCTATCATGGCTGGGCGATCGCCAGAAGTGACGATGAGATTGCCCTCGTATACACAACAGACGGTGGGGTGAGTTGGCAGATCATCCATCCCGTGATCGCGGCGGAAGAATAATAAGCGGTGTCAACCGTATTGAAATACCGAAGTTGTGGAAGGGACTCCGGCGGGATGGTCTTTACCCCACGCGCCGCAGCTTACGGCTGGCGAAGTTCCAGCCTATAGCCAATGCCCCCGCAGCGAAGGCGCTCGTGATCGTCAGCGCGGACTTCCAATCCGCAGGCCAGGCATGGAAAAGGATCATGTCCCGCAGGGGATCGACGGCGTAGATGTAGGGAAAGAGCCACGAAAACCAGTTGACGTTATATGCATTCCAACGCCATAGTGTTAAACCTCCGCTGACGAAGAAGACGAGCAGTGCCCCCAGCACAGCGCCGATGGCGCCGGCCATGTAATTGCGGGCGCGCAGACCAACGACCAGGGCCAGTGCGATCCAGAACAGAGCAACCAATCCGAAGAGCAGCCATACCGCCCACAAATATATCCCTGGCCAGACGCCCAGCCAGAGATACAGAATCCCGAGAAAAGCTGTGCCTGTGACAATCCCCGCGACCAGCGCCAGGATGGTTTTGGGCAGTAATACCCAGAGCAGCGAGCGGGGTGCCAGGCCGAACTCAAGCGTCAGCCTGGAGATTTGTTCCTTGTAGGTCAGCGCATAAACATTGAACGCGCCGCCCAGGGTGACCGCCAGCAGAGTCACACCGACGGCAATCACCGGGAACCAATGCACCATTTCGGTCCGGGGATATTCCTCGGCCAACTCGATCGGCGGTGCAGGCTGGCCGATCTTCTCATAGAAATGCCACAGGATTTCGGCCGAATAGATGCGGTGGTTTTTGGCGCGGTCGTTGTTGTAGTTGATGAAATACATTTCGATTTCCGGGCTTTCCCCGGTTTCCAATCTTGCCGAGAAGTCTTCCGGGATAACCCACAGACCGTCGAGACGATAGGCGCGATAGGTATCCCAGGCTTCTTCTTCGGATAGTTCCGCTACACCGTAGTAGGGAACGCCGAAGGGCGACTCCGCTTCGGCGAGCGTCTCACGAAGCACTTCGCCGTAGGATCCCGCATCATGGTTGATCACGGCCAGCTTGAAATTCAGGCGACCACCCAGGAGCAGACCGAAAGCGATCAGGATCAAGGTGGGGGGAATAAAGCCGCCAAGGGCGGTGATCGGGTCGCGCCGCCAGGCTTTGAACTCGGTGCTGAGCAGGATGCAGAAGCGTTTCATCGTGGCTACTCCTGACAAGTCAGTACTCGGCGACGGTAGGCAAGCGCAGCCAACCCTAAAGCCACAGCGCTGAAAATCGTCAGGGCGAGGATCGGGCGAATGCTGTCGCCAATGGTGGTGTCGTAGTAAAGCGGGAAGAGCAGTTCCACGGCGTAGGAATTGGGGACGAACCGGCTGACGAATTCGTACGCCCCACTGAATCCGGCGGGCAGTCCGAAGGCGGCGCCCAGGATCCAGCAAGCGAATGCCGAACCCAGGCCGATAACAAATGCCGGCAAGCTGCTGCGCAGCAGCAGACCGGCGCTGATGCCGATCCCTCCGCCGAAGAGGGCGATGGGAATGAGGATCAGGGCAACGGCCAGGATGGAGGTCGGCCAAACGTCGTTGAGCAGCCCGATGACGGTAAGTAGAATTCCCGCCGAAAGCCAGCCCATTAAGATCAAACGGACGAGTCGTGCGATCAAGACCACTGCCGGTGAAACGGGGGAGATGCGGTATTCGAGGATCGTGTCGAATTCGAACTCCTGGGCGGTGAGGAAACCGCCGATCAGCGACGCGGCCAGGAATGTGGTCATGGGCAGCATAGCCATTCCGAAGTACAAGTTGTACGTAGGATCATGCGGCAGCCAGGGGCGTTCGATGATGGTCACCGCACGCCCTTCGAGCGAGTCGTCCCACACGCGTATTGCCGCCGCGGTCAGTCGGTTGCGCAGGTTTTTGACGATGTTGCTGTCGATCAATCCGTAGCGGTAGATGGCGGTAAGCTGATCGCCGCTTTCTTCGACTGTGATGACCCCCGCGCCGACGGGATCGTCGTCGTCTACGAACACGGGGTTGATGTAGGGCACACCGTCCGGTGAACCGACCTCGTACATGGCTTTTAGTAAGCGCTTCCCGGCATCACTGGTGGGCCTGGTGATATTAACCTCGAACGTCGGTTGTACGAGCACGCTGGCCATGATCAGATACATCAATGCCGGCTGGAGTACGGCGATGAGGTGAATCGGCAGCGCCGTACGGACCATCTTTAATTCGTTCAGGATCAGCAGTATCAGGCGTCGCATTGGATTACTCCCGCAGGGCGCGTCCGGTGTGATGCAGGAAGACGTCGTCCAATGTGGGCCGGGTGATGCGTACGGAATCGAGGCTGTGGCTGCTGGTGGCGCGGGCGACCAATTCACCCACAATCGACTCCGCATTGGTTACTTCCAGACGGAGTTGATCGGCCTGCGGGTAAGTGGCAGCCTGCAGGCCCAATCCGCGGAACAAGTCTTGCGGGTCTTCGATGATGGGTGTCGTTCGCAGCATGATCACGTCGCGTGCTAGCGCAGCTTTAAGGCGCTCGGGGGTATCCATGGCGATGGCCTTGCCGTGGTCGATGATCACCAGACGATCGCAGAGCGTGTCGGCTTCTTCCATGTTGTTGGTGGAGACGATGAAAGTCTTGCCCTGCGATTGCTGCTTTTGGATGTGTTCCCAGAGGGCATGTTTGCCTTGCACGTCTACACCCAGGGTCGGTTCGTCGAAGAGGATCACCGGCGGATCGTGCAGCAAGGCGCGCGCCAGGGCCAGGCGGCGTTTCATGCCGCCGGAGTACGTGCGCACAGGATCGGAGCGCCGCTCCCAGAGGTTCATCAAACGCAGCATGGTTTCAATCTGCTGCTCGATGCCGGAGAGATCAGCGCAGTACAGCGCGGCGTGGTGCAGCAGATTGTCGCTGCCGCTCAGGTCGGCGTAAACATTGGTGTCCTGCGGTACGAGGCCGATGCGGCGCCGCACCTCCCGGGACTGGGTTTGGGGGTCGAAGCCCAGGATCTGGATCGCTCCGCCGTGGCGTTTGAGCAGGCCGGTGATCAGGTTGATGGCCGTGGTTTTGCCGGCGCCGTTGGGTCCCAGCAGGCCGAAGATCTCGCCCGGGTGGGCGGCGAAGGAGAGTTTATTTACCGCAGTCAGTTCACCAAAACGGTGTGTGACCGAGTTTACCTGTACTGCGGGTTGTGTGGATTCCATCGGTTCCTCCAAAGACCGGAGTGTCAATCTCCGCTCCGAATTGTTCCGTTGACGAAAATATCTACAAATTGCTGGATTAAATTATCGATCGTGGTTTCGAGCGCCATGCTTTCGGCGAAGATGGCCTGGGCGATGTTGTAGGAGAAAAACATTCCGAAGAAGGCCTGTGCCATCACTTCGGGATCCATATCCTGGACTTGTCCGGCGGCGATCTGGCGGCGCAGGTAGCCGGCCAGTCCGTCGCGCAGCCCGCGCGGCACCTGTCCCAGGACTTCGCGGACTTCCTCGAAATGACCCGCCTCGCAGAGCATCATGTGCATGGCTTCGCGCCGCTCGATGAGTACGTGCATGAAGTGGCGGCCGAGGGTGAGCATGTCCTCGTAATAGTCACCGGTAAACTGAGCGCCGAGGGCGGTGCGCATGTCCGGCGTGCCTGCGTATTCTTCCAGCACGGCGGCGAAGAGATTCTTCTTGGAACCGAAGTGCCGGAAGAGGGTCACCTCGCTGACACCGGCCTCGGCGGCGATCTTGCGCGTGGTCGTTCGGACGTAGCCGAGGGTAGAGAAGAGTTCGGACGCGGCCTGGATCAGACGCTGTCGGGTGTCGGTGGGTTCACTGAGGTTAGAAGGCATGATATGATCCCAAATGAAAGTAAGTGCTTACACACATTATACGCTTGTTTGATGTGATGTCAAGCAAGGAGGAAAGAATCATTCAAGAAATTGCACATCAGAGATCCGGGGATAAAGAATATTGTGCATTGGAGTGAAGGGATTCGGGAGCGGTTAATGAAAATTTTCCGTATCGCATTGCAAAGGTGCTGCTGAATCGTTATATAGTATAGAAACATCGTGAGGTGAAACCATGACCCTTCAAAGACGATTGAGACCTGGATTGATTCTGGTGATCATCATCGAGCTGCTCGCCGCCTGCGGAACGAACGAGGCAACGCCAGAATTCGACGATGCCGCCATCTCCACCAGCGTGGCTGCGACACAGGCGGCCGCGGCGGCCGAAACCGCAGCCGCCGGAGTTGTAGAAGATATGGGTGCGGCGGTCGAAGGCGATCTGCAGCCGCTGGATTCGCCTGATTGCGATGCATTGGCGGATGCGCTGTCCGGCGCGCTGGCCGTCCCTGTCGAACAATCTGAGGTCGCCGTAGAGCAAGATGGTAAGTCCGGGGCTGGCTGCCAGATCATCGCCGTCGGCAGCGGAGTCGATTTCATCGACATGCCCAGCGTCGACGCTGCGATGCGCAGTCTGCTGGAGCTGCGCGGCTGGGAGGAGGACACAACCGCACCTTCCTGCCTGGGAATCGGCGGCTTTGGGCCGGGGGCTACAGTCAGCTGCTACGTTCGCGAAGCGGCGCGCTGCGCGCTGTTCGTGCACATCGATCCGGCCGACCCGGCGCTCTGCCCGGACGACGAGCCGATAGCGGTTTGCTTTTCAGAATTAGATCCAGTGCAGATCATCTACACCATCGACCTGGTCTGTGCACGCGATACCCGCGCGGCTGAATCCGGCGAAACGACGAACCTGGACTCACCTGAGCCGATTGACTTATTCTTCGCTCCGGGGGATGACAGCCTGCGTGTGCCCGGGGAGGTGCCCGCCGGCGGTTTCGGCCGCTACGTATTGACCGCTATGCAAGGCCAGGAGATGACGGTCAACCTGCTCGATCCAAGTGGGGCACAGATCGCCTATGACACGGCCGTGTTGGTCATCTGGGGCGCCGACGGTACCGTGCTGATCTCGGACCACGCCGATGCCCTCACCTGGGCCGGGGAACTGCCCGCTACGCAGGAATATACCATCGACGTGAAATCGATCAGCGCGGAGACGATCTCCTACATTCTGGAAGTCATCATCCCGCCGCCCGAGGGTGCTGGGGAAGTATTCCCCAAGATAGAGCCTTTCCCCTTCGGCGAGATGCAGGCCATCGTGCTGACCGGTATACCGCCCATGCTGCCGGCGGAATTCCCCATCGAAGAGGGCCAACCCGAGATTGTAGCGGACCTGCTCACCCTGGGCGATCTCTATGAACTCGGACTGGAATACGGTCCGGATTGTAATGGAGCGGGTGCCTGCCATTACGGCACTGCGTATGGCAAAAAGGCGGCTTCCACGGTCCCCGTCGGAACGAGTACTTTTCAATTCGATATCGACGGGGCACAGCCCGTCGAACTTGCCTACGGTCTCACGGGATATTTCACCCAGGGAGAATGCGGCGCCAGCTGCGATGACAGCCGCGTACGCTGGGTCTACGGCGGCTATGAATACATGATAGGGCTCAAAGGTGGGCGGCTCGAAGACGTGGTCGCCCTGGCGAACGCTGCCATCCTGAATTCGATTCCGTAGGCAGTAGAAGAATATCCCTATGGATTTATTCAATGAGACCCTAAGGGTTTTCAAAAACCTTAGGGTCTTTTGGTTTCGGCTGACTGTTCGGAATCGAACAACCCTTCGATTGGGTATATCACTCCTCATTTGGACATGCGAAGCACGGTGACCCGGTCACGCTTTCGATCCAGGTCCCTCCAGCCTCGACGCACTGCATCTGATTGAGATCGCTGCTGCAGACCACATCCGGCTCGGGTCCCGGTAATGGGTGTGGAATAATGACGCGCAAGGAGAAGGTGACTTATTTTCCTCCTTGACAAAGGTTAAATCTTCCTATAAAATTCCAGCACTGGAATATTATAGAACTGGAGTATATATGCCTGAAAATGCCCTGACCGACGCTGAGTTGGTGATCCTCAGTCTGATTTGCGAGCAGCCCATGCACGGCTACCAGATTGAGCAGGCAATCACACAACGTAATATGCGCGCATGGACCGACCTGTCCACCTCCTCGATCTACTACATCTTGCAGCGTCTGGAGGAGAAAGGTCTCATCGAACGCAGCCAGGATCAGGAACCTGCCTCGGGTGTTCCGCGCAAGGTCTATGGCATCACTGCATCCGGCAAGGAGCAGTGGAAAGAATCAACATTGCAGGCACTGGGACAGCCCACGTTCACCTACACCAACTTCCTCATGGGGCTGCACAATCTGTGGGGTATCCCGGCCGAGGAGGCGCTGCAGGCCGTGCGCACGTATCGGGATTGGTTAACGGGTGACCTGCAGCGCCAGCTGGAGGAGTTGGAAAAACTCGGCGAGTCCTACTTCCCGCTCGATGTGCTTTTTGAATACGGTTTTGTGCTGGGGGAAGCTGAACTGACTTTCCTGGCGGACCTGATCACCCGCCTGGAAGAAATGGTCGGCGAATCCCGTGATGGAACGAAAGACGAAGCAAACTCAGGAGATGAATGAAATGGATGAAACACGAATTGAACTGATCCCGATCGGCAGGGTGGATACTGCGGATGGCCAGGGGCCTTTCCGGCTGCAGATCGAGGAAGCCTACCGCCCTGCGCTGCAGGGACTGGGCAGCTGCACGCACGCCATCGTGCTCTGGTGGGCCGATCAATCTGACGAGGGGGATCTGGTGGTTGAGCTGCCCTATGCGCCCGGCGTGAAGAGCGGCGTTTTCGCCAACCGTTCCGAGGCGCGACCGAATCCCATCGCTATTACCACATGTTTTCTGTTAAACGTCGATGAAGATACGGGCACGGTCGATCTGGCCTGGATCGATGCCTTCGACGGCACGCCCGTGTTGGACATCAAGCCCTACCTGCCCATGTCTGACCGGGTGATGGATGCACAGTATCCGGAGTGGTTGGAGGGTTTTCCGGAGTCCATGGAAGATGCAGCGGCTTTCTTCTCTGATCCCGCCAACGTGGAGAAGTTTTCGTAGAACGACAAGACCTGAAAGGTCGCGATGGCCTTTCAGGTCTTTCATACTCTTATCCGAGATCTACAGACGGTATCTATGAGCGAGTGCGTTGGACCCAATCGAAGACCAGACTCACAGTCAATCCACAAGCTATCAATATCCACAACATGGTGTCGTACCAGATTGTCGTTATCGTACTCTCCGATGAGGCTTGAACGCGAATACCCGGCAACCGATATCCTACGGTGCGATTTCCGAGTCCATTTATAGCCAAAGCATCTATGGAAGATAAAACCCACATGAAGAGGACCGCGCGGGCACAGCGCAGCAGGAATCTGCGGAATCGTAATTGATTGGGGAGTCCTTGGTGTCAGAGCCAGCCCAGGGCGGAGCTGAAGAAACCCATGCCGATGAACAAGGCGATCAGGGCAGCGGGAGAGTCCAACATGGTGATGGTCTCGAAGGCCAGCCGGCTGAGGAGAACGATGGCGGTGAGCCCCAGAAACCCGAAAGTGCGTGGGGACATGTTCTCGATGGCGGCATAATTCCACTCCCAAAAACGGGTGCGAAAATCGTTGAGTGATCGGCCTCAACGAGCACAAAATTTTGCGTCGTCGGGACCTTCATATCCACAGTGCGGGCAATTCAAATGCGCAGACATTGCAAACACACCTCCCTGCTAAAGCACAGCGGGTCTTGTTCATGGCTACTATATCAAAGCGAGTCTCTCGTATCAATCATCTTGACTGCCGGCTCATCGTTTTCGAAGGTGCATAATGCTCTTCTGATGGTGTTATGCGGTGTGTGGACATTACCCGAGTTGCTCAGCCTGCGATAGAATCCAGTTGGAAAGATCCTTCAGGTTTGCATAAATTGGGGAATACAATGAGTGTATCAGACATCAGCATTCACAAACTGATCCGAGATCGCTGGTCTTCGCGGAATTACGATCCAGACCGACCGATTTCCTTTGAAGTCATCGATCGGCTGCTCGAAGCGGCACGCTGGGCGCCCTCCGCAGGCAACGGGCAGCCCTGGCGCTACATCGTTTTTGACCAACGCAATCCAGACGCCATGGCAAAAGCGCGCGCCTGTCTAGACCCCGGCAATCAAGTGTGGGCCACCCGGGCGCCGGTACTGATGCTTGCCGTGGCGCACACGCTGCGAGCCAGCGGCAAGATCAACTCCAAGGCGCTACACGATGTAGGTTTGGCCAACGAGAATTTATTGCTGCAAGCGATCAGCATGGGTTTGCACTGCCGGCCAATGGCGGGATTCAACCATGATCGCGCCCGCAAGACATTCAGCATCCCCCAAGAATTCGAACCTGTCGTGATGATCGCCGTTGGTTATCCAGGGGGCATTGAGTATTTAGCAGCGGAAATTCGGTCGAAGGAAGTTATGCTTCGTACACGGCGAGAGATCGAGGCATTTACTTTTCTGGGAGAATGGGATGGGGAATATTCCATTGCCTCGTGAATCAGGAGGGTTGATGAACGGCCTCGATCCACTACAAATATCCTCATAGATGTAGTACGGGTTGCAGGTGGAAAAACCAGCTTCCAGCAGATAAAATGTGAGTCGGTGGTTCCTGTGGCAAGTAATGAATTCTTTGACTTGATGATTTATTGTAGAAACAGGAGGGTATCGGTATGAGGAAGCTAAGTCGAAGGGATGCGTTACGCTGGATTTCCTTTCAACTTGCCGCTTTTACCGGGGCCAATTTGCTGGCTGCCTGTGGGAGGGATGAATCATCATCAGCAATTCAAGATGTGTCAGAAGGCAGTGATGCTTCATCTGGTAACGTCGATACCCAGGAAGTGCAGCCTGTGGAAGCGACAGCAACACCGGGTTCATTTCCACATCTAACAGCAGCTCGCGGTGGAGAGCCAGATGCGCTGGTTCGCAGCGCGCTGGCGGCGCTGGGGGGCATGGGGCGTTTCGTAAGTCCTGGCGACGACGTGATCGTCAAACCCAACATTTGCGTCTCGTATCACGATTATCGGTATGCTGCCACAACCAATCCCTGGGTTGTGGCCACTTTGGTCAAACTCTGCTTCGAGGCGGGTGCAGCGCGAGTGCGCGTGATGGACTATCCCTTTGGAGGTACTTGCGAACAGGCCTACGCGCGCAGTGGCATTGCGGAGCAGGTCCAGGCTGTCGGCGGGATCATGGAGACGATCTCGAGTGTCAAATTCGTCGATACGGAAATCCCGCAAGGACAGGATCTGCGCACGTGTCAGATCTACGACGACATACTCCAGGCGGATGTCGTGATTAACGTGCCGATTGCCAAACATCACAGCCTGGCGCGTCTGACGTTGGGCATGAAGAATTTGATGGGTACTATCCGCAGTCGACCGCCGATGCATACCAACCTGGGACAGCGCCTGGCCGATCTGACCAGCTGCATCCGGCCCGCGTTGACCGTGGTGGATGCGGTACGTATTCTCACCAGAAACGGTCCCACTGGCGGCAATCTGGATGACGTACAAAAGTTGGACACAGTGATCGCCAGCCCTGACATCGTGGCCGCCGACAGCTACGCTGCTGGTTTGTTCGGCAAGCAGCCAGGCGATCTGAGCTACATCAACGCCGCTGTGGCGATGGGTCTGGGCCGCAGCGACCTCGAAAACCTGGAGATTGTGGAGTTGCCCGGTGCCGCATGAGTTCCGCATGAGCCGCAGCCGATTGTTGTTCGCACTGCTGGTTGTGTTTGTTGTTTCCGCGTGCGGTGTGACTGACACTTCGAATCCGACGAGGCAACCGACGTCGACGTTAAACATAAGCGTCGTTACGCCAGATGCTTCTACTCCTCCAACGGCGACGGAGACTCCGCTCGAAATTTCTGAATCCGAACCAATCGCGGCTCCGATTCGTATCACACTCGAAAACGTTGCGTTGATTTCTCCGCTGCGGACATTGGCGGGCCACGAGGCGGAAGTGACCGATGTGGCGCTTTCGGCGGACGGTGCGCTTCTGGTCTCCGCGTCCCGGGATGGAACGCTGCGCATCTGGCGCACAGCCGACGGAAGTTTAATTCAGGAGCTATCGGGGCACTCGGATGTGGTGCACAGTGTCGATATTTCAGCGGACGGATCGCTGATCGTGTCCGGTTCTGACGATCGCACGGCAGGGCTTTGGCGTGTCGCGGATGGCACCCTTATCCGCAGCGTGCGCAATGAATTATTGGGACGGGTTTTAAAGGTCGCCTTCTCGCCGGACGGCAATCTGATTGCCATGGGCGGGCATCGCTGCATCGTGGAACTGCGCTCGACGTGGTCCGGAACCCTGCGGCGCACGCTGGCGCAGCCATTCTGCAGCGTGACTGGAGAAGGGCAGGTCGATTATTGGGGACTGACGTTCAGCGCGGACGGTTCGCAGATCATCACCGGCGAAGGGCGACCGTGCTGTGGTGGTTCGCTGCAGCGCTGGCAGGTGGAGGAATCGGTCCAACCGACGTTAATCCGCGGTTACGATCTGGTCATCCGAGACGTGGCCATCTCGCCGAATGGCAAGACCCTGGCCGTAGCACTTGTGGGCAGCAATTTCTTCTGGCTGTTGGACATGGAGGGGGAGGAACCACAACGCACCCTGGAAGGGCACAGGCTGCGCGTGAACGATCTCGAATTTTCGCCGGATGGCGAGATCATCGCTTCGGCTTCGCGTGACGGCCGCATTGGACTGTGGAACGTCGAGAGCGGCGAACTGCTGCGTTATCTCGAGGGAGATGGGGAAGTCGTGACCAGCCTGGATTTCTCCACCGATGGTGGTTTGTTAGCGATTGGTTCGGAGGACGGTAGAATCACCCTGTGGAGTGTCCCGTGATCGAATGAGTGTACAACACAATGTTTGGATAATCATTAGCTGGATGAATTAATATACAGTCGGATTTAGCCTAAAGTCACAGATATGGGGAAATTTTCTTCAGCTGTCAACGAAAATGAGATATAAACTTGCATTTTTCCTCTGAAGGGCCTAGGTTTGAGGTTGGAGTTGGAATCATGTAATTTCTTCAGACCAGCTTCGGTGAAAGTTAAGGCGTGCTTGATCAGTTGCCTACAGAATAATCGCAGACTTCTTTATTCCCGAGAATGCTTAATCTGGGAAGATTAGCCCAGCAGAATGTGTGTTACTCTACAAGCCCCTTAAAGACTCCATTCCCCTCGGTTCCCAAATATAAGATGTTCGGATTGGTGGGATCTATCTGGATAGAAAAAATGGAGAGGTGTGATAGTCCTGAGTTCACAGGCTGCCAGTTTTTACCTCCATCCATGGAGCGATACACACCAAAACCAAGTGGGTTATCGTCAGAATCTTTGGTACCGACGTAGATAATCTCTGAGTTCGTGGGATCGATCGCCAGCTCGCGTACAAAGAGGAACTTATCTGGCACTGGATTGGAGAAAACCAATTCCCATGTATCACCGCCATCGCGAGTCCGGTATACGCCGCCTTCCTTTTCTACCTGCTCAACGTCATTCCAGTATCCTAAGGTGCCTATGTAAAGGGTTTGTGGATCTTGAGGATCGATCACGATGTCTGTAATTTCGTGAATATTTTCAGGAACTTCAAGCCAATTCATTCCGCCATCTTCAGTTTTATATAATCCACCCCCTTGATCGAAGCCTGCGTAGAGGACCATGGGATTCGAAGGATCGATCGCGATCGATCTGGTACAGTATCCTTCACTTGCATCGATCCCCTCATTGATGGCAACCCAATTGTTTCCGCCATCGATGCTTTTATAGATACCTTCTTCATAGCTTGCGACGTATATCGTTCGGGATTCAACAGGGCTGGAATAATCCAGAACCAGGTCAAAGACTCTGGCATCTGGGAGGCCATTGTCCGGGTTGCCAATCGTTATCCAATTTCTTCCGCCATCGACACTCTTGACAACTTCTCCCGTATTCCAATACCAACGTCCGCGACCGGCATAGAGGATACTCGTGTCCTCGGGATCGATGGCAATGCGAAAGAACGAATTCACCGTCGATAGATCGAGGCCTCCAATTGAGCGGGTAAATGTTTGCCCACTATCTTCGCTGCGAAAAAAGCTGATGTCACCATATGCGAAGTAAACAATATCTGGTTTGGTCGGATCGACTTCGATATCATAAACCCCGGTGACTTCCAAGCCGCGTCCCTGCCAAGCATATGAGCCGGAAGGGATCTCGTTGGTATATATCTGATGCCAGGTGTCTCCTCCATCAAGCGTCTGGAAAAGCCCAGTTTCACCCCATATCAGGCGAGTCGGGTTGGCGGGATCCATAGCCATGGATTCAACACGTTGTGTTCCCTCCTGAGGCCTCCAGCCTCGTTCCCAATTGTCTTCCCGGGTGACCAATTGCCAATGATCGCCGCCGTTTGTTGTTCTATATACACCGAACTTCCCGGTCCAGTAGTTTGCCCCCACATAGACCACATCCGGATTCTGGAAATCCACCTCAATCTGTTCGTAATTCGCCGTACTATAGGCAGACATTCCAGGGTCTCCTACTATTACATCAAAACCATTGATTTTTGCCGTCCAGGTCTCGCCTCCATCCATGCTCTTGTACACGCCACCCTGCCAGGGATCTTCGCTTGGTGCTGAAAAAAGGGTGAGATACAGGATGTCGGGATTAAGTGGATATATTGCCACTTCGCGAGTCCTGTCGTGTGGGAGACCGGTTTCTTTCCGCTCCCATGTGACTCCGGCATCGAGGCTTTTGTAAAAACCGCGATCTGTGCTGGCGTATAGAGTATTCGAATCTTGTGGATTTATGGCCATGTCATAAATGATTGCTTCGGGATCTATGTTCTGCGAGTCTTCAGTTACTACGAACCAGCTCTCGCCGTAATCGGTGCTCTTATAAATCGTCCCCTGTCCCCAACGGTCGAAATCGGTATCCCCCACACCGGCGTAGATTATCGCAGGATTATTCGGGTCAATCGCGAGCGAACCGATTGGCACGCCCCAGGGCCACTCATTGACTTTCGAGAAACCTTTACTCATCCATTCCCAATGATCTCCACCATCATCGCTTTTATAGACGCCGTCGTATGACCCGAGGTAAATCAGCGATGAATCAACGGGATCCACTGCAATTTCGATGATGGCGTAATTTCGCAGACCCGCATTGACGATTTCCCAAGTATGTGCATCATCGGAACTTCGATATACGCCACCCACATCACAACTGACATAGATCGTGCCAGATGGTGCAAAGGCGATGGAAGTAAGATTGCCTCCACCTCCCGGACCAATCGATGTCCAGGTGATTCCTGGTAAATCCGGAGCAGGGGTACCTGTGGCTTGTAGCCTGTCTGTATCAATCGGCTGTGTCTGGCGAGGAGATGAAGATTGGTTGCATGAAGGTAGAATGAACAACACGAAAGCGAGCAGAGAAATCGACACAACCTTTTTCATGATTCACCTCCTGGACTTGTCTATGAGTGGGCGATAATCTGATTATATACTCGTCGAGTAAGGTAAATAAATAGATTGGCGACAATTAATTCATTATGGCCAATTTGGCATGCTTCAAAGCGTGGTTTGTATTGCAGTTTAATACGTCGGCCATTATAATGCTCACACGAGGGCGGTTAGCTCAGTTGGTTAGAGCGCATGCTTGACATGCATGAGGTCGTAGGTTCAAATCCTATACCGCCCACAAGCCGTCGAGTTCCGACGGCTTTATTGTTTCCTCGTTTATGTTGACAACGACCTTTCGTCCGCTATAATGTAGCCGTCAAACGAATATGCAAGGCAATGACCGGGACGAGTAACAGGAATTGGTCCGACAGGGAAAGGGGATCGTGGACTGAGAATCCCCAACGGAACCGAGCCGGTGAAAACCCCCCGCGAGCTTGATCCGGAAAACCCCGCACTTTTGTGAGGTGAGTATGGTGAACGGTCCAGTCCCGTTATCGGCTGTCCAAGATGGCCATGTGTCAGGGCCAATCTGGGTGGAACCGTGTGAGTGAAGACTCTCGCCCCAGAAGCGGGAGTTTTTTTGGTTAAGAACCAGGAGGAAGCGTATGGCTGCAGGAAAGAAGGCAGAATACAAAGAGTCGAAATTGTATCGTGTGCGTCATTCTGCTGCGCACGTGATGGCACAAGCAGTAACAGAGATGTTTCCCACCGGAGAGGCCAAGGTCGCCATCGGGCCGCCGATCGATGACGGTTTCTACTACGATTTTGACCTGCCGCGTGCTTTGACGCCGGAGGATCTGGAGAAGATCGAAAAACGCATGCGCGAGATTATTGCGAGCGATTTTGCCTTCGAACGGCGGGTGCTCTCGGCGGATGAAGCGCGGGAGATCTTCAAGGATCAGCAGTACAAAATCGAATTGATCGACGGGCTCGAAGCAGGTGGCCTGGACGAATACGGTGAACCGATCAAGGAAAAGCCGGAGATTTCCATCTACACCCAGGATACTTTCGTCGATCTGTGCCGGGGACCACACGTTGACCGTACGAGCGAGATCAACCCGGACGCCATCAAACTGCTCAACACCGCCGGCGCCTACTGGCGTGGCGATGAAAGTCGTCCCATGCTGCAGCGGATCTATGGCACAGCCTGGATATCCGCCGACGAATTGGAAGAGTATCTTTGGAAGTTGGAAGAAGCGCGCAAGCGCGATCATCGCAAGCTCGGGCGTGAACTTGATTTGTTCAGCACCAACGAAGAGGTTGGGGCGGGCTTGATCCTCTGGCACCCCAAGGGCGGTATGGTGCGCAAGCTGGCGGAGGATTTTCTTCGTGACGAGCACGAGCGCGGCGGTTATGAATTCGTTTACTCGCCGCACATCGGCAAGGCCAATCTCTGGGAGACGAGCGGACATCTGGATTGGTATAAGGAAAACATGTACGCCCCATTGGAAATCGAGGGTCAACAATACTACCTGAAGCCGATGAACTGTCCCTTCCACATGCATATATATAAAAGCCGCACGCGTTCTTACCGCGATTTGCCAATGCGCTACGCCGAGTGGGGCACGGTCTATCGCTATGAACGCAGCGGTGTGCTGCACGGTCTGATGCGTGTGCGCGGCTTTACGCAGGACGACGCGCATCTTTTCTGTCGACCGGATCAGATGCCCGAAGAAATAGACCGAGTATTGGAATTCAGCCTGGAGATGCTGCGTGCCTTCGGTTTCGAGAATTTCCAGGCCTATCTCTCCACGCGCAATCCGGAGAAAGCCGCGGGATCACCAGAGGCGTGGGAAGCCCCCACAGAAGCACTGCGTCAGGCGCTCGAACGAGCGAAGGTGCCCTACCAGGTCGACGAAGGCGAAGCCACGTTTTACGGCCCGAAGATCGACCTGAAGTTGTGCGACAGTCTGGGCCGTGAGTGGCAGCTTACGACGATTCAATTCGATTTCACGCTGCCGGAGCGATTCGATTTGGCATATGTGGGAGAGGATGGACAGGAACACCCGCCGTACGTGATCCATCGCGCCCTGGTAGGCTCGATGGAACGCTTCATGGGAGTACTGATCGAGCATTACGCCGGAGCTTTTCCGGTGTGGTTGTCGCCGGTGCAGGCGATCGTGATCCCCATCGCCGACCGTCACGTTGACTACGCTGATGAGGTTGCCGAGAAACTTCGCCGTGCCGGGCATCGTGTGGAAGTCGATTCGCGCAGCGAGCGTATGAACGCCAAGATTCGCGATGCACAGCTTCAAAAGATACCCTACATGCTCGTTGTGGGAGATCGTGAAGCGGAGGCCGGGGCAGCCGCGGTGCGATTGCGCAGCGAAGAGGATTTGGGCGCCATGCCGATCGAAGACCTGCTCTCAAAAATCCAGGATGATATCCAAGCGGGTGTTTGATCCTGGGAACGAAGAAAGCAACCTTCAAATTAGCGAGGACGCATGCAGTGCGTTCTCGCTTTTTTATACTGAAGGGTAGGGATGGTGAAAGTCATTCGGTAAATTTGCAGCGAGAAGGACGCTGCAGATATGAATGAGGCAAAATGAGTGCTTCAGCCTTTGGAGCAGCGCATAGGTTGCGGATATAATATAGATCATCTTGGCAAATGATGGGATGAAATCGAGCAGATGCTGAAACGTTTTCTGGGGTTGAGTGTCGGATTGCTGTTGGCTTTCCTGGCCTTCACTATGGCGATGGCGGAGGAAATGCCATCCATCGCTATCGATAATGGATCTGCGGTCTGTACCAATCGGCTGCAATTGCGCCGTCCACAACGATGTACCAACGGTACAGCGCGGAGTTCCTTAACCGCCCTGGCCAACGAAGGCCTCTATCCGGAGCATCCTATTCCGGTTGGTGAAGTGGACTTGTCGCTGGGGCAGGTGGATTTCACCTATTTGCGTTCCGGCCGTAAAGATGGAACGCCGCTCTACAACAGTCTCGATTCGGTGATTAAAGGTCATGATGTCTACCGTACGATCGAACCAGGTTTCGTCTATTTTTCCTGGATCGATCGCATCGAGCAAAATGGCAAGGTGGCCTACATGATTGCCCCGGGTGTCTATATCCGCGGCGATGGGGTAAGTCGCGTCTCGATCCCCAACTTCCGAGGTGTGACCTTGACAAATACCCCAACGCAACCATTTGGTTGGGTGATGTCAAACGTGGAAACTCGTGTCGGTCCGGGTTCCGATCAAGCCAAGACGGGACGGTGGAAGTATCACTATAACATGGTCTGGATTTACGATATCGATAATGTGGGAGGCCTGGATTGGTACAAGATCGGACCGCAGGATTGGATTGAGCAGCGATTGCTGGCTGTCGTTTTCCCCGATACCATCCAACCGGAAGGCGTCCCGGACGATCACTGGATTTCGATCAATTTGTATGAACAGACCTTGATGGTTTACGAATCGGGTGAGATGATCTTTGCCACGTTGGTCTCAACAGGTTTAAAAGGATGGTGGACGCAACCCGGTGATTTCCAGGTATACAAGAAATTGGAACGTGATTTCATGGGCGGCGCCTTTGAAGCCGACCGTTCCGATTATTACTACCTGGAGGACGTGCCCTGGATTCTGTATTTCGATGAATCGCGTGCCTTGCATGGTGCATACTGGCATAACGGGTTCGGCTATCCGCGTTCGCATGGCTGTGTCAATCTCTCCTTGCCGGATGCCCACTGGATTTACAATTGGGCGCAAGTTGGAACTTGGGTGCACATATTCGATCCATCCGGCGAGACACCGACCGATCCGAATGCGTATGGGTCGGGCGGTGTGTAGCGAATCTTAAAACTAGAATGTAAAATATTAAAGGAATCTTGCTTTAAGGTCGAAAAATGAATTTGGTACCAAAGTACTCTGCTGCGAATAAGGTTGAATCTTTAAAATGTAGTCAAATTGGAACTCTTTTATCCTAGTCAGAGGGGGTCGGCGCTATCATGTATGCAGACAATGAACTACTCTATCCACCCAGCGTAACCCCGCGACTGCGCACTGCGCGGGGTGAGCCATGGCGAGATTTGGTTGATCGGGTTTCCCGACTGCCGCAGGATGATCCGGAGAATCTCGCCTTTCAATTGATGATGATTCGCTTAAATGGCTGTCTCAAGTGCGAGACGGACTCCTATCGGGCAATGCGTGGTTGTCTGGCCTGCACGCATCAGACACTACGCCGGCATAAACCGCCCGATGAGGACTTGATCCATTGCTTCAATGCAGCTTTGGATGAGATGATCGCACATTTAGAGATGGAACCCGGCAAAGGTGTCCGGCAAGTCCCGGCAGCAAAAGCAGCTTAATGCGAATCATGATCAACGAACACAAAAGGCGCCTTTTGGCGCTTTTTATGTTTCCAGAGCAAATGCGATGTTCGACAAGATGCCGGGGCGCATTCCGCTGGATTCGGAATGCAATGTATGCCTTTGCTTTCCTGGGTCTATGGTCGATTGCATTGTTCGCCGATTCCACGGCCGCCTTGATTCTGGC
>DAOUEK010000091.1:0-12069 GCA_034430425.1 Anaerolineales bacterium | reverse complement strand
CGAGGCAGCGGCGATGGAAGAAATGGGAGTGATCGACGGTGTCATCGATACCGGCGTGGATGTGATCACAGAGAAAAACCTGAAAGCGTACGAAGTCCTTTTGGATGAGAAAGGCATTCCTCACGAATGGAATACGGTGGGTTGGGATGTGCCGATGGGGGCTGGCGAATAATATATTCCGGCGGAATTATTTCTGCTTAATTCGACGACTCCGCGTATCCAAGACGCGGAGTCGTTGGGATAGAGGAGAAATAACTCGATGATCTGCCAGATGAAAGTCTACCGGTTCCTTTTTAGTCTTGCGTCGGCGTAAACGGCCAGGACGAGTACAAAGCCCTTGACCAGCTGTGTCCATCCCGGTGCTACGTTCATGATCTGCAAGCCGTTGGTAAGGCTGGACATAATGAGCGCGCCGAACAAGGCGCCGATGATTGTACCCTCACCCCCCAGAGGGGATGTACCTCCCAGGATCGCAGCTGCGATAGCATCCAGCTCGTAGCCTTCACCAGCTGCAATGGTTCCATAACCAACATACGAAGCCAGAACAACGCCCCCGACTCCGACGAGAAAACCCATCAAAACGAATACCTGAAATACATTCTTACGGATGTTGATACCAGAAAGTCTCGCGGCTTCACGATTACCGCCGATGGCGTAAGCGTAGCGTCCGAAACGCGTGTTATTGGAAACATACGCCAGAACGGCTGCCGCAATCAACAGGAGCATTACTGGAAGTTGTATGCCTTGATACTTGTTCACGACATTCACGTACAGGCCGACGAGCACAGAAAGGAAGATCGTCATGGACAAATCCATCCCCAGGCTGGAGAGTTCAAACCCATACTCACGTTTCTTCTTTCGGCTGCGGAACATGTTGAAAAATAGAAAGACGATCACAATTCCGGCGATGATCCAACTAACATCTGTAGGAAGGTATCCTTGCGCGATTGTTTCAAGATAGGGTTGATTCGCCGGGATAGTCCTGCCTTCCGTTCGAATCAGGATTGCACCACGCATAATGAAGAGCCCACCGAGGGTGACGATGAACGCAGGAATACCCAGGTAGGAGATGACGTATCCCTCGATAATGCCCCATAAAATACCCAGCAAGATTCCGATCGTAATCGACAAAACAGCCGCCAGGAGAGCCTGTCCGGGGATTAATTCGTGCCAAACTCGGTACTGCAGGTGAGCCACCATCACGGATATGAATCCCGCGGCTTTACCTACGGATAGGTCGATGTTGCCGGTGACGATTACCAACACCATACCGATAGCAAGGAATGAAGTCACCGTCATTTGACGGAACAAGTTAGAAAAGTTCTGGGGTTTTAAATATGCACCGTCGGACATGAATCCAAAAAGCAGCCATATGACAATGAGCGCTATAATGATGCTGTAGGTTTGGATGTTCCGTTGAAATTGTTTTGCGAGTTCGTTAGGTAGTTTCATGTGCTAATCCTTCTTCAAGGTTTTGATCGAATATCGCCCCCCGTGTTATTTCGCTGGCTCACTTTCAGCAATGCCGGTTGCCAAGGCCATAATCCTCTCTTGGCTGGCTTCGGAAATATCGAGTAAACCGTTCGAGCGCCCTTCAAACATGACCAGCACTCGATCACACATTCCCAATACCTCCTCCAGTTCACTGGAAGTCATGATGATCGAAACACCCTTCTCAGCCAATTCGGTCATCAGTTTGTAGATTTCAAATTTGGCGCCAACGTCAACACCGCGGCAGGGATCGTCCATGATCAGGACTTTGGGTTTTGACATCAGCCATTTTGAAATCACGACTTTCTGTTGATTGCCACCGGACAGGGTGTTGACAGGGACTTCCAGACTGGGCATGCGAATATCTAGATTTTTTGCTTGTTCCATCGTCGCCTGAAGTTCCGCCATACGGTTGATGCGCATAAAGGAAGAAAATTGGCGTAAGTTGGGCAGGGAGATGTTCCTGCGTACGGATTGGATCAAAATCAGACCATGCTCTTTGCGATCTTCCGGAACCAAACTTAATCCTTTTTGGATCGCGGAGCTGGCGGCGTTGGGTTCGATCTCTTCACCATCCAAAATAATGCGACCCTGGGTGATCTTGCCGTATTCGCCGAAGAGAGTCATGGCGAGTTCTGTACGCCCCGATCCCATTAAACCAGCGATTCCCAGGATCTCACCGCGACGTAAATTGAATGTAACACCGTTAAGCACTTTTCGATTGGAATCGTGCGGGTCTGTGGCTTGTAAGTCTTCCACTTCCATAATGACCTCGCCGGGTTTGCGGTTGCTGGGCGGGAAGCGTTTACTCATCTCGCGGCCGACCATCATCTTAACAAGGTCTTCGAGGGTCAATTCAGAAGTGGGTAATGTGTTAACAACTTTACCATCACGCAGGATGGTCATCCGATCAGAGATACGGAAAAATTCATCGAGTTTATGAGAGATATAAATACAGGTAACACCATGCGCTTTCAAAGAGCGGATGATTTCCATTAATTGATCGGTTTCCGCTTCCGTGAGTGCGCTGGTGGGTTCATCCAGGATAAGTACGTTTGCGTTGACAGCGAGTGCTTTGGCGATCTCTACCATTTGCTGTTTGCCAACACCGAGGTTCCCGACGATCGCCTGGGGTTCAACATCGAGATTGTACTTCGTCAAGACCTTTTGGGTGTCGGAGTAGAGTTTATTCCAGTTGATGAAGCCGTTTTCTCTTGGTTCTTTACCCAGGTAGATGTTTTCTCCCACCGTCATACTCGAAACAAGCGTTAGTTCTTGATAGACGATGGCGATTCCTACCTCGTTTGCACGGCGGATGGAGCGGTTTTCCAATTTGAGTTCTTCACCGTCATAGAGAATCGATCCTTCGTATGTTCCATAGGCATAAACTCCGGAAAGGATCTTCATCAATGTGGATTTTCCAGCGCCGTTTTCTCCGCACAAACCATGGATTTCACCTCGCTCAATTTGCAGGGTGACGTCATCGAGTGCCACGACACCGGGAAAATTTTTTGTTACATGTCGACAATCTAAAATAATATCGTTTTTCACTTTTCACGCCTTCATCAGACTTTATAGTGGGGACCATTCGATCCAATATTATACCCCGGCTCTCTGCGGGGTTTGCAAGAGAGCCGGGGGTCTTGATAAGTGTCTTAATTTACGGGCGTGGTGGGAGGTCTGCTTCGGGGATGTCGCGATAGACATCATCGTAGCTCTGGAATCCAGAGACTACCACCAGATCGTAAACGTTATCGGCATTTACCTGGAAGACATCCAGGAAAGCGCAGTCCACTTCACCAACCAGACTGTCGTCCAGGGTGAGCTCTGCCAGGGTGTATGACTCCAGCCCTGGAGGCGTTTCACCTTCGGCGAATGCAGCTGCCAGGTCGACGGCGAGCGGTGCGAGGTCACGTACGTCCTTGAGGATCGATACGGTGAGTTCGCCCTTGACGATGCTGTTGCAGCCGTCGGCGGTGGCGTCCTGACCCGAAATCGGTACGATACCAGCCATACCTTGGGCAGACATAGCCTGCAGCGCGCCGAGTGCGGTGCCGTCATTGGAAGCGACGACGCCGTCAAACTCGTTGCCTGTGGCGGTGAGGATGTTCTCCATCAGTGCCAGGGCGTTGGCTGCGTCCCAGTTGTCCACCCACTGGTCGGCCACGATCTCGACCACACCAGATTCGACGTATGGATCAACGATTAGATCCTGGCCCTGGCGGAAGAGAATGGCGTTGTTGTCGGTGGGGCTGCCGCCGAGTTTCACGATCTTGGCGGGACCATTGGTGGCCACGTCCCAGTTATCGATGTCGAGTGCAGTCATGACGCCCAGTGCCTGCTGTCGGCCTACTTCAACGTTGTTGAAGGAAATATAGGCTGCGATCTTGGATGTTTTGATCAAGCGGTCGTAGGCGATGATGGCGACACCAGCATCGGCTGCTTTGTCGACCGAGGTGACAATGGCGTTTCCATCTTCTGCGACGACGATAATGGCCTTCACGCCCTGCGCAACCATGTTGTCGATCTGATCGTTCTGCAGTTTAACGTCATGGCTGGCTTCGGCGGTTAAGACCTCAAAGCCCAAGTCTTCAAGAAGTCCTCGCATCAGGGCCTCTTCTGTACTCCATCGCTCTGTGGCGAAGTCGGAGAACGAAAGCCCGATTTTAATCGCCTCATCTGCTGCGGGCTCATCTGCTGCGGGCTCATCTGCTGCGGGGGCTTGTGTTTCTTCTGCCGTATCCTTCGCACAGCCGAACAACATGCCGGCGACGAGAACGAGCAAGAGAGCCAGGACTACGTAACGTAATGATAAACGGCGCATCTTTCCTCCTAAAATTTTTTTTGATCGTTCGAATTTGACATAAAGTTCCGAACTTTTCTTTCGTCTAGATTCACCTCCTGCTTGAACGACATCTCGGGACTCGGTTCGTTACAACCAACAACTGCCAGCATCTTTACCAAGATAGGTTGTCTGCTGTGACCTGCACGCCGGATGTTCAAGAGTGCATACTGGCTTGGAGAAAGGAGGCAATTTCAATATTGATGTGTGGCCGTAATTATTTTTTACCGTTCTTACTTGCTACGAACGTACGTATATGTCGTTTCCCAGATGTCAACGATACTGGTGGTAGTGCCTCCTCCTCCATTTTCCACCTACTTGGTGGGCACGACGACACAGGGAATGGTGGTTCTATTGGCGTGTGACAATTAGAATTGTCTCTAGCAGTATATGGAAAGCAGGCGAAAATTTAAGAGAGATTGCCCCCGTACTGCTTAGGGGATTCCCCCCTCCTGTAGGAAGCTCCTAAACGACTTTATAGCTTCACGGGAATAACCGAAATGAGATGACTGCCTGTGTGCTGCGGTTTTCACTTACAGTTTGTTACTGTTATTTCTTTAGATTGGTATATGATTGCCTGAAGTCGAAATGATGTCCGAGTGTAACTGATATTTTCGAGATCAGGTGTTAGCAGGGATAGACGCATGACCGTTAAAATCGTTGCTGTTGCGGATACACACGGTTTTCACAATGATCTCACCATACCTGACGGTGATATTTTCCTCCACGCCGGGGATATCAGCGCCTATGGGAGGGAGACGGATTTGGGGGATTTCAACGCTTTCTTGGGTAGATTGCCACACCGCACGAAGCTTGTCATCGCAGGCAATCACGATTTCATTATTGAAAGTGATCCGCAGGGTAGTGCAAAGATCCTTTCGAATTGTACTTATTTGCAAGACGCTGCTTGTGTCGTAGATGGGATCCACTTCTACGGCAGCCCGTGGCAGCCCTGGTTTCATGACTGGGCTTTCAATTTACCGCGTGGGGATGAGATTCGTGCCAAATGGGAGTTGATTCCGGGAGATACACAAGTCTTGATTACGCACGGACCACCGTATGGGCACGGTGATCGAACAGATCAAGGCATTCGTGTGGGTTGCCAGGATCTGCTCGAGATCGTCGAGCACATTCGCCCCTTGGTTCACGTCTGTGGACACATCCACGAAGCGTACGGCATCACATCGAATAAACATACCCAGTTTATCAATGCAAGCGTGGTTGATCGCGGATTCAGATTATCCCATACGCCGGTTGTGTTTTACCTGGATGCATCGCGCAATCGAGTGTGGGTGTAGGTAATCATCAGGATTTCCTGGCTCGTTGTCGGACGGCCAGGGCAAGATAACCGTAAATAAACAGGATAATGCGAGACGATCAAATTCTCATGCAAGGAGTACATATTATGGACATCATCTACGAAAGAGCACCGAGTGATGTGTTACCCAAGTGCCCATTCTGTAATGCAAAATTAGAGAAGGTGTGGATTAAGAAGAAGGGCATGGCAATCATGCGGCAAAAACAGATCATCATCTGCCCGCATTGCGAGTCCTTTCTTGCCTTTGGTGCCGTAATTCGCTGATCCGTATTTCAGGCAGAGTTACAGTCTTTACGACAAATCGGATTTCCGTAAGAAATGCCATTACACCATTCAACCGGATGTTTATCTGGCGAGGTTGAGAGACTGCTTGGAGGAGGTGTCTGCTTCTAGGAGTTGGATTCTAGATCCAGGTTCAAGTTGAGCTACGGAATGGCAAGTGGTATGGGAAGTGCGAGGATGGATTCCGGACAGTTGATTAACACAAGTGCTTCTTCTGGCAGCCATCCGACCTTTGAACCGAAATCCACCTTCCACCAGTATGAGCCTTTGGCGTAGACGCCATTCAGGTCGTTCAAATGCGGGATTATCGTTCCGGTTGCACCTTCAGGAACGGATGAGTGGACAGCGAAATTGGTGCCCGGTCCCAGCCAGACCTTGCTTGCCTTATTCGTCTGCACTTTATCATTGACTTGAAAGCTGTCGGATCGTTCCATTGGCTCGACGAGGATCATCATGAAACCGTTGGCCACTCTTCTTTCGGAACCATCCGAAGGCGAATTCACAACCTGCCCCTGGATCCACATCGTAGAGGAACCCCCTCCGTCCTGGTTGATCCCCCAGGCGGCATCGAGATCGTTCTTGCAGAACCCAGCGATATCATCCATGGTCATTCCGATGCTGTAATTTTCCTGTCGACCGTCAACGACAACGAAATAGATATAGTCGCTGTTGTAACAGATTGCTGTGCGGGGATGACGCAGCGTCGCGCCTGGGTTGTTAAAGCTTTGAATTTCACCGTCCTTCAGGAAAAAGAAACTGCCGCCAAGGCTGGCGTATGTGTTCGCCCAATTGAGTGGTAATGATTCCTCACAGTCTTCTTTCAGTGAGACGACATCTATCGAGATGCCGATCCTGTCGCCGACGTGAAAACTCTCTCGCAATTTCCGTCGGTTATTATTCTGATGCGCAGAAATCACAATATGATCGAACGGAATGGGAATGAGACCTTCAGCATCACTCACTTGCCGCACGATTCCAACGGTCATATCCGGGTAAGGCCGTATGCCGAGTGTGCGGGTAAGCTCGACCAGGACTTCCGTAATCTCACCCTCTCGCTGGCTGTCCCGGTCGTATTGAGGTGTGTAGATCATGAGGTCGTTATCTTCTCGAGGGAAATTGATGCCATCGAAATACAGGGTTCTCCCTGTCGAAAGATTTGTGAGGCGTTGTTTATTATAGGGGTGATAAACACATTCGCCGATGAATGCAGAGCGATCCTGCTGCCAGGCGAATCCACTGCCACCCCCCAGGTTGCCAAAGGGCTTGTCATACCACCCGGAATGGAGGAAGCCACCGATCGTAACACCCGTATCCGTATAGAAAAAGGTCCCGTTGATGGCGATTACGACATCGTTTCGAGCCCCCCACGGCTGGTAAACAGGTTTCGATGGTTTGGCTGGTTGGCTGAGCGGGAAGAATAATGATTGGGAATTTTCGGGTTGTGGAGCCCAGGCATTGATCGCTTGTTCATACCGATTTGCCATCACGCTAACTGTTTCCGTCCCGCCAGAAAGTTTGCCTTGCGCAATGCTGCTGTCCAGAATGAGGTTTGGATTGGCTCGATCCATACGGGCAACAAAGGCTCGGTTTGGCCCGGGAAGTCGAAATTCCTGGTAATCGATTCCCTCGACGATCTGTGTCCAATCTGCGGCAGCAAACGTTTCATGAATAGCAAAACCACAGATTGCAATCGATACGACAGAAATGGAAATTAAAACCCGATGTCTCACGTTTCCTGGTCTCATCATGCCTCGGTCATCAGAATCGCGTTACTTGTATCATACCGCTTCATTACATAGTTTGTGGGTGGGACGAATGTGGAAGTGTTTTGTCTTACAACGATGTCAACCCAAGTATCCTATGTTTTACACCTAATTACCATAACGCATTTTTCCTAAATTGGAAGGATTTCCTTTTTCCGTCTCATCTGCGTTTGCCAAGGGGAATAATCTCCGGGATACGATACGCCCCTCACTCCCGAATCGTGCTATATTCATACCATGACTGGTCCGCAATCGTTGTCACAAACGGCACATTCCATACGTTGTAGAGGTGAAGGTTGACAGAGGAAAGCGTGAAGGTACCTGGGCGCGATGACGTAGTGTTGGTTCAACGAGCCCAGCAGGGTGAAGATGATGCGTTTACAGATCTCTTCAACCAGCTGCATCAGCTTGTTTTGAACTACGTATACCATATGCTTGGGGACCGCCAGGCAGCAGAGGATGTGACACAGGATGCGTTCATCCGTGCTCACGAGCGAATTGGACAACTGGGTCCGCCCTGGGATTTTAAATCTTGGGTCTTTCGCATTGCGAGTAACCTGGCGGTTGATTACCTGCGCCGTAACCGCAGATTCGTAGACCTAGAAGAACCGACAATGATGGCAGCAGAAGGACCAATTACGAAACGACCATCCGAACATGGCGTTCAACGTAACGAAGCCCGTGAGGCGGTGTGGAACACGTTGGACGGTATGCCCACGATTTATCGTCAGGCATTGATTTTGAGGGAATTCAACGGACAGAGTTATAAAGAAGTCTCACAGGCGCTCGAGTGCACGTATGACAATGCACGGCAATTGGTCCATCGAGCTCGCATGCGTTTTCGTGAACGTCACGGCATGCGTCTGTCCTTGGAAGCGGGGGTTGAGCGCTGCCGGGAACTCGGCGATCTGCTCTCTGCCTATCATGATGGAGAGCTCGATGAAGAACTTCGCGCTGTCGTAGAAGCACATATCAGAACATGTAAGCAATGTCGCCAGACGGAAGAAGATCTGAAGAAAGTCGGCGCGTTGGTCGCCGGATTGGTCCCTATTGTCCCTTCGTCTGCCTGGATCTCAAAGGTGTTCGATCAACTGGGTATCAAAACGGTGCCTTCGGGTGGTGGGCAAGGTGCTCCACAGGCTGGAAGCGGCACACCTCCTGGCGGAGGCGCAGGAGGGATGGGCGCTGGTGGATCATCCCCTGGCTGGATGAACATGATTTCGGGTTGGGGTTGGATGATGAAAACAGGGGCTTTTCTAATGGCATCCGCCATCATTCTCGGCTCGCTGGTTTTGGCCTCGCTCATTCTCTCCCCCGACCCTCCTTCACCGCTTGCTCCCGCTCCGTCAGAATCGGAAGAATTTAACACCTCGACCCCAAATCCTGTGACAGATATTCACGGGACGGATGATCCGGATTCGCCAGTTGTTTCTCCCACGAAGGAAGATACCGCCACGCAAACCACAACTGCCACCCTCGGACGGCCGATGGCCATGGGACTTGATAATTGTAATTGTCGTTTCGGCCCGGACATGGATTACGACGTCGTCGGTTATCTCTATGAGGATCAGTCGGCTCCGATCGATGGGCGTAATGCCGATTGGACCTGGTGGTGGATTGAGAAACAGGATGGATATGGGCATTGTTGGGTCTGGGATAATCTGGTGCAGGTCAGTGGGGATACCAGCGGTGTTCCACTGATCAAATCGCCGCCGACTTCCACTCCTGAGGACAATACCCCTCCAACAGTCTCTATCAACTATCGTCCTTCCGGGTATAGACGTCCCAACACCTCAGACCCGGTTACTTTTACGGCACAGGCGCAGGATGCGAGTCAGATCGAGCGCATCGAGATATGGGTGCGGGCCAGAACGGATAATATCTTTACAAAGATAGCCACATGTCATGATTCGACGACATGTGGCTTTACTGCTGGTCCCTATCCTTTAGGCATCTTGTACATCTACGCTCGCGCCTACGATACTACCGGGAATATGGGTGAGAGCGCCCAATTAACTGTGCAAATTTTTACCGTTGTATATTAGTTGTCAGTTTGATACTTCGGCGTTCATTCAAGTGTTAATATTCGAAAAATGAATTGCTTCTTCACAAAGAATCGTTGGTACTTTCCAATAGGGTATTGACTCGCCAGAATGTCTATTTATTATTGCGATGCCCGACTTTCGGGCAGGTCAATAGGAGAAAACATGTTGCGACCAAGTCGAAGGGTAGTCGGATATGGGATTGCAATCATTATTGGGGTTGGATTGCTGACTGCATGCGAATTTCCGACACCGGCATCGACGGCTTCGATCGGCGGAGATGTCTTCCACGATCTGTGCGCCGTGCCCTACGCTTCGATTCCGCCGGGCGATCCGCTGCCGGAAGGGTGTATCGATAGCGGACCGATAACAGGTCTTCAGGCGGACGGCATTTATGATCCCGGCGAACCGGGAATTGAAAACGTGACCCTGCGCCTCGGAATCGGCGCTTGTCCATCCACTGGATTGGCAACAGCCGCAACGGATGTCAATGGGAGTTACTCGTTTGATGGTTTATCTGCGGGGACGTATTGCGTTAGCGTTGATGCTCTCTTCGACGGCAATGATGTGGTCATTATCCCGGGCGGCTGGACGTATCCCCTTCGGGATGCCAATCCGCAGGAAGTTACAGTAACCCTCACGGCGGATCAGCATGAAACGGATGTCGATTTCGGTTGGGACCATCAGTTTTTACCCCTACCACCGGCATCGACGGCTTCGATCAGCGGGGACGTGTTCCATGACCTGTGCGCAGTGCCCTACGCCTCGATCCCACCGGGTGACCCCTTGCCAGAAGGGTGTATCGAGATTGGCGGGGCGGGAGGTCTCGAAGCGGATGGAGTCTATGATCCCGGCGAACCCGGGATCGAGAATATTACCCTTCATCTTGGCAGCGGGGCTTGTCCATCCACCGGATTGGCTGTCGATACTACGGATATCTATGGGACATACTCGTTTGATGGTTTATCCGCAGGCACATACTGTCTCAGCGTGAATGCGCTCTCCGATGGCAATGATTTGATCTTGATCCCCGGCGGCTGGACGTATCCTGACCGTGGCGCAGAACCGCAGGAAGTAACCGTCACCCTTACCGCTGATCAGGTTGAAGCAGATGTTGATTTTGGATGGGATTATCAGTTTTTGCCGGAACCGCCGGCGCCGACGGCCACTTCGACCCCTACGGGCTATTTTGTCAGGGCGTTGATGGACGCCAACTGTCGAACGGGTCCGATGACGATTTTCGATCAATATGGCTTCCTGCTCGAAAATGAGCAGGCGGAAGCGAAGGGCCGTCTGGCGGATAATTCATGGCTGTCGGTGATGCTTGCGGGCGAATCAAATCAATGCTGGATCGCAGAAAATCTGCTGGAATACAGCTTCGATCTGAGCGTCTTGCCTATTTTGACTTCTCCGCCCACTCCCACGCCTGCGCCTGGTGGAATTACGGGGATTGTCTGGGACGACGAGTGCAATCCCCCACATATAACACCAGATACCCCGGAGCCTCCGCCGCCTGGATGTGAAACCGACGGCATTGTTTACTGGGCCAACGGAATTTATGAGGCTGGCGAGCAAGGCATCCCCAACGTGATCGTCCAATTGGGTGTTGGTGCGTGTCCTGCTACGGGTCTGCCGACGACGACCACCAACGCCAGTGGGGTGTTCAGTTTTACAGGATTGACCCCGGGAAATTACTGTGTATCCATCTCTGTCGTGGGAAATGAAAATGCGTTCATCCCCGGTACGTGGTCCCATCCGAATGTGACCGGGAATTGGGCCCGCATCAACGTGACGGTGAATCCAGGTGCTACGACCGGGAATGTGAACTTTGGCTGGGATTTTCAGTTCTAACCCCTGTGGTGGCGGGCGGTAAAAGCTCTGTTATCCACATACTATCATTATCATGAACATGTGGTCCGGCAGGGATAAATCATCCTTAAATATCGCGGAGGAGGGTTCAAACATGAATAAACAGAACCGCACTCGAGTATCCGCACTCGTTTTGATGGTAGTGTTGCTCTCATCCTGCAATCTGCCCATGGCTACATCGACAGAGAAGCCACCACTTCCAATATCCGGCTCGACGAGTGAGCCTGGCACTGTGGGGGAGCCGATCTCCGTTGACGAAGTGGGTGAAGTCTTCGACCTGGCTTTCGATGCCCAGGGTAATCTCTGGGCGGGAACAACCGGCGGCGTGGTGCAATGTGACGCGGATCTAGAATCCTGCAGGTTTCATTCGATAGAAGTTGGGTCATCTATCCATGAGGTCCGGGCAGTCGCAGTTGGACAGGAAGGGTCTCTCTGGTTTGGAACTACGGCGGGATTGGCGCG
>DAOUEK010000090.1:0-39426 GCA_034430425.1 Anaerolineales bacterium | reverse complement strand
GCACAGTCACGACCACCGATTTCTACACCATCACCGTCACCACCGAGGTGAATGCTTTGGGCGCACCCCCAGGAGGCACGAACACTGTAGGTTTGACAACTTCCTCGTTGGATGAGGATTTGACCAACAACGACGATGATTTCTTCCTGGCCATCGGCGATGGTGGATTGCCCGAAACCGGCTTCGCGCCTGGCGTAGTAACACTGCTCCCTGCGCAGCCGGAAAACGCTCGCTACACCGATCTTTTTTCCCTGGGACTGGAAATTCCAAAGCTGGATGTCGATATTCCCATCGTGGGAGTGCCCAAGATCGAAAGCGGATGGGACGTGACCTGGTTGTGGGACGATGCCGGATACCTAGAGGGAACGGCTTTCCCAACCTGGGAGGGGAACACGGCCATTACCGGGCATGTGACCTTGCCATCCGGGCTGCCGGGGCCGTTTGCCGGGCTCGGCACACTCGGCTGGGGTGACGAGATCGTGATTAATTTCTTTGGCATGCGCTACGAGTATTCCGTCCGTGAGGTTCGCTGGGTGGAGCCAGACGATATGTCGTCCCTTGGTCATGAAGAATTGGATTGGGTTACCCTGATCACCTGCAGCGGCTTCAACGAGCAAACAGGTGCTTACAACTGGCGCACGATCGTCCGCGCCGTCTTGATCAAAGTCGAACCGCAGCGCTGAATCACAAACGAATTCTGCGCATTCAGTTCGCCTCCACAACTTTATCCCACGATTGCACTTTCGAGCTCGTATCTTTGTTCTCCTGGAACAAAAGCCGGTCCTTCTGCGTCTGATAGGCACAGAAGAGCATTGTGCAACTTAACGAGAGGAGAACCCGATGACGAACAAAGTTAATACTCGCTGGATTTGTGCACTTATCTTTACCGCCCTGAGCCTGAGCGCTTGTGGTTTGCCAGATCCCATTCTTGGGTCGGAAAAAAGGGGGAGTGACGGATGGGTCGATTGGGATGGTGAAGATGGCTGGAGTGGTTCGGCAGGTACGGTTGCAGAGGGTGATGTGTTGGCCGCCAAATCCGTCGACTCATTAGCTGGAGCTGAACCGCTGGTTGAGTTGGAGGAAGATGGGTTTGGAGTAGATGAAGCTGTGGACAGCGAACTGTCGCGCAGCAACCAGGCGCCGAACCTGCGGGCCGGCAGTGTGGATGATAATGCCGCATGGGACGATTATCTGCTCTACCGCTTGCATTTCGCCGAATGGGGCATTGACGTCCATGATGTGGATGTCACCGGGCGACAGATTATCTTTGTTTCCAACAGTCAGGGCGAACCTGTTTTAGGCGCCGAAGTGACCATCCTCGACTCGAATGGCGACCGTGTCGCCCAGTTGACGACGCACAGCGACGGGAGTGTCTTGTTCTTCCCCAACGCATATCCGCATTTCGATCTCGATCTGATCGAGATTGTTGTTGCCAAGGATGGCCTGGAAGTCTCCCAGTTTCTCGACCAAGACGTCCGGGAGCAGAGCATCATACTCAACGCCGAGTCGGCCACGAAACCTGTCCGGCTCGATGTGCACTTCCTGATCGATGCCACAGGCAGCATGAGTGACGAGATCGCCCAGTTGAAGGAAAACATGATCGCTGTCTCTGAAAAGATCGAGGCCCTGCCGTCGAATCCCAACGTACGCTTTGGAATGACGATTTACCGCGATCGAGGGGACCTGTTCGTGAGCCGGACATTCGATTTCACGCCCGACGTGGCTGCGTTTACCGACGAACTCGCCCGGGTGCAGGCCGATGGCGGCGGGGATTATCCGGAGAGTCTCAACGAAGGATTCCACAATGCCATTCATCTGCCCGAGTGGCGAGGAGAAGATACGGTCAGCTTGATCTTCCTGCTGGCGGATGCGCCGCCGCAGCTCAGTTACCCGCAAGACTACGATTATGCCACGGATGTCTTCGCAGCGGCCGAGATTGGGATCAAGATCTACCCGCTGGCGTCCAGTGGATTGGACGATCAGGGGGAATACATCTTCCGTCAATTGGCGCAGATCAGCGGGGGAAAATTTCTCTTCCTCACCTATGGCGCCGGAGGCGAACCTGGGGATGAGACCACGCACCATGTGGATGATTACAGCGTACTCTCACTCGACGAATTGGTGGTTCGCATGGTCGAGGAAGAGCTCGCTCCCTTGACGAACGTCCAATGATCTTTGATGGTTGATACTCATGTTCCAACTCCCCGGGCGTCTCCGAGCCCGGGGAGTTTTTGATTAGTTTATCCCGGGAGCGCAGGCCAACCGTCCCACAAAATCAGCGAAAGGAGGATAAAATGCAGAAAGGTGGTGCGAAGGATAATGAAGTCAAAACGGCTGTGTTGTCCCCTGATGCTTTTGCTCTTCAGCACGCTCATCCCCGCGTGCTCGGCAATACCCAATGATGTTCCCCTGTTGTCGCCAGTTTCAACGGATGGCAGCCAAATGGCGGCATCCCCTATCGCAACTGCAAGTGCCACTTCCACCCAACTGCCAACCCTCACACACACACCGAGCCCTGAACCGGTTGTAATTGCCGTCCCGGACCGCTGGGAAGGTATCACCGAACAGGCAATTGCAGTAATGGATTCGCAAACCAGCCGATGGAAATGGCAGTTTGAGGTTAACGAAGATCCCGGGTTGGGTCTTTCCCGGGGAGATGTTAATCTGGCACTTGTACCGAGAGGTGGTGGGATTGCTGCGGGAGAACGTATTCTGGCATTGGGTGTGCCTTTCACCTCGGAGTGGGAGGAAGTAACGCTCGATCAGGCGCGGGAGATGATCGAGGCGGATTCTCCCTTCGTCGCCGTGGTAGATTGGGCGGACATGACCCCCGGACTTAAATCCCTTGCCGTTGACGGCGTGCATCCGGGTGAACCTGATTATCCCTTGAAGCAGGTATGGTCCGTGATGACGGCGCCTGGTTATGAATCGGCAGCGGAGGAGATCGCTCCGCTGATCGGGAATCAGCTTGGGATCGACCCGGTCACGCATCTGGCAGCAGTGGGCGACATCATGATGGCCAGACGCATCGGGGAGAGAATCGAAAAGGGGGATCCAATCTATCCTTTTGAACTCGTTTTCGACGAGCTATCCACAGCGGATATTACCATAGGGAATCTAGAGTGTGCCCTGGGAGAACAGGGCGCGCCCGTTGACAAGGGCTATACATTTCGCTCCCCTGCAGGGGCAGTCCGTTCATTCGCCATCGCGGGGTTCGACTTGCTTTCACTGGCCAACAATCACGCTATGGATTACGGCCCTGCTGCCTTGCTGGATGCAATCTCTCTCCTGGAGAAAAATCACGTCCAAACCGTGGGCGCGGGTGAAAATGCCGATGCGGCGTCTTCGCCCGTCATCATAACGACCAACCAGACAAGCATCGCCTTCCTGGCCTACGTTGATGTGCCCGTTGAAGTGCGAGGCTTTGATACGCGTTCCTGGACGGCCACACAAAATCAACCCGGTTTAGCCTGGGCTGATCCCGAGCAGATGGAGACGGACATCGCTGACGTTCGGCCTCTCGTTGACATCGTTATCGTGATACTGCACAGTGGCTATGAGTATGTCGTCCAACCGAGCCCGCCGCAGATGTATGCCGCCCGTACGGCGATCGATGCCGGCGCTGACCTCGTCCTGGGACATCACGCACACGTCCTGCAGGGAATTGAGTTTTACAGGCAGGGAGTGATCGTGTATGGATTGGGGAATTTTGTCTTCGACGACGGAGATGTCCCACAGACCGCTTTGCTCAATATTTGGTTGGATCCAGACGGTGTGCGGGAAATCGAAGTGGTGCCGATGATCATAACCGAGGACGGCCGCCCCAGGCCGGCAACCGACTATGAGGCGGATGAAATCCTGACTGATATGTACAGCGAAACAAAGGAAGTCGCGGGACCTTGATTCCAGAATTTGGTCGGGTTGTGTCCTTGCGGAAGCGTGAATGTAAGCAGTGGTTGGTTACATTTGAGGGAATCCCAAAGCATTTTCTTATTGGGAAGCAGAATATTCCGTCTCTAAATACGCCAACCAGCGGTTGTAAACGTCTAATTCAGATTCACCCAAGGCGCCTTGATAATCATTGGTTTGAATCAAACGGACCATATCTTCGCTGCCAAATTCTCGAATGAGAAATTCGACGTAGTAATAACTTACAGCATACCCATCATTTTCCCAAAAGAAACTCATATCCTGCTCCTGAAAATCCGCAAATTCAGGAATGCTGGCTGGCAATGGGCTTCTTTGCCCCGCCAGATATGTGGCTAACCCTTCATCGAGCCAGATGTTTGGATATTCGTTGAGTCGATAGACGCACGTATGCACAAATTCATGCACGGCGATCTCCAACATGTCTGCATACGTGTGTTGAGTCCCGGGATTCTCGGGGGAAGTCAAAAGCACCAGATCCTGGTAAGCCGCGCCGACGGCCGAGTCATCATACAGCCAGGAGAGGAAGAAGCCCAGGTACGTGTGTTGGAACCTGTCCACATTATCGTATACAGCAACCCGGCTCTTTTGATGCTGGTCCAGATTAAAGAAATTGTTGATGAGCGGATAATTTTCTTCGAGTGTATCACCGATATCCCGCAGGGTTGCTTGTCCTAGTACCTCATAATAAACGATGAAATGTTCTCTTTCGTAGGTTTCCATTGTTTCTAACTGGATGTTTTTTTTAATCCCACAAACAGGATGCATATACCAACGATCAGAAGGATGAGTACGTACTTGATGATTCTCTTCATGGCGGATATATCCTTATTCCACCCAGGCCATTACCAGTTACGTAATTCCAGACTGCCCAGTCCCATCGAGATATCGAAGGTTATCCTGGCGCCGGTTCCTTCGAGTGTGTAGGTATCTCCCGATCGTCGCCAGTCATCATAGGCATCGACATCCGCCAGCGCGCCGTCAAATTCGGCTTCTGCTGCAGTCTCCTGCGGAACGATGATAATCACTTCACCCAACCCCGCTTCGATTTTAACGTACACGTCGTCTTGTAATTCGCCGCTGAAGTCCAGCGTGTATCGACCGGCACCTCCCGTGAAGAAAATGACTTCGGCGTTTGCATTAGCCAGCCCGGTTAATTCCGCTTCGGAGGCGCCACCTGTGAAACGCAGTGCGGACATCTCTATCTGGTCAGGCTCCGAAAAGGATAGTTCAAAATCGGAGGCGCCCTGGGTTACACGAAGTTCGTTGATCGCCAATCCGCCCAGTTCGATCTCGCTGCGTGATGCCCCGACCGTGAGGATCAATTCCATCGCCGTGTTCCCCAGCTGCAGATCCCAGGTGTTTTCCACATCGCCGCTGATATCCGGGAAGGTGTATTCGCCCGATTCATTCTCTCCCTGTCGTAGTTGAACATATCCATCTTCGGTGATAATGTGCGGTTCGAATTCTGCAATGTTATAGTGAACTACGCCCTGGAGAAGTGCATCTCGGGCACCCGGGGAGATAAACAACTTGCCTGCACCCATAACGATTTCCAGACGTGTCTCGTCGGAATCGGGCACAGGGATTTCCACTTCCTCGGATATGGTCGGGCCAGTTTCGAGTTTTTCGATCCGTATACTCGTCTGCAAGGGCAAGAAATTAAAACTACAGGCTATCGTAGCCAACAGTGTTGCCAGACCAAAGAACAGAAAAGCGGTCTTGCGCATTATCTCCTCCAATACTTCAATACCGAAATGAAGATCTCATTCCATCATCTATACGTCTCTTTGTGTGGCGAGTTGCAGGGAAAAATTCTACCGCTCAATCAGGGAGAAGCCATGCTTTGGATCAGCAGGGGAACATCGCGCAGGTTATCCGTGGTCGCTTCCGGCTTGATGGCTGTTACGTTCTGACGATTGCTCTCATTGTCCGCATCGGCTGTAATCCAGATCTGATGCATGCCGACGCGCTGCGCCCCAAGGACATCTGCATTGAGCATGTCTCCAATCATGACAACCTGCTCGGCCGGCAATTGCCATATGTTGAGTACGGCCTCAAATAAAAGGCGGTGAGGCTTACGCAGGCCGACTCCCGAGGAGATCAGGACGGGATCGAAGTATTTTCGAATACCGACTTTATCGATCAGGCGCTGCACATTGGCTGCATTGCCGGCGTTCGAGATCATACCCAGGCGGTAATCGCTGTTATGAATTTCATCGAGTACAGAATACAGGTTTGGCATTGGCTGCCAGTAATCTTCGAAAAGATTGTAGAAGCGTTCCAGGGCACGATCGAGTATTTCATCCGTCACGGTTGCGTAGCCAAACTCGGTCAGTGCGAGACGCAAAACGGATATGGATGAAAATTCGATATGTGTAGTTTCACGGGCTTCGAAACTCATCTCGAGCAATTCATAAAAACGTTTGATAAAGATCTCTTTGTCAAATCTAACAAACTCATCGAATAAATATTCCACCATCGCCTGTGTGGCGAGTGTGCGCACTTCACTCACCTCGCCATGGAAGCTGATGAGAGTCGAACCGAAATCAAAAATAATCCCACGAATCATAAACGAACCTCAGTAACTCAATTCCGGATCCCATAGATTTAACAACGGACGGTCGGAAAGGAAACGAAAGAGATTTTCTGCAAACAAATCCATCGCCCGCTCATCATATCGGGGTGATGAGCCAGCGATGTGGGGAGACAGGATCACATTCGGCATCTCCCACAGTGGGCTGGATTCGGGAAGGGGTTCTACCGGATAAACGTCCAGTGCGGCTCCGGCGAGTTTTTCCGTCTTCAAGGCTTCTACCAGGGCGCCATGATCGACAATGCCGCCGCGGGAGATGTCGATGATATATGCGGAGGGTTTCATTGCGCCGAAGATTTCCGCCCCGACCATGCCGCGCGTCGAAGCCGTCAGGGGGACAGTGACGACTAAAAAGTCGCACAGGGATGCCATCGAGCGCAGCGCTTCCGGTGGATACAGCCGTTCTGGTACATCGGCTGCAGGATCTCCCAGGCCCTCCAGGCGATACTCCGTATCTTGTAGATTTTTCAAATCCCGTTTGGTTGCCAGGACCGTTGCGCCAAAGGCATAACACAAACGCGCAATCTCGCGACCGATGCTTCCGTAACCAACAATACCGACCGTGTTTCCCCGCAGCTCGAGAGGTTGATAGCGTTGATGGCGGTTTTCTCCCCAGAGCTCCTCGGGTGGGTCGGTGTTAATGTCGAGTAATTTGTGGCCGAGGGATAGCATCGACATGATGGCGAACTCGGCCATCTGCGGCGCTGCTGCGCCGCTGAGGGTGGTCACCTGAACGTCCGTTTGCAGCAATGGATGATCCACAACGTGATCGATTCCGGCCGAATGGAATTGAATCCAACGCAATTCAGGGACAGCTTCCGGTTCAGGGAGAGCCTCTAGCGTGTAGAGGATTTCAACATCGGCCAGTAAATCCTCAGGGATCCTTTCGCCCGATGAAGACGGATGGAGATTAACGTGAAGTCGTGGTGAGACCGCTTTGATGCGTTCCACCAGCGTGTCGTCCAAAGGCAATGTGATCAGTAAAAAAACGTCATCCATGGGTGCCATTGTACATCATTCGGCATGTATTCGGAAAATGGCGCTATGTGAATATGTGATTTGATTTCGTTCGGGAAGGTGCTTGTGTGTCGAAAAATGCCGCCAGATTAACTTGCGCAGATCCACACGATCAAGGCCACGCAAAATATCAAGGCTGCGATGCGGGGCAGCAATGCCCGCAGTACGATGCCTTCTTGATCCGCCAGTTGCGTGGTGCTGGCCCCAACCAGTATCTTGGTAGGAGAAATCACCGAGCCGAGGGCGCCGCCCGTCGTCTGTGCTGCCAGGATCGAGGTGGGATTGTAGTGGAGCAGTTCGGCCGTTCGCAGTTGGAGTGCGGCAAAGATCAAGTTGGAATTGGTGTTCGACCCGGTGATGAAGGCACCCAGGGCGCCGATCCAGGTGGAAGCGAAAGGAAAAATGGAAGCCACCCATTGCGCCAATCCAGATGCGAGGGCGTCTGTCATGCCGGCGTGGGTCATTGTCACCGCCATGGCGACCATGGAGATAATCCCTGCGCTGGAAGGCAGCATTCGCCGCAATGTTTCCCGGACGATACGGCGACCCGCACCGGGTGGAACCATGCCGGACCTGCTGTAGATGAGGTAGGAAATCAGCGCCGAATAACCCAAAATTGCACCCGCATGGCGCAGGATGGGAATGACGCGTCCGAGTTCGGTTGGCGTGATAAAGCCGCTCGCCGTCTGTGTCTCGGGAAAGGCGACGCGGATTTCGATTTCGCTCAGAAACGCATGTACTGCGGGGATGAGTTGAATGGTGAAAGTAACGGCGATTAAGATGAAGTAGCCTGAAGCCGCCAGGAGAAATTTGCGCGTGTCGAAACCGTTTGCGTTTGGGGCAGAACGTTCCGCTTGAAACCGTCTCGCAAGGCCAACACCTGCGATCAGGCCGATCATGCCAGCAACGAAACTGGCGATGTTCCACAATCCATGAGTCGCCAGAAGGTATTGCGAGAAGCCCATGAGCACACCCAGTATCAGTATCGGCAAAGCCAATTTGCGCATGGACTGCCAACCAGCGGCGATCTGTGCAACCATAAAGCCAGAGCCTATGCCGGCCAATCCCAGCAATACGGCGGCCGGGCCGGCCAGAGTGTCGGCGGGTAAGCTCGTGGCGGCGATTAACGCCTGAAAGGAAGAGCCCAGGGATCCGAAGGTTACTGCCCAGGCATGTCCGATGGATGGCAAAATGATGGCCGTCAGGGGAGAGAAGCCCAGGCCGACAAGCAGCGGGGCGGTGACGGCGACCGGTACACCAAATCCGCCGATACCTTGCAAGAAGGAGGCAAAGAGCCAACTGATGAGCAACGCTTGCATGCCGCGGTTGGCGGTCAGTTGGGGAAGCGATTTCCCGATGGCGGCGATGGCGCCGGATTCGTCAAATACGCGGAAGAGGATAAAGGCGCCCCAGACGATGAGGAGCACATCCAGGGCGAGCAGCAGGGCTTTCAGATGGCTTACGGCAAGCAGTTCAAGGCCGGCACCAAAACGGACTGCCGCCAGTCCAAGGGTCAGTACCCAACCTGCAGGACCGGCTTTGGCTGCGCCCCACCCAAAGCGGACCATCAAGACAATAATCAGCAGGATGGGAGAGAGGGCCAGGATCCAATCGAGTAGCATTTTGGCAAGCAATCTCGCAAACGTGGCGCATTATAGCATGCCGCGGAATTAAGTTGCGAATGCGCTAACCGCCGACCAGGGTTGTTTGTGGGCGTCTGGCCAGGAGATGCGCACCGGCTTGAAAGCCGTCAACCGATTGTGGATAGGCTCGGCGTGATTCATCATATTCGAGAACTTCAAGTGGAGTAAAAATCCTGCGCAGTTCTCCCGGTGCGAAGTAATGGATTAACCCAATCGGAGGTGGAGCCTCATAGGTGTTCGGTTCGATTTCCGCTGCATTGGATTCGCGTAAGGCCACATAGCCCGGATCATCGGTTGTGAAGACTTCGGCAACGAGCAACCCGCCTGGAACGAGCGCCTCGACGAGTCGCTCTGCCAACGGCCAGAGCTGCGTTGGGCGAAGAAAGTGCAGCACGGCTTGAGCGACAATCAGGTTGTAGGTGGTGGGGGGCAGGGAAAATGCGGTCACGTCTTTAAGGTGGGAAGTTACGGATGTGCCGGCGCAAGCCTCGACAAATTGTCCAAATACTTCAGGATCGCGCTCGACGGCGTCGACCTGAAAACCCTGTTCGGAAAGCCACAAGGAAATCTCCCCGTTGCCGGCGCCCAGGTCGAGGGCGCGCCCGATTGAGATTTCATCCAGCCACTTTGCTAGATTCTGCATTTTGTGTATACCCCTTGAACCATCGAAGCCGTCCATCCATCAGCAGTGATTTCGACAGTGTGGCATCCAATCCAACGACTCCAGCGTAGGTATTGCGTAGGTTAAACGTCAGCCTTGCGTCCCGCGCGGGATGAACGGAAAATAGTAAAGTAAGTGTGGAAGGGTAGATCTCTTCTTCTCCTCCTTAAGAGAGAGCCGGGCCCGGCGTACCCGGCTCTCATGATTTTAAATAGTTAACATCGAACGCGGGCACACATTTAATCGCTGCGCAATTCATACGATTCGATGGGGATGCTCACAACTTGAAGGTTGATGGGGCGGCCGAGTGTATCTTCCAGTTGGCTTTGCAGCTCCTCAAGCAGCGGTACGGTCATCTCTTTATTAGCATGAATCGTGATGGACACGTCGACGGCTCGGGAGTCGGCAAGTTCGATCTCCAGCGTTTCCAACGTATACCCCGCTTCCACTTCGATTACCTGCCTGACGGTGGTGCCAACAACTTGTCGTATGTATGACATTTCTACCGAGTCGATAAAGACCGACGCCAAGGGGATGCTGATGGCGATGAGTAAGACGAGCGAAGCGAGCATGCCCCTCTGGAGGTGGCCTTCGCGCTTCGCCCGAGGGGAGGGACGGAAACCAAGTAAGAGTAAAGTTACAGATCCGGCGAGGGTGATGGCGATCAAGTTCGTTATGAAAAGTAAGAAACCGCCCCAAGCTGTGCGTGCCTCACCCATGGCCAGTCCAATACCAACCACACCGAGCGGAGGGACGAGGGCTGCGGCAATGGCAACACCCGGCAGGGAAGTTGCCACATCTTTGCGCGCAACCGCATAGGCACCAGCGGCACCGGAAGCAAGTGCAACCGCCAGATCGAAGAGGTTGGGGTTGGTGCGTGAGATGATCTCATTCGTCACCACGCGCAGCGGCGAAATCGCGGTGAGCAGGATACTCAAGCCGATTGCCAAAGCGATGCCTTTGATCGCCGACTCGACGGCCAAGCTGAGCAGGCGCACATCCCCCTGAACGATGGCCAGACTGAAAGCCAGGATGGGCGTGAACAACGGTGCAACCAGCATCGCGCCGATAATCACTGCCGTACTGTCCTGTAACAAACCGAAGGTGGCGATGATGGCCGACAAACCGATCATGATAAAGAAATCCACGTCCGGACGAGCTCCTTCTCGCACTTCGCGGTAGATATCGATCTGTTCCTGGCGGTTGAGTGTCGGCACCGCGCCAAAGAGTGTGTCCCAGGCGCGCTGCAGCCAGAATCGCCGCAGACCGCGAAAACGCTTGACCATCAGCACCGGTGTGGAACAAACACGCGCCACCAACTCCGGGATCGTACCGAACAAGACCTGGTCAATCAGGCTTTCCTCGGAGGCGCCGATAAACACCAGGTCGCTTTCGGAACCGGCCTGTGCAATACCGTCCACCACGCTCTCTGCACGAACGACCTGGCGGGTGAACGGTAGCTGGTCGAAGTTGAATGTTGTATCTTCCGTGGTGGGCAAGCTACTTACTTGTTCCCGCATAGTCTTGATCGTTTTATCGATCCAGGTGCGCCCTTGCGTAAGCTGTTCTTCCGTGGCATCGGGATCGGCAACGTAGACGACGCTCATGGAAGCATCGAACTCGCGCGCCAGCAGCATGGCCAGGCGTGTCGCCAGGGGGGCGTGAGGGCCGCCCGCTGTGGGCACCAGGATATTGTCAATTTGCAGTTTGACGGGTTCATCTGCAGGCGTTTCGGTTTGGCGTTCCCTCGATTCGGTGACTATGGCGTTCATATATTCGGAATGAAGGGCGACCACGGCAACATCACACGGTGCACGTCGAATGACGGGATCGAGCACCCGGCCCATGTGCACGCCCTGTTGTTCCGAACGCACGACCCAGGAAAGTAAGACGAGATCGCAATCCTCTTCATCGGCGGTTTCCAGGATTCCATCGGGTACGGAACGGGCGAGTCGGGTAATGGGGTAGATTGGCACATCGCTTTTCGCTGCGATTCGAGTGGACCACTGGAACAGCGTGTTGCGTTCACTGGCGATGCGGCCACCCTCGGCGATCGCCAGCGGATCGGCAATCGGTATGACTTGTAAGGGAATCACTTCGCCACCCGTCTGGTGGGCGAGTGACATCGCCAGATCCAGGATCCAATGGCGTTCCAGACCGGCACTGAGCGGCACCAAAATGCGATAATCCCCTTCCTTTTTCTCTCTTCCCGGAGCCCGCCGGAAAACCAGGACGCCTTCCTGGGCTTTAATGAGATACATGCGGCTGTAGGTGACATAGAGCAACAGACCCAGTGCTATGCAGACGGCGTTCCCAAGCAGTCCATAACCGGGCAAAGCGATCCACATAGCCCCGCAGAAGGCCAGGGCGCTTAATGGGACCAGGGGATAGAAGGCCACCTGCAATGTGCGTCGACGATTCGGCTCCGCGCGTCGGCTTATCAAGGCGGCCAGATTCAACAGAAATGCAGAGATCAAGAAGAAGCCTGCGGCCATGTCCAGCAACCATTCGATGGGCGCCCAAATCAGCAAGGGCACAATGACGACCAGAATCAAGCTGAAGATGATGGGCTGTACCCGGAACGGGCGATTCAGCCAGCGTAGAATGGGCGGCAGGGCTCCCTGTCGGCTGAGCGCATTCAGCTGTCGAGCCCCCATAACCAGTGATGCGTTTGCTGCAGCCCCGAAGAGGAGAAAGGCGATGGCATGAATCAGCCTCCCGGGAATCAAGCTGGTCTGTAGAAGCGCAGACGGGATATCGCCAAAAGCAGCTTGGATCAGGTTTTCCGGAAGCATTATTGGGAGGAATTCAAATGCGACGAGTGCAACACCGCCAATCAAGATTGTGGTGAATAGACTTCGTGGCAAGCGTTGTCGCGCATCGCGGATTTGACGGCGGGAAGCCATTACGGCCTCGATCGCTCCATAACTCACGAAGAGCCAGGCAGCAGCCCGCATAAAATTTCCAGAGACGAAATCCAGTGCTCCGCGATCGATATGCAAATCGTATTTCAGGAAAATGTCGACGAGCATCACCCCGATGATCAGGGTCAGGATCGTTAAACTCGGTCCGAGCAAAGTACGGCGAGGGATGATGCGGAATATCTGGAAAACCACCATGAGGAGTAAAAGACTCAATGCCAGCGCTGTGATGAAGTCCACGGGAATCTGTAGAAACAGTTCCACTTGGGTGGCGGCGGATCGAATGAAGGTTGCGCTTAATGCCATGCTTCCGGCGAAAATGACCCATCCGGCCAGGAAGCCCCCGATCCCTCCGAGCGTCTCATGAATCAATGTAAACGTACCGCCGTGGTCGCTGCTTCCGGCGCGGAGTTCGAGGATGTTCAGTATCGTGAATACCACGCTGAGCAGCATGAGCAGTGTGGCAATGGGAGCGATTGCCCCTACGAGAGCGGTTACCCTGCCCGGAATCAGAAAAGCCAGAGCGAAGCCAATTACCAGACCTCCAGCTGCGACCTGCCATACCGTCGATAACTGTCGTCCTAAACGAATTTCACCCAGAAAGTCATCCCGTTCAGCTGCCATACAAATAGTCCATCCTTCTCTTGTCTTCCCTGTTGCCTGCTCAGGCTGTTTCTTCGACAGGTTTTCGTCCGATCAGCAGACTTCTTCCTGTCAGGCCATGTGAATCGATAGTGTAGCCCAATCCACTCGCTTCAATCGCCTGATGGTATTGCGCATCGGAAAACAAGCTTAACTCGTGACGCTCAACAAAATACTCTATCCCCTCCGGCCTGGCAACAAGATGATGCATATTTATAATCGCAACGCCATCCTGCTCCTCGCTGATGTTCATGCGTGCAATCTTGAGCTCGGGTTCATCGACAAAAAGTGCGTGTGGGCCACCAACTTTGTAATCCTCCGGGCTAAGCCAGGGTTCAATAATCAAAACACCACCGGGAGACAGATGGCGAGCCATGTTCTTGATCGCCTGATTCAATTCGCTTTCGTTTTTTGCATACCCGATCGAACTAAAGAGGCAGGTGACGACATCAAAGCTGCGGCCGAGATTAAAATCCAGCATATTCCCCTGATGGAAGGTTACGTCTGTAGATCGTTGGCTGGCAATCGCCAACATCCGGGGATTGAGATCCAACCCCTCCACCTGGTAATGCTTCTTCAGATGAAAGAGGTGTTGTCCCGTTCCGCAGGCAACATCGAGCAAGGTCTCACCGCTCGATTGCTTATTCTTGCGGATGAATTGATGCAATTTTTCTGCTTCATCTTTGTAATCCTTGAAAGCGTAGAGCGCATCGTAGTAGTCGACCATTTTTTCGTATTTATCTTCTCCTGGTTGATCAATTAGCATTTCCAGTGACCTCAAAGGGAACAATTAATGCATAGTGTACCCTTTTCCGTATCCTTTTTATAGCACTGTATATAGCGGATACCATATTGGATCACATCCAGTATAATCAAACCCCATGAGTAGAAATCGTGATTCTGCAAATCGCCGTATCACTCGTGCGGCAGGCATCGTCATGATCGGCTTTGTGCTCTCCAGTCTATCGGGCTTGGTGAGTCAAGTCCTTATAACCAATGTCTTTGGAACCAGCGCCGATCTCGATGCGTTTTATACCGGCAACCGCCTTCCGGAAACGCTATTCAATCTGATTGCCGGCGGTGCACTCGCCTCGGCTTTCCTGCCCACCCTCACAGGTTTTCTCACTCGAGAGGACCGCAAGGGAGGCTGGCGTCTGACCTCTTCGGTGATCAATTTGATCCTTATGATCATGGGTGTACTCAGTGTCCTGGCGGTGATGGTTGCGCCCTGGCTGGTGCGTACGGTCCTGGCTCCGGGATACGAAGACGCCGAAAAGATTCGTCTTACGGTATCGTTATTACGCATCATGCTGATTTCGCCGGCGATTTTCGGATTGAGCGGCATATTGATGGCAACCCTCAACGCCCATCAACATTTCGCCCTGCCGGCGCTTGCGCCTGCCTGTTACCGGCTGGGTCTCATCGTCGGGATTTTGTTCCTCGTGCCGACTCTGGGGATTCACGGCCTGGCCTGGGGTACGGTGTTGGGGGCTTTACTGCATCTGATCGTGCAGCTGCCTGCGCTGCGAAAACTGAAACCCAGCTATCAACGTACGCTGGGATTGGAGATGCCTGCTGTGCGCGAGGTGGGGCGTTTGATGATGCCTCGATTGCTTGGCGTGGCTGTCGTCCAGCTTAACTTTTGGGTCAACACGATCCTCGCGTCCGGCCAACCCGAAGGAAGCCTCAGCGCACTCACCTTCTCCTTTCAATTGATGATCATGCCGCAGGCGGTGATCGCACAGTCGACGGCCATCGCTGCACTGCCCACCTTTTCGGAGCAATTCGCGCAAGGCAAGCTGGATGAACTGCGCAGTTCGTTTGCCAGTGCCTTGCGCGGGGTTCTGTTTTTGGCGCTGCCCGCAAGCCTTGGATTGATCCTGCTGCGCAAGCCGATCGTCGCCTTGCTCTTCCAGCGCGGCGCGTTCGGAACACAATCTACCGAACAGGTATCCTGGGCGCTGCTCTGGTGGGGCATTGGATTGGTGGGGCACTCGGCGTTGGAAATAATCGTACGGGCATTCTACGCCATGCACGACACACGCACACCGGTCGCCATCGGCGCCTTGATGATGGGCTTAAACGTCGTCCTCAGCCTGGCTTTTTCTGCGCTGTTTGAGAGGATCGGGTGGATGCCCCACGGCGGTCTGGCGCTGGCAAATTCCTGTGCCACTGCCCTGGAATGTATTGCCCTGCTCTGGCGCTTGGATAAACGGCTGGAGGGGTTGGATCTGGAGCGCACAGGTCGTGGCATGTTGGCTACGGTCGGCGCCTCATTGGGTATGGCTCTCGCGTTATGGATTTGGATGGCCATTACCGGAGAAAGATCGATCTGGTTGATCGGCATCGGCGGCGGGCTGGTGGGTTTTGGAGTCTATTGGTTGTTGTCCATTGCCCTGGGTTCGCCGGAAACGCGGCAACTTCCGGGAATCTTGATCGATCGCAACCGCTGATGGTATTTACTTGAACCTATAGAACCGTCCCCATTCGCTGCAGCGATTCTAAGATGGTTTGAAGATATTCCGGTGCATGGAGCTCGGGAGCAAGATGATTCCCTGGAAGGACTTGCAGGTCGAACCCCTGCACATTCGGGAATTCTTGCTTGGTGTAACGGTCGAGGTAATCGGGAAGATCTTCGACGCGGGCGCAGTCTGGAAATAAGCTGCGCCAGTGGAAGAAGGCGTCGTTATCTCCCATCACGATCACGACCTTTCCCGGATAGCCATACTGCGGACCGACGACTTTCTTGCCAACCCAACGAAGATCGTTGACCAGACGAATGGGGGAGCGTGTGTGCGCTAGGTCCCGGGCGAATCCCTGTGTCAACTGGATACCGAAGCGAAGGCTGGATCGCAGCGTCTCGGATCGTTTCCGATAGACGTCCCTCGTGACTCGCGTGAATTCCTGCGGCAGACGACGGACCAGGCGAAGTGGGGTATGCGATTCCAGTCCCGCTGTACAGAGACCAATCACACAATCGATCATCTCGGGGGCCAGCAGGGCGGCACGCAACGCTTCCGCACCGCCGTGCGACCAACCGATTGTGGTTGCTTTGAACGCTTTCCTGGCGGCGTCTGGGTTTTCGAATAGGGTATCCAACACCTGCCGGTGCAGGATCTGGACTAAGGCGGCAGCCTTTGTTGGATCCCCGCCTTTGGGCGGGTCGATGTCGATGCTCCACAATACGCCCGCCCGGCTGGCTTCTACGATGGCGGCATGCAAATGCCGGGCAGCGTCCACTGGCTGCACGTGACCTGGCAGATAAACGACGAGATTGCCGTCCAGCTTGTTTTGCGATTTGTTTTTCAAACGGCGGGCATCATCGCGTCCGTCGATCTCCAAACAACTGTATCCCACTGTTTCGCCGTCGATGTCAACGCTGCTGCGCATATGGGTTCTTAGCATCGGACTCGATCCATTTATCGGGTGCGTGATGATGACAAAGCTCAATCATCTGCATCTTCGCTGAAATCGGTTTCCTGGAATCCTTGGGTTTCGTCGGGTGTCAATAGACGTAATTTCAATTCTGCCTGCTCAAGTAATTCGTTGCAGTGTGTTGAGATGGCTTGGCCGCGTTCAAAAAGGGAGAGGGCTTCCTCCAATGGCAGGTCCGCGGTCTGCAATTGCTCGACGATAGATTCCAGTTCTTCAAAGGCCTGCTCGTAATTCAGTTGATCGACTGGTTTTGCTTTGGCCATATTGCCTCCCGTGTAAGTCGTGGATGTGGATGCACCCCCTTGCATTTTATACTAGAATGATCATCCGAAGGGTATATTTTCCCATGCCGATAGCCAATCCTCGTGTGACTCGCTGTGAATGATCTGAGGCATCACCGCCTGCAGACGCTGTTCAAGGCTTTGAAGACTGCCTATCAGTGGTTCGCACAACGCTGGGTGCTGCATCCATTGGTGTTCGCCATCGTTCCGATCGTCTCTCTGGCAGCTCACAATGCACAGGAAATCGACCCGCTTGCCATGATACGCGCAGTGGTTCTGTTGATTATCGCTTCGCTCTTCGCCCTGTTTGGCCTGCAGCGATGGATCCCGGATAAACAGCGCTGTGCCATGTTGTGTTCACTTTTTTTGCTGCTGTTTTTTTCCTACGGGCATGTGTATTATGGCCTGGTCACGCAGTCTTCCTTCAATATCTTCTCGCGATTGGGTTTAATCGGTAACCATTGGCTGCTGGCAGGTGTTTGGATGCTGTTGTTTGTGGTCATCGTCATTGGCATCCTGCGTTCGCGTTGGGATTGGGAATCGGCTGGACGGCTCATGACGGTGGTGGCACTCGTCTCGCTCTTCCTGCCGCTGGTGCAACTTGTCCGATTCGAGTTCATGCGAATCAGGCCGTGGCCCATGCCCCTGTCGATTGAAGCATCTCCTGCCGAAGTAATCGCCGATTCCGAGCCCGATATTTACTACATCATCCTTGATGGGTATGGCCGGGCGGATGTGCTGGACGAGTTGTATGGATTTGATAACCAGCCTTTTTTAGACTTCCTGACGGCGCAGGGCTTTTTCATTGCCGATCAAAGCCAGAGCAACTACGTACAGACAAGTTTGTCTTTGGCATCTTCACTCAACATGGAGTATCTTGACACCCTGCTATCAACAAGCGATGCGGGTGAAAATCCGCGCCTGGCTTTGATGCGCATGATCCGTTCCAATCTCGTTTGTGACTTCTTGGAAAAGCGCGGGTACCAGATCGTCGCTTTTGAGACCGGGTATCGACCAACCGGGCTGAATCATGTTGATCGCTTCTTTACCGCACCGCGAGACGCCGTTAACCCCCTTGAGGGTTTGTTGCTTGAAACCAGCGCGCTTCCCGCGGTGCAAGCGCTCGCCAGCAAGTTGGGTGTGCCGCCTTATTATCCTGGATATCAAAGTCACCGAGATCTTGTACGCTATCTTCTGGACAGCATACCTGAGACCGTCGATTTGCCCGGGCCGAAATTTGTCTTTGCCCACATTGTCATTCCGCATCCGCCCTTCATTTTCGGTCCGGATGGCGAAGAAATCTCCCATGATTTCCGCTTCAATTTTATGGATGGAGATGCTTACCCCGGCACGCGGGAAGCGTATCGAACTGGCTATCGTGATCAACTCGCTTACCTGAACAGCCGCCTGGAAGATTTAATCCGATCGATTCTTGCGGACAGCGCACAGCCGCCGATCATCATTCTGCAGGGAGACCATGGCCCGGGAATGCAGCTTGATTATGAATCCGCTGCCAACACCAATATGCAAGAACGGTTCGGGATTTTCAATGTTTACCTGCTTCCCGGCTTTCCCCCCGATCAATTCTCGCCAGCGGTTAGACCCGTGAATTCGTTCCGTCTGATCTTCCGCTATTATTTTGGGGCAGAGCTGCCCTTGTTACCAAACCATAGTTATTACTCCACATGGAGCCAGCCATTTGACTTTCTCGAAGTGCACATAACTTCGGAGCAATAATCAGGATCATCGTATGCCATTGTGAGATTTCGGCATTCCATTCGGGCTGCTGCGCGCATACGACAGGATCGGATAAAGACAATCCTTCCTAAACTCCCCCAGGGTTTGATGCGATTTGGTTGGATCCCCCGAGACATGGATGGTGATGCCCGTCAGTCCTCTTCGTGTGTCGAATCAACGTGGTCGGTCGTGGCGGAGATCGTTCCGTCATGGAGACGCAGTTTCAATGCATCGCCAACGCCAACCTGGTGGGTGGAACGGACCAGCGAATCATCGTCGGCGCGCATGACGACGGCATAGCCTCGTGCCAAAATGGATGCAGGTCCGACGGCGTGTAAGGTGTCCGCCGCGCCTTTCACCGCGGCTTTGCGCAGTGCCAGCCCATAGCGCAAGGCAGCCAGGCCGCGATCGGCCATTTCGTCTACTCGCTGGCGTGCGCTGTAGAATCTGGCCCTTGGCGATGCGATCTGCAACGATCGGATCAAATTGGCAAGCTTGCTGCGCAGGTTCATAAGCCGTTCACCAAACAGGCGCCCGAGTTCTAGGCGGAGATCCTTCAGTTCCTGCGCCAGGGCGCGTTGATGCGGTGTTACCATCTCTGCTGCCGCTGAGGGTGTGGGCGCGTGTACGTCTGCCACAAGATCGGCAATGACGATGTCCGTGGCGTGTCCGATCCCTGTGACGACGGGGACTTGTGAGGCGGCGATGGCATGTGCCACGCGTTCATCGTTGAACGCCCAGAGATCTTCGATCGAGCCACCGCCGCGCACAAGCAGAATGACATCCACCTGTCCATGCTGGTTCAACATCTCCAGGGCATTGACGATTCCCTCCGGCGCATCGTCGCCCTGGACTGGGGTCGGCGCCAGAATCACCGTGGTGAGGGGGAAACGTCGGCGCAAGACGTTGAGTACATCCTGCAGTGCGGCGCCCGTCGGGGAGGTCGCTATTCCCAGCCGATCCGGCCAGGATGGGAGCGTACGCTTGCGAGTGGGGTCGAAAAGGCCTTCGGATTCCAGGCGAGCTTTAAGGAGCATAAATTTTTGATGCAGGGCGCCTTCGCCCGCTTTTTGCAGTCCGTCTGCATAGAGCTGATATTGTCCCCCGGATTCGTATACACTGATGTAGCCATGGACTTCGATCATGTCTCCGTCCTGCGCAAGATCGGTTTGCAAGGAAACCTCGGAGCGCCACATGACACAGCGAAGCGCGGCTTGTTCGTCTTTGAGGGTGAAATACAGGTGGCCGGATGCGGGTCGGGATAGATTGGAGACTTCGCCGGAGACCCACAAATCCTGCAGACGGTAGTCGCTCTCCAGAGATTGGCGGATATGGCGCGTGAGATCGGCGACGCTCCAGATCTGAGATTCGAGGCCAAAGAGGGAAAATTGTCTCACGCGCGAAGCATACCGAACGGTCGTCTGGCTGTCAACCCATGCGGGTATAATGGTCGAGACACATGCAGACTCTGGACGAGAATGATGGAATATAAAATAGAAGAGTTCATCGGTGAGACTTTACGTCGACGCAATTTGACTTTGGCGACAGCCGAATCCTGTACGGCGGGCTTGATCGCGCATCGACTCACGAATGTGCCGGGATCATCCGATTATTTCCTGGGTGGGATTGTGGCCTACGCCGACAAGACCAAGATGCGTTTGCTGGGCGTGAGCCCAGAAGCCCTCGACCGCCATGGCGCAGTGAGTGAAGAAATCGCGCGCCAGATGGCCGAGGGCGCTTGCCGGGCATTGGATGCCGATATTGGATTGTCCGTAACCGGTATCGCAGGGCCCGGAGGCGGAACGGACGAGAAGCCCGTTGGATTGACCTTCATCGGCGTCAGCGGGCCGAGAGGCACGCGCGTTCAGCGCCATGTTTGGGATGGCGACCGTGAGGCGAACAAAGCAAGGTCCGCAACGGCGGCATTACGTATATTGTCTGCTTTTTTAGAGGAGCTGCGATGAGCTTTCCCGTTGCAGTTGAGGTAAAATTCGAAGCCGATGGGTCGATTCGCCCCCTGGCGTTTGTATGGGAAGGCGAGCTTATTTCCATTACTTCTCTTGGACGCCAGTGGGAGCAGGATGGTGAAATTCACTTCCTGGTGATGTCTTTGGACGAGAGGGTATACGAACTGGCGTACCGACCGTCGGAAGGCCGTTGGAGGCTATACCCTCGGCCACAAGATCTCGGCGGAAAACGCTTGCTTGTGTGAACATCTGATCTTGAATCACAAGCCGGGCGGCGCTCTCATTGATTCTGGAACGGTTACCGAAGGCAAACGACCCTGCCGCGGGTTCTACTCCGGAATGGCAGGGTCGTTTATTTTAGTGGTTTGGTATCTATTTAACTGAGGTAATCCCGCAGCTGGCGTGAACGGCGAGGATGTCGCAGTCTGCGGAGTGCTTTGCCCTCGATTTGGCGGATCCGCTCTCGGGTCAGACCGAATTTCTGTCCGACTTCTTCCAATGTATACGGCCTGCCGTTGTGAAGGCCAAAGCGAAGACGCAGGATGCGTGCCTCGCGCGGACTGAGTGTGCTGAGAACATCCTCAACCTTCTCGCGCAGCAGGTTTTGATAGGCGCTTTGCGTTGGTGTTGGGGTTGTTTCATCCTCGACAAAGGAACCGAGTTCTGTATCCTCTTCCTCCCCAACCGGGCTTTCCAGTGAGAGAGGGCGCCATGAGACTCGCATCATCCACTGTACCTTGCGTGGATCGACATCGAGTATGCGAGCGATTTCCTCGGGTGTGGGTTTTCGCCCCAATTCTTGTTCGAGCTGGCGGGCCACTTTGTACAATCGGCGGATACGATCGGACATGTGAACGGGGACACGAATGGTGCGTCCCTGATCTGCAATGGCGCGTGTGATCGTTTGCCGGATCCACCAGGTCGCATATGTGCTGAAGCGATAGCCGCGATGGTAATCAAATTTTTCCACGGCTTTCATCAAGCCAAGATTGCCTTCCTGGATCAGGTCGAGGAAAGGTACGCCGCGCCCCATATAGCGTTTGGCAATACTCACCACGAGGCGGGTGTTGGCTTTGATGAGATGATCGCGAGCCGAGAGGGAATCCTGGACGGATTCTTGCAGTTCGGCACGCTTCTTTGCACTGACATTCCCGTTGGCTTTCCGCAAACGATCCTCGGCTTTGTTGCCCTGTTCGATGCGTTTCGCCAGGTCAACCTCTTCCTCTGTGTTAAGAAGAGGCACGCGCGCCATTTCCTTTAAGTACAAACCCACCGTATCGTCGCTCGAAATCGCGCTGAGATCAATGCCGTGGTTGCCATCCAATGGGGCTTCTTGCTGTAAATGGTCAGGAATCTGGGATGGCTCATCGAAGACTTCGATTCCTGCGCTGTGGAAGAAGGTTAGGAGGCGCTCGATGCGCTCCTCAATGTCCTCCGCTTCTGGAAAAACTCGGAAGATATCACGCGTTGTGATATATCCCTGAAAATCTCCTTTTTCAAGTAGAGCAGCGAAGGCTTCTCGTTTTTCCCACCGATCTTTTGATACGCTCATGTGTGCCCTCCTGGCGGCAGTTCAGGAGAAGAACTTATCGGCTTGATGTATATCCGCACAACCTTGCGTTGCTTACGATTTTGTTAATAATGACTTCAAAACCTCAAAACGAGGGTCAATCTCGGTTTCGTGATGTTCGCACTTCTTTTCGCTGACCAATTCTCCACAAATTGGACACAAACCCTTGCATTCCGGACGACAAAGCGGTTGAATGGGTATGTCCAACAAGAGATATTCGCGTAAAACGGGTGTCAGGTCGAGGATGGCAGTCTCGGGAATCGCCAAAAGTGGATCTTCCGCCCGACTGGCCGGGTAAATAAAAAGGTCCCTGAAGGATCCGGTGAGATTTTGATCGTATGCTTTCAAACAGCGCACGCATTCGAGACTCAATTTACCTTGCAGCTCCCCCTCAACCAACACACCCATACTTATTCGCGTGAGGGTAAGTGAACCTTGAAGAGTATCCACCTTCAAGTCTTCGCTGAGTTGGACGCTGTCGATGTTATACTCAACATTGCGGCTAAAGCCGATGCTCTCATTCAGTAAGAACCCGACATTCAGCCGCAATGGATGACGGATGTCCAGTTGTGCACCACCTTGCAATCGAAATATCAAAAAAGCTTTTGTATTATAACATAAGTAGCAAGCGAGGTCAAGCAGTCTCACTAATACTAAACATAACGTGGCGACATTAGTGGATAATGCACTATATGTGTGGGTTGCTACACAGAGATGCCCTATATGTGGGGGATTAGTACTGTTCGAGTAGCCAAAAAATAATGGAGCCTGGCACATGTTTTCCCTCTTAATCGCAAGTAACAATCCCGGAAAGCAGCGCGAGTTTCACGATTTGCTTGATGGTTTGCCTTATAAACTCATTGTGCCTGCCGTCATTGGCCTTGACTTACATGTCGAGGAAAGCGGCGATGATTATGCTGCAAATGCCACCCTGAAGGCGACCGCCTTCGCGCACAAGTCGGGTTTCTATACGCTTGCTGATGACAGCGGATTGGAAGTTGAGGTCTTGCGCGGCGCCCCGGGAAAGAATTCCGCTCGGATCGCTCGAGGGTCGGACGCCGATCGGCGCCGGTATTTGCTTGATTTACTGCAATCCCACCCCAGGCCATGGCGCGCTCGTTTCTTCTGTGCCCTGGCGCTCGCTGCACCCGAGGGCCCCATCGATATAACCACTGGTATTTGTCCGGGCGAGATCATTGCGGATGAACGCGGCGGGGGAGGTTTCGGATACGATCCGATTTTTCTGGTCCAGAGCACGGATCAAACGATGGCGGAGTTAAGTGTGCAGCAGAAGAACCGCATCAGCCATCGAGCGAATGCGCTGCGTGAGTTGCTTCCGATCCTGAAAGAACGACTGGGGGTATGAAGCTGGTGCGGGAAGCCTAAACAGGCCTCACTCCTCCTGTGCCTCCAACCAGCGTTCGGTCATCATGCCTGCCGCGCAGCCTTGCCCGACGGATGTGGCGATCTGGCGAAACACCGAGTCTTGGATCTCGCCCGCTGCGAAAACACCCGGGACGCTGGTCATCATCTTTTCATCGGTGATCAGATAGCCAATATCGTCCATCTCCAGTTGGTTCTTGAAAAGGTCGGAATTCGGATAATGGCCGATGAAGATAAAGACGCCGTCTGTATCCAGATCGCTGCTGGAATCCGTTTTGACGTTGCGCAGGCGCACTTTTTGCACCTGGCCAGCGCCTTGGATTTCTTCGACCACGGTGTCCCAAACGAAACTGATTTTTTCGTTTGCGAAAGCGCGTCGCTTCAACGCCTCTCCGGCGCGCAGTTCGTCGCGGCGGTGAATGATGCGCACTTGATCCGCAAAGCGGGTGAGGAACAAGCCTTCTTCCAGGGCGCTGTCTCCGCCGCCCACTACGACGACGTCTTTCTCGCGAAAGAAAAAACCATCGCATGTGGCACAGTATGACACCCCTCGTCCGATCATTTCTTCTTCACCGGGGATGCCCAGGCGTTTCGGCGAGGCTCCGACGCAAATGATGACCGCTTCAGCTTCGTACGCATCCCCGTTTGTTTTTACCCGAAAGGGAGGTCCCTGACGAAAATCAACCTCGGTGACTTCATCGATCAGCAAGCGTGTCCCAAAACGTTCGGCTTGTTTCTGCATCAAATCTACCAGTTCCGGGCCAGTGGTGCCTTCGGGGAATCCGGGATAATTCTCCACTTCGTTGGTAATCGAAATCTGGCCGCCCAATTGATTGCCCGAAATCACGAGTGGTTCCAATCTGGCCCGAGCCGTGTAGAGCGCTGCGGTTAATCCTGCCGGACCCGATCCTATGATTAGGACTTTTTCTTTTTGCATGCATGCCTCACTTATGTGATCGTATACCAATTTATTTCAAGAACAACCCCGAAGTGGTAAACAAGCGCATAAGTGTTGTCGTACGACATGTTCACCAGAAGGATGGTGAGTAGGCTTGTGAAATTACGGTGTATGAAATCATACCGCAGTTTATAAACACATTCCGTCAATACTCAGTACACAAAGCCCGGTTTGTGCAAGCGCTCGACACCTTCGTCGGTCAGGGGCACATAGACGGTGATGCATGTGCCTCGACCTTCGGCCGATTCGATATGCAGTACGCCGTTGACCAACTCGGCGCGTTCGCGCATGTTGACAATGCCAAGACTGCCTCGCTGTTCGTAATTCGCATCGACGGCGCCCACGTTGAATCCAACCCCATCGTCTTCCACTTCCAAGACGAACATGTCTTCACGTCGTTCGAGCCGCACCCAAATGTGCTCAGCCTCCGCATGTTTGCGGGCATTGTTGATCGCCTCTTCTGCGATGTAGAAGACGACACCTTGAGTCGCCATTTCCATCTCGTCGGCTACTTCGGGATCCGCTTTGATGATGATGTTTTGATCGTGCGTCTCGTGCATTTTCTCGGCCAGCTGCATGAGTGCGGCGACCATCCCCTGCGATTCGAGGATCAAGGGGCGTAATGTAAAGAGCATGTGGCGGATTTCCCTCGTCGTACGCCGGGCCATGTCCTCCACTTTATAAAGCTCGTCGGCTGCGGCTTTGGGATCGCGTTCCATCAATCGCCGGGCGAAATTAACACGCATGGCGATTGCAGCGATGGTTTGTGTGGGACCATCGTGTAAATCCCGGGCTAATTTCTTACGCGCTTCTTCCTGGATTTCCGTAATGCGTTCCTTTTCCTGTTCGAGATCTCGGTACAGGCGCGCGTTTTGCAGCGCGATCATCGCCTGTTGTGCAATCGCCCACAGAATTTCAACGCGCTCGGCGTTGAAGTAATGCGGTTCGCGGTGTGCGAAAAGAAGCACGCCATAGGTTTCCAATCCCGCCGAAAGTGGGATACACAAAACCACCTGGCGGCCATGCATGCCGACCAATCGCTGCAGCTCCGGATCTTCGCTCGGTGTGCGGGTTACTCTTGGTTCTCCGCTGATCAAAGTGCGATCGAGGACACCGTGCTCGCCCGGAAAAGTCATGCGGCGATCAGCGTGGGTTAATCCACGATCCGAGGCAACATGCATGTCTCCATTGGTATATAGCAAGAGTGCGCTGACTAAATCTGTTGTCTCGGAGTCGATATCCGCCAGGGATTGTGCGCTGATGTCCAGCGCCATGTCCAACACGCGCTCGTAATTTAATGTAGAACTCAGTTCCGCGGCCATCGAAAAGAAGGCACGCGTGCGCTCGCGCTCCCGTTCCCGAACCTGGTTGAGGCTTAAACCCTCATCACGGCCGATCTTCTCGGCGGCTGATCGAACTCGCCTGGCAAGCCATCCCATTGCCAGGGCACTCAGTAGTATCAGAACGCCATGGAATGCGAGTATGGGCCATCCATGCCGGTCGATGGAATCCGAAACCACACCTTCGCCGGCATAGGTCAGCAGTCCGAAAAATGCTGTGGCCATTGCCGGCGTGAGACCATAGGCCAACGCCGCTCTTGTGGGACCGATCAACAAACTCCACCATAGTGGGCTGTCCAGTCTTCCGGAAAGAATGATGCAGCCTGCCGCAAAGCCGGTTTCGATGGCGGCTGCCACTGCGTCGAGCCAACGAGGCCGCCAACCCCCAACGCGAAGCAAGCTGGTCACCAGGGTAAAGAGCAACCAGACGATAAATAAGATAATCAGTGTTTCGGAGAGAATCCCGTAAAATCCGGCGATTAAGGGCAGTACAGTCAGGAACAAACCGCGCGTGCTGAGTATCAACCAGTCGATCGAATCCAGTGGAAAACGGTCCTGCACTCGGTACATGTTCTCAATGATAAACCTTTCAGGGATAGTTGCAAAATGACCCTGGAGTAAGGTTGCGCGAACAATTGGATAAGGCCGGTCACCCGTTCTTGTACTTTGGGGTTTGGAAATGGCTGCTTGACCCGTTTGGGATGTTATCAAAAATACTGCAGCTCATTGTCGGTTGTGCATTCGCCTCCAGAAACCCCAGATTGCACCGCTCCGGGGAGCGAACAAGAAGGCGAGGCCAAAGATGACCGTCGCCACCAAGACGATAGCCGACCCGGAGACGATATCAGCGTAATAGGAGAGGTACAACCCCGCCAAAGATGAGAGCACGCCAATGCCTGCGGACAGCACCATCATCACAGGTAGACGACGGGCAAGCAGGAAGGCGGCAGAGGCGGGGGTGACGAGCATGGCTAAAACCAATGCCACGCCAACCGCCTGCAGCGAAATCACGATCACGATCGCCAATAACACGAGCAGCAGGTTTTGTAAAAATGTCACCGGGAGACGCAAAGTTGCTGCCAAAACGGGATCGAAGGATAGCACCAGAAATTCCTTGTAGAACGCAAAGACCGTCAGCAGGACTACGATGCCCAAAGCAAGCATCAGGCGTATGTCCGCATTGGAAACGCCCAACAGGTTTCCGAAGAGGATGTGGGCCAGATCGACCGCATAACTTCGTTGAACGGAAATCATCGCCACGCCGAGGGCAAATGCGCCAGCGAAAACCACGCCGATGGCGGCATCTTCCTTGATGTCTGCGCGTCGTCCGATGGCGCCAATAGCCAACGCAGCTGTTGTGCCAACGATAAGCGCGCCGACTGGAAGCGGCCACTCGAGCATGAAGGCCAAGACCACTCCGGGAAGGATAATGTGTGCCAGTGCATCGCCGAGGAAAGCCATACCTCGCAAGACCACATACGTTCCCAGGATAGGGCAAACAACGCCGACGATTAACGAAGCCCAGAGACCGCGCAGCATGAATTCATAGCGAAATGGTTCCGCCAACCATTGGATCCACTCAGCCACGTTTCTCCTCCGGATCGTCACCGCAGCAGGTTTCAGCAAGCACCAATGTCCCTCCCGCCTCTGGCAGATCGTGGACATGCCCACCATAAGCTTCTATTAGATGAGGACGGATGAAGACCTCCGTTGGCGTGCCGAAAGCGATCAAGCGGCGGTTGATCAGGATCACTTTATCAAAGTGTTCGTTGGCCAAGCTGAGGTCGTGCGTCGAAACGAGAATCGCTACACCAGTTTCTTTCAACTCGTGCAGCATGGCTAGAATCGCATCTTGACTGGAAATGTCGAGGCCTGTGAATGGTTCGTCGAGCAGGATGATCTCTGCCTCCTGGGCAAGGGCTTGAGCCAGGAAGACGCGCTGCTGCTGGCCGCCGGACAGCTCGCCAATTTGGCGATCGGCGTACTCGGTCATTCCAACTCGCCGCAGCGCCTGTCGAATAAAGACCCAATCGTTTTTTCCCGGCCAACGGAAGGGGCCGATCTTGCGAATCCGACCCATCATAACCACTTCGGCCACAGTCACGGGAAAATTCCAGTCCACCTGACTGCGTTGGGGTACATAGGCGATGCAAACATGTCCACCGGGCGTATGTCCGAAGATATCTACTTTTCCTCGATTGGGCTTCAAAACGCCGGCCACTATTTTTAGAAGCGTGGTTTTACCGGCTCCGTTGGGACCAACGACGGCGATGAGTTCGCCGGTTTGAATGCTGACGCTTACATTCTGCAACACGGCGTTGCCGTTGTATTCGAGGTTGATGTTTTCCATGGATAACGCTGGAGCTTCTTTATCGTGACTTGGAAAGCGGGTGATCAGCTGCGTCATACAAACCTCACTCTGCTAACGCCTGGACAATGGCATTAACATCATACTGCATTAATCGGATATATGTGTCTGCCGGCCCTCCGGGTTCACCCAGGGAGCCGGTGTAAAGTGCTACCAAATCCACACCGCTATCTTCGGCGACCAGCGCAGCCAAGCGGGAGTCGACCATGATGCCCACAAAGATCGCGGGGACATTTTCGGATCGAATCGTGTCATTCAGATCCGCCAACTCTTGTGCCGAAGGTTCCGCAGCCGTACTGTAGGCAGGAATTACCGCCCCGATCATTTCGAACCCGTAGCGTTGAGCGAAGTAGCCGAAGGCCAAATGGTCCGTGACCAATTTCCGATTTTGATCGGGGATCTCGGCTACTTTGTTCTCAATCCAGTCGTGTAACGATTCCAGCGATTCGACATACTGCCGGGCATTGGCGTAATACAATTGTTGATTTTCCGCATCCAATCTGCTCAATGCTTGTGCGCAGTTCTCCGCCCAAATGATCACATTTAAAGGATCAAACCAGACATGCGGATCAACACCTGCGTGATCGTCCGAATCGGAGTCGTGATCCATTTGAAATTGCCGTAGTTCAATGCCCTCCGAGAGGGAGACCATCGGCACTTCTTCGGAGATCTGGGCCAGGGTTTGATGCAGGAATTCCTCCAGGCCGGCGCCGTTGATCAAAATCGCATGCGCTTGGGTCATGGCGCGCAGATCTCCCGGGGAGGGTTGAAAGGTATGTGGATCGGCGCCAGGCGGGATGAGCGTGACAATTTCGATGGCCTCTCCGCCTACATTTTGGACCACATCGGCCACAATGTTGGTTGTAACCACAATGCGTAAAGGCTCATCGAGGAGATCGAGGGGAGACAGGTCGTCAATCCTTGTGACCATGCTTTCGATCGTACCCGACTGATTGGCCGTTTCACGGGAGCAACCGGCCAATGCGAATCCGTAGACGATCAGCATCAATATTAAAAGTGCCTTGCATTTCCAATGAGACATGATTGACGAACCTCTTTTCGATGCACGTGCCGACCGGATGTGCGGAGTCGCCTGAATTGGATCGATATTCCCAGTGACTTGCTCGAATCACCGGATCAATGGCAAATCAGTATCGGGGTCCGGCTCTCGCGGAGAACCTGATCGACGACGCTGCCTAAAACAACTTCTTTGACGGGTGACGCACCGTATCCCCCCATGATGATCAGTTCGCTTCGTTCCTCTTCGGCGGTGCGCAGGATTGCATCTGAAACACCTCCCACCTCCATCACGTAGTGGGCGTGGACTTTCTGTTGTTTTAAGTATGTTTGTGCACGGTGCATCATCTTGCCGCTCTCGATTTTCTCGTCGTCGACGATAATCACCGTAAAAGGGATTTTCCATCGTAAAGTCAAGTAGGCGGTGACGAATAAAGCTTCCTCCGCTTTTGGGCTGCCATCATACGCCAGGAGACCCCGGTTCAATGGAGTGACGATTTTGGGTGCAGCCAGGATCGGTCTCGGACAATTGCGGACGAGTTTACTGAAACCGGAACTCAACCTCCCTGTTGGTGAGGGTGCGGGCGGGTAAGCCAAATTGACGATCACGAGATCGTTGAAACGGGATCTCTCACACAGGTTATCAGAGACTTCACCGACGCTGAAATTGATCGTTCCCTCGATGCCCGCTTGTTGGCAGCGTTGTTCAAATTCTTGACGAATTTGCTGCGCGCTGTTGCTTTCCAGCGCATCTTCGGTAGAAAATACGTGTAAACCATTCAGGCGTGCGCCTTCTCTTTTTGCAACCTGCAATGCCAGGCCCAGGGCGTTCCATTGATCGTCGTCTCCGCCAACGCCCACCAGAATGTCGGCGAATAAAGCACCTTCATCCTTGTGGGCCAGGAGCTGGCCGCGACGCCACTCCGGACGCAGGCTGAAGTGCGGTTTGCTGGACGTGATTACGCTGTGTATTTTCTCCAGGTATCTGGTGATGGCGTTCTTCGTCCGCGAGCTTACGTTTTCTGCAAGGTCTTCTGCGGCGATATCCGGGCGGATTTCCTGCCCGATATTTTCGGCCAATATGGCCTGGTGCTCAGAAATCCAGAGATATAGGTCGGTCTCCGTGCGACCGGGAAACCCTCGCAGTACACCGCGCTCGCGTATGATCTCGATAATCGGCAGGTAATACTCCTCATACCAGTGGACAACGGCTTCGGCAAACGGCACGTCGCGCTTTTCGTCGAGGCCCATAAAATAATGGTGGACTTCGATATGATCTTCGAGACGGCGATATTGACCGGGAACGGTGAGGATCAAGTCGACATCTGGAAGGATGCGGTCGATCCTGGTGCGTTCCAGGAAACGGGCGTATTCCGCCTTGAGAATTAGGTCATCGGGTTGATCATCCGGAGAGAGCGGCACTCTGGTGTGCACTTCGGTAACGTACGCCTCGATGTGGGTGGCTTCCAGCTGGCGTGCCACGGAGACGCGGTGATTGCCGTCGCGTACGAAATAGACATCACCAATTTGATACACCTCGATCGGCGGCACCCCCATCGGTTCTGTGACTGCGAGTTTAACCTGAGCCCAACGATTCTCGTCACTGTCATGGAGCGGTAAAAAGCTGCGCGTGAAATCGGAATAGCGGTCAACGCTGCCGACGATGGCGTCCAGAGGAATGGAGCGCAATTCTTCCCGCGATTCCTCCACGGCACGCAGTTTCTTGCGCACCTCATCATAGGAGAGAAGATCAGCCGATCGACCAGTGAAGCGGGCCATGATCTGTTCCATGGAAGCGCTCCGCCGCGCCCGGCGAAAATCTTGTATGGCTGAAAGAATGCTCACTACGAACTCCTTAAAATCCAGCGAACCTGCCTGTCCTGACGATTACCGATTCTACCCACAAACCGATGATTTCTAAATACTCCCAGATCCCTTTCTTGCCATCGTTGATTGCCTTCCGAAGTGACCTCTCATGTTCGATCGTGCACGCCGGGCATTGTAATACACCGTTGGATTTTCGGGCTGGTAAATTGCCGAGTCCAGGAACGAGTTTACGGTGTAGGGGAGGACGTACTTGTTGGTCTTATGGAAAGCGTAGGTGTCGCTGTAGCGATCAAAGCCCCATGCAGCCAACCGAGACTGCCGTCGGAGGTGCGGACAGGCCACCAAAACACCCCGTTAACTTCATCTGGATCGCCGACAATACGCACCTCGTCGCCGTCGCGGAGGAACCCTGTGATTTCGCCGGCTGGCGCATCGCGTAAATATCCTCCCAGATCGCCGGTCTGGATCACGATGGCGAGAGGCGGCAGGGGGGTTGCGGTAGGCGTGAAGGTGGGGGTTACGGTTGGCGTAGTGGATATCGTTGGCGTGGCGCTGGCGGTGAAGGTGGCTGTAATTGTGGGCGTTCCCGAAGGTGTGGGTGTGAATGTCGGCGTTATTGTCGGTGTTGGCAGGGTGGCTTTAACCGAGAAGCCCAATCCCAGGGCGCTGAACAGTGTTATCAATCCAATAAGCACGACTGCCGTGGCGATGGAATGGCTGTAGCCCGTCAGCGGGCGAAAGCCCAACGCTACGAACGTCCCGGCGCTGGCTACAACCGCCCAGGTTAGATGCAGGCCAAACATGAGCAGCGCATCCTGCGACAAACTCGGGTTCCCCTGTATCAATCCGATCGCAACGGCACCCAACGGCAAGGCCAATTCATACGCCACCGCCGTACTAGCCAACAACGAAACCTGCTGCGTGCGCGCGACGGAGAGCGACATAAGTACTGCGCCGGCTAAAAGCAATCCAAAATCAACCCAATTAAGCGAAGCATGCTCGAGGGCCAGCAAAACTCCCGACGAAAGTGGCCTGGTGATCAATCCGCTCAATCCTGCAATCAAACCTAACAACACCAGAGCCACCGTTAACGCGGCGAACATGCGTATGAAAAAGCGGGGAGATCCTGAGACGGAGGCCAAGGCCAGTCCGGCGATGGGCGCCATGCTTGGGGTTGCCAGTGCGCCGGCGATCAAGAGCGCATTTTGATCGAGGCTGAATCCCAGACCGATCAGCACACCGGCGAGAATCGCATACAGGAAGAGATCGATGCTCGGGGATACGGAGTGCGCCAGTTCTTCGAGGAAGATCTCGCGTTCATCCGCACGTAATTGCGTGAGCATCCGGCGGGCGCGCCGGCGTCTGGCGGGAGATAATTCGTCAGGATTGTTGAGCGGTTCTGTCGGTTGTATCGTCATCGGCGTAAGCTGGCAACCAGTTGCATTGGATTATCAAGTAAGGCGAGTGCGGATAGCACATCGGGGGCTACAATTTCTGCAGCCTGCAGGGCTTCAACGGCAAGACCTTCTTTGGAAAGCACACAAATCCCGATCGCCGCTTCCTGCAACATGCCGCTGTCGTTCGCACCTTGCCCTAAAGCAACAACACTTGAAGGCCCCAATTGACGCACGTATTTCGCTTTGGCCTCCGCTTCCCCACCGGGTGGGATACGAATCGCGTTCAGACCCAGTTGACGATCGATCCTGTCCTGTTGACCGTGTGTGTCAGCGGTAAGCAAATGGATTGTCAGCCGGTTCATCAGAGTCGTCAAGACCTTGGAAACACCGTCGAGTAAACGACCGTCGAGCGCCAGGGTGCCGTTCACGTCGGAGACCAGGTGTTCGATCTGGATCTGCCCCCTTCCGGGAATGTTAAGTTCGATCATGCCTCCCTCGGCAGGTGCACCGGGATTCGCTGGCGTATGCCCACAAATCGCCATGCACCGTCAGCATTATAGCACTGTGTGGACGGGCTGAAAATCCAACACCAATGCTTTTATGCTAGAATGACGCCGGCGAATGGTATGTTAGTTGTTCGCGAAACCAACGAGACTCATCGAAGAAGGTGTAAACGTGGCACAATTGTTGACTTTTCTCAAAGCGGATGCCGTGCTTCGTAAAAATGTCGGCGCGGCGATCGTGAAGGAATTCCTGGCGAACGAAGATCTGGAAATGCTCTCTTTTGAATCGCGCCAGGTGGATGAAGCGCTCTCCGCCGAGCATTACGCTCATGTGGCGGATCGACCTTTTTACCCCTGGCTGGCGCACTACGTGACGGCTTTTCCCGTGTATGCGATGCTTATCGAGGTCGGGGATGATGCCGCCGTCGAGCGGCTGCGGACTTTCCTGGGCAAAACCAAGGCCCATGAAGCCGCGCCCGAAACGATCCGGGGCCGCTTTGGGATTTACGCCGGCGTCAATTGCGTTCACCTCTCGGACAGCCTGGAAAGCGGCCGGCGGGAGACGGATTTGTGGAAGGCACGTCTGGGGATCGGCGAGGGCAACTTCGACATCGACCCTCAGGATTACAGCCAAGAGTATGATGCTTCATTTCCCAATCACACGCCGGATATGCGCAAGATATGCGCCCAGGTGGCGGAAGCGGGCGATGTCAGCGAAAGCCAGAAGCAGGAGATACGACGGTATCTCGAAGAAGAAAATCCTGGAATCTCCTCCGAGCAGCTCGATGCGTTGATGAAAATCGTGTTGGGGAGCGCATTATAACGAAAACGAATATCTTGCAGGATGCCCTCGTTTCCATTAAACTCCTGGTATACCGGGGCGCGTAGCTCAGCTGGTTAGAGCGCACGGTTCACATCCGTGAGGTCGATGGTTCGAGTCCATTCGCGCCCACTTGGTAAACCACCGTCGAGACTTGGCGGTGGTTGTATTTTAAGCCGCATCTTCTTTGTGCTGCCGGGTGTTTAGCATCTATGCAAATACCAACTCTGGACTCCGAGATCTCCGGTGAAGACCGTCGTTGTATATCGACTTGAACGCAAAGGACCAGGCAATGGAAGGAAAAGCCAGCGGCAAATCCAGTCCGAGATTGTTCTATCTGGATAACTTCAGAATCTACCTCACCATTCTGGTCATTCTGCATCACGCAGCGATCGCCTACGGCGGTAGCGGCGATTGGGCGATTAAGGATCCGGACGTCGACGAATTCAGCCCTATATTACTCACGTTCTTCACCGCGGTGAACCAGTCTTATTTCATGTCGGCCTTCTTCTTAATGGCAGGCTACTTCACACCCCGATCGCTGGAGAGAAAAGGCGCTACGGCTTTCATTCGGGATCGATTCATCCGTTTGGGAGTTCCTATTCTCGTATTTAGCACCCTAATTATAAACATCCACCAGCTAATCATCAGTGTCTGGCTGGGAGGCAACCCCTTTAAATGGAACTTTACCTATGAAGTGGGACACTTGTGGTTCCTCCAGGCGCTGCTGATCTTCGCTTTGATTTACGCAGCCTATCGCGCCTGGTCGGATAGAACTCCAAACCAACAGCGTTTTCGATTCTTTCCGGATCGACTTCCTTCCGATCGCAGCATGGTTCTCAGCATCATCGTCCTGTCCACGTTGACCTTCGTCGTGCGTATCGTTTATCCCGTCGGAAAGTGGATGGCACCCGGTTTCCAGTTCGCTCATTTCGTCCATTACACGTTTGCGTTCTTTGTGGGTATCCTCGCCTATCGCGGCGACTGGCTCAACCGTTTGGGACGGGATAAAGCCCGTCGCTGGGGACTTGTTGCCCTGGTTATGTTGCCGATATTCTTCATGGTGGCTATTTTGGGTGGTGTATTGGAAAGCGACACCGCCCTGGAGAAATTTTTGGGTGGCTTGCATTGGCAATCCCTGGTCTACGCAACCTGGGAATCGATCCTGTTCATTGCCGCCCTAACGTTCCTGCTGGTTTTCTTTCGAGAGCGCTTCAGCGAGACAAGCCCTCGATTGCGATGGATGGCCGCCAGCGTCTACACCGTGTACATCATCCACCAGACCGTGTTGTTCACCTTGAACGTACTTTTCCTTTCGGTGCCGATCCCGACTGTGGTTAAATTTATACTTGTATCGCTGATCGCTGTGCCGGCCTGTTTTCTGCTGGCGAGATTGATCCGCAGGATTCCGTATACGAAACGTGTCCTGGGGTAGGGCTTCTGTAGATTAAAATTCGGCGATGATTGACGCTCAGCGCTCGCTGGTCTTTCCTGACTTCTATTTAATCAACACTTCATAATCTGCATGTGAATTCGAGTACCAGTGAAGACGGCATGCGAATGCCTGGATGGAGAACGGTCTTTCCCGCCAGGCGAGATCTTACTCGTCTACCTTGACAATGGCATTCTGGGTTAAAATAGATCTAACCGTCAAAGCATGCAAGGAGGGGTTGGAGACGATGTTGGAACACTTTGGCACTTTTCTCTTCGGTTGGCCATTGATGATCGTTGCTTTGCTGTTAAGTGCCGTGGGTGTATTTCAGAAGCAGCCCATCGCCGCATTTCTGGGTGCCGTCTTCGCCATTCCTTTCACCATCACAATGCTGGCAACGGCATCTATCGGCCTATTCGCCATCGTCATTCCCATCTGCATGTTTGCCGTGCTCGGAGCTGTGGTGATGGAAATCTCCAAGTGGGCCTGGGTTCTCCTGATTCCCGTTTTAGCGCTGCTGCTTTGGATCGCAGTCAACCTCTTCCCGATCATTTAAAAAGAGATAATACACCATTATGATCCCAATCGGCCCGGAAGGGTCGCTTCCGATTTGGGTGAATAGGTCTGTTTTTAATCGCAGCGCTCCGCCATGATTTCAAATGAGAACGCTATGTTGGGTGAGGCAGTTTTAGTTCGCGTTAGTTTTCCGATGGGTCCTGGTTCAAGGAGAGGATAGGAAGATATTCTGCGAGCGTTTCCTTGAGGTCCTGCATGGTGAAGGGTTTCGCCAGAAAGCCGTCTGCGCCGGCCCGGAGGGCGGCATCGCGATCTTCCGGACGCGCCTTGGCACTGACGATGTGGATGGGTATGTGTTTTTCTGGGGGGTTCTCTCGCAGCCAGCGCAGGAGCGTTAGGCCATCCACTTCGGGCATCATCACGTCGAGCAAGATGAGATCCGGTGTTGTCTGCTGCATGACCAGCATGGCTTCCATCGCATTACAGGCGATATGCGCTTCGATACCCATAGGCGTGAGGGCTTCTTTGATCACTTCTGCGTACGCTTTTTCGTCATCGATGAGAAGAATGACGGGTTTTGCCATGGAGCTTCCTTTCTGCAACCAATACAATTTCGAGTGGGAAGTAACAACACAATCGGTTCAATGTCGTCGCCTGCCGAAAATACCCTTCTGATCCTGGATTCGATTGGCTTTCTTCTGGAACCTTATCTATCAATTATAACGTATCAATGTATTGTATCCTGAGACGACGAGTTGAGAAGAGAATTCCTCCCCCGAATCCTGGTTCAAAGTGTAAGCAATATTGTGCGTAGACGCAATGAGGGATTCTTCCCATGGGTTTTAGCGCTAATGCAGGGGGATGTTCTCTCCGCGCAGCTTTCGCCGGCTGAAGATTATCACCCCCAGTACGAAATACAGCAGGGACAGCAGCAGCGTGGCGCCGAGACGAAAGGCGATGTGTGTCAGCGCTGCGCCGTCATTAAGCACTTGCTGCAGCGCAAGCAATCCGTGCGTCGCCGGGAAGAAATCAAACAGGGTGATCGAGTGCCCCAGCAGAGTGAAGAGGGTCGTCGATGGCATGGGGAAAAATGCCCCCGAGATGAAAACCCCCAACATCGTTACCGTGCTGCCCAGGTTGACTGCCTGACTGTCGTTCTCGACTAAACAACCGACGATCAATCCGATGCCGATGGCGGAGAGGCTGATCGCCAGAGCCACACACATAGCCAGGGGGAGGGAGCCGTTGTGCTGGTATCCCAATCCCAGCGCGACCAGAAAAACGACAAGCACCAGGATCGCGGCCACCGCCATTTGTGCGAGACTGACTCCCAGGAGAAATTCCCAGGGTCGCAGGCGGCTCAAACGCAACCTGCGCAGCGTTCCCCAGCGCGCCTCCCGCCCGACGAGCATGGCGGTTTGGGGGACGAGCATTAACAAAGTAAAAACCATCATCCCGGGCGTATATTGATCGAATTCGTTGGATGGTCCGCTGGGCGCGTAGCGTGTTTCTACAATCCGCAGCGGGGATGTTCTTGCAGCGATTTGGTCGGCGTGTTGATACAGGATTCCATCCAGGATCACGCTCAGGCGGTAGAAGTGCGGGTTGAGCGCGTCGCCGTGCACCTTCGTTTCGAGGGTCACATTCGTATCCACCTCAAGGAAAGCCGCGATGCGGCGATCTTTTAGCACCTGCTGCGCTTCCTGTGGATCGTCGACTGTGGTCACTGCGAAGAGCGGAGTCCCGTCCGGGTATTGCGCGGCTTGCAGGGCCTGGATGAGGCCTGAATCCCCGCCTTCAGCGACAGTTACCCACAGCGTATGTGTCCGCTGGTAGGGTTCGCTGTAGGCGAAGGCTATAATCCCCAGGAAGGCCAGCGGAATAAGCAGGATCAAGGCCAGCACGCTTGGTTCGCGCAAAATCTCGCGCAGGAACTTGCGGGCGATGTTTAGCGCTTTCACGGCCGCAATCTCCGTCCGGTGAGCTGGATGAAAACATCCTCGAGGGTGTTTTCGCGCAGGCGTACTTCGCCCAGTAAGAGTTCCTGTCCCTCCAGACTTTCGATGATCGCAGCCAGCTTCGACACGGCATTGCGGGTGCGAACCGTGACCAGCAACTTCTCTGCATCGACGTGAACGGCATCGGCGATCGGCGCCAGGGCTTTTTCGGTGGCAGACTTTTTCCCGGCGCTGATCTCTCCCTGGAGATCAATTTCCACCACATCCCCTTCGCCCACGCGTTTCTTCAATACCGCTGGGGTATCGAGTTCCATCAGTCGCCCGTGATCGATGATCGCCACGCGGTCGGCCAGGCGGTCGGCTTCATCCATGTTGTGCGTGGTGAGGATGATGGTCTTCGAACGCGCCAGTGCGTGAATGTACTCGCGCACCTTCACCCGGCTCTGCGGATCGAGTCCTGCTTCGGGTTCGTCCAGGATGACGATCTCCGGATCGTGGACCAGGGCCAGCGCCAGGTTGAGGCGGCGCTGCATGCCGCCGGAAAGCGTGCGCGCCTGGGCGTTTTGTTTTTCGACCAGGTCGAGTTCTTCGATCAACTGCTGGCTGCGTTGAATCGCCGTTTGGCGCGGCAGGGCGTACATCTCGCCCATGAACCGCAGCTGCTCGCGGCAGGTCAGCCGTTCCCAGACGACGATGTCCTGCGGGCAGACGCCTACGCGCGCCCGGATGGCTTCATCCTGGCTGGAAATGGATTCGCCGGCGATAATCACCTGGCCGGAATCCGGCTGCAGCAATCCGCAGATCATGTTGATCGAGGTGGTCTTTCCGGCTCCGTTGGGGCCCAGAAATCCGAAAACCTCGCCGCGATGCACTTCGATAGTGAGATCATCCACGGCGAGCAGATCGCCGTAGCGTTTGCTCAATCTTTCTGCCTTTAAAACCACTTCGCTCATCTCAAAGCCTTTCTCTTGCTTGCGCGGCACTGCGCTTCAAGCCAGTTTCATCCTGCGGCGCTGGTAGACGACAACGCCGAGGATAAATATACATACGGAGAGAAACGTCAATGCCGACAGCTCAAATATCAGGTCTCCCAATCCTTTGCCGTAGACCGTCACCTGGCGGATCGCCGCCACGGCGTGGGTCGTGGGCAGGAAGTCATAGAGCTGGATCATGCGCGTCCCCCAGTTGAAAAGCGGCATTTCCGGCATGGGGTAGAGCGCGTCCGAGAGGAAGACCAGCGGCACCAAAACGGCGGAGGCCAGATTGGTGGCATCGGCCGGCGTGCGGGAAAAACAGGCCACCAGTAGCCCCAATCCGATCGCTGCCAGGTTGTAGAGCAGACAGACCGCCACGATCAGCAGCAGGGAGCCGTGATTGATGAAGCCCATCAGCAGCGCGGCGCCGAGCGTGATCGGCACCTGGATCGCCGCCACAACCGTCAGTGCCAGGGTCACGCCGGCCAGCAGCTCGAAGGCGCTTAATCGGGTCAGCCGCAGCCTTCTCAAGCTGC
>DAOUEK010000089.1:0-5839 GCA_034430425.1 Anaerolineales bacterium | reverse complement strand
GGATAGAAGGTAGTTCGAGGCACAAAGTGCCCGACGCCAAAGGAAGCCGCCAGCAAGGTCAGTTGCGAGGAATAGCTCAAGAGGGTGTACTATCGAATTAGAAATTGGGGCTTGACAACAGCGCCATCATAGAAGGCTGTTGGATGCATGAATTGAGTAAGGAAATTCTCGGCGTATTATATGACGATCCGAAGATGAGTGCAGCTGATCTCGATCGAATAGAAATACTTGACAAGCAAGAATGCTCAGATCTCTGGTGTATATATGTCAGCGTAGCGTGTCAGAGCCTGGATTACATAATCAAGACATAAATCCCTGGAGAAATTTTGGCCAAATACAAGTGAAATAACTGCAGGTTTGGCCAAATACTTATGTAATAACCGGCCAAATAACTGTGAAATAACAGACATTTACTCCGTAGCCTGGCCAGATATGAATGAAACCCAACAGGGAGTGTAGGTTTTCGCATGGATTTGGCGCTATTCCGTACGTAATTGGTTATTCCATAGGAATTTGTCCGAAGTGTCTCAATTAATTTTCGCCTTGATTTTGTCTCACAAGCTCTGACACGCTTCAAAATAACTCTCAGCGCGACTCTCTTGACAATTGCCGTAAAATATGAAATGATCTGGTAACGTTACCCTGATAACGTTGTCATATATCCGTTTTTTTCGATTAACCTATAAAAGCAAAGAGATGCCCACAGTTCTTGACGTAGCAAAGCGCGCAAAGGTAGCGCCGATCACAGTTTCTCGAGTCATTAATAACTCGGGTTACGTTAGCCAGGCTACCAGGGAGCGTGTTGAAGCGGCGGTCAAGGAACTGGGATATGTTCCTAATACGCTAGCCCGCGGACTACGCTCAAAACAGACAAAGACGCTGGCGTTGGTTGTCACAGATATCACCAATCCGTACTTTACGTTAATGGCCAGAGGGGTTGAAGACGCGGCGGGGACTTTCGACTTTACGGTTGTCTATTGCAACACGGATGAGTCTGAAGCAAAAGAAGAAAAATATGCCAATCTAATAGCGCAGCGGCAGGTAGATGGCGTTCTTTTGGTTCCTTCATGTGGAAATGTAAAGACAATCAAGTTCTTGCTCTCAAACGACATTAACGTTGTGGCACTCGATCGCCACGTGTCGGGCGTCAAAATCGATTGTGTACGATCTGACTCAGAAAATGGCGCCTATCATTTGATTGAGCTGCTGATCGGACTAGGGCATAAACGAATCGCCACAATTACCGGACCCAAAGATGTATCTACTTCAGTCGACCGTGCAGCTGGCTATCGGCGAGCATTGGCCGAATCAGGCTTAGAGGAATACGAGCAGGTTTATTACGGGATGTTTAACCAGGAAAGTGGCTATAAATTCGCCAGGCAGGTGATGATGCATTCGCCAAAGCCGACGGCCATATTTGGTGCCAACAACTATATTGCGATTGGGATTATTAAAGCTTTGCGTGATCTCAAGTTCGATGTGCCTGGTGACGTCTCCGTTGTCGCATTTGATGATTTTCCCGAATCGATGCTCCTGGTGCCTTTTTTAACTATTGCTTATCAGCCAGCCTATGAGATGGGGCGAATGGCGACTGAACTGTTGCTGAAGCGTATTTCAGGTGAACTCACTGGAGAGTGTCAAAATTTAGTCTTGCCTACAGAAATCATAGAACGCGAATCCACAGGCCCAAAGCGGAAGAAAATGAGCAGTTGATACAGAATTGAATATTTTTGCCAACTTGTGGTAACGTTACCATATTGTATTGCTCTTCAGCCGCAATATCTCGGAAAAGTTGATGCGTTGATGGTCCAGTAAAATCTCAACAATTCCAATTCGGAGATTCCATTTTCACAGTATCGAGCCTGCAATCATCGAAGATCTACAGTGCAATTCAATTATATCGATATCAAGGTATGTACAAATGGATACAAGATGCGCATCACGCCCGCGAGAGATGATACTCAATGTGGAGAACGCTTCCAAGGGATTCCCGTCATGCTCGCGGTGACTTGTCAGCTTTCGTGACGTCGTGGCAGTGATTCACTTTCTTATCGGTGAAAGGAACCTTTTTTTGCGCAAAACTCAAGGAGCTTGCGATGAAACCTTTGACAGAGGCTAACCCCATTGTTGAAATGCGGAGTATCAAGAAAAGTTTTGCGGCGGTCCGCGCGCTGCGCGGTGTAGATCTGACACTGCATAACAATGAGGTATTGGGTTTGGTGGGCGACAACGCCGCGGGGAAATCCACCCTGATGAAAATTCTCAGTGGAGCCTACATCCCTGACGAAGGAGAGATCTTCATCGAAGGCAAGAAGGTGCATTTAAACAATCCTTTGGATGCGCGCCAAATAGGTATCGAGATGGTGTATCAGGATTTGGCTCTTGTCGACCACCTTAGTGTGTCCGCCAACGTTTTTTTGGGACGGGAAGAGATGTCTGTACAACTTGGCCTGTTTGGCGTGATCGACCAGCGCCATATAGAAGAAGAGACGCAACGCCTGCTCGATCGTCTCAAGATCGACATCTCCTCTGTACGCCTGGGTGTGGAGAGGCTGTCAGGTGGCCAGCGTCAAGCAGTGGCGATTGCCCGGGCGACGGCTTTCAACGCCAAGGTCATCATCATGGATGAGCCTACTGCGGCTTTGAGCGTGGCGGCCATTGACAAGGTGCTCGATTTAGTACGGGAACTTAAAGCGCAGGGCTGTTCGATCATCGTCATCAGTCACCGCTTGGAGGATATTTACCGGGTGAGCGAGCGAATGGTTGTACTGCGTCATGGGCGTAAAGTTTGCGATTATCCCGTCACCGGTGACATCCATGATTTCCGAGAACGAGTGGTCGCTTATATCGTTGGTGCCCGAAATGATTTTCCCGAGGAAGAATGTGACTGATGTGGGCAAGGGAAAGGGTATTGACTTGAATTCTTCAAACCCGCTGGAGATATTCGGCATGATGTATCGTACCCCGCTTCTACTTATGGGAAACCTGGCGGCAGCCCACAGCAGCGCTGATCCGGCGTGGATCAAAGTACTCAATCCCGCCACCGGGCAGGCCTCGAAAATTAATGAGGACATATCGGCGAGAGGCAAAATGTTTACTAAAAGGAAAGAGCAACCATGAGCGAGATAGCAACGGAAAAAATCAGTAAGGAAGAATCTTTTCGCGACAGGGAGGCATCTGCGAAACGCGGTTTGGCTATTGATAGGTTCATTCGCTTATTTGCGGTTGCTGTGTTGTTTACTATTTTCTCAATCACGGCCAGGAATTTCTTTACCGTGCGAAGTGTTCTCACGCTTGCCCTGCAAACCAGCACGATTACTCTCATGGGTATCGGTGTGACCTTCACGATCATCACGGGCGGTATCGATCTCTCCATCGGATCGATTGTTGCCCTGTCCGGCACCATCGCCGTGATGGTTTCCCTTGAAGGAGTTCCCATCTGGCTCAGCATGATCATCGGGCTGCTTGTTGGAGTCGTAAGCGGTTTGGTTAACGGACTGATGATCACCAAAATGAAGCTGCCTCCGTTCATTGCAACGCTCGGCATGATGATGGTTGCCAGAGGGGTTGCTCTTACGATTACGAATGCGAATGCAAAGCCGGCACCAGGAGGCTTCGGCGAGTTAGGCAATGGCACCATCCTTGGGACCGGACCAGAATTCCCTGGCATATCCTACCCGGTGCTGATCATGGTCGCAGTGGCATTCGTATTTAATTTCATCCTCGCAAAAACTCGGCTCGGCCGGTACACCTACGCTGTGGGGTCGAACGAAGAGGCTGCACGACTTGCCGGGATCAAGATTCATCAGGTCAAAATCATCAATTACATTTTCTGTGGCTTGCTTACGGCGCTTGTCGGCATCATTCTGGCCTCACGGATGATCACATCCCAACCCAACAGCGCAATTGGCTACGAGATGAATGCCATTGCTGCCGCCGTTATCGGCGGCACAAGCCTTATGGGCGGCGTAGGCACGGTAGTAGGAACAGTGATTGGTTCTTTCATTATCGGAATATTAACGGTGGGACTCACAATGCAGGGTGCGAATTACTTTATGCAACAGATTGTTATTGGTCTCGTGGTCATTGGCGCGGTAACGGTTGATCAACTCAGAAGCCGAAAGTGAGAAATGAGAGATCCGGATATCGCACTCCCCACTTTGCTCTTGTCCGGAGAGGAGGTGCTTGCTTCATATAATGAAAAATCGTCAAAGCTACCACGATCCGTTCTACCAACCAATTATTTCAAAGGAGAAGAAAGAAATGAATAAGAAACTTTTCGCTTTAACAAGCCTTCTCATGGCTATTTCTCTCGTCTTGGCAGGATGCGGTGCAACGGCAACCCCGCAAGTCGTAGAGAAAGAAGTTGAGGTTACGAAGATCGTCGAAGTTACCTCCGCTCCCGACATGGCAGCAGAAGAGGGTGGGGAGATTGCGGTTATCGTCAAGACCGGAAACTCCAGTTTCTGGCAGAATGTCCAGACGGGGGCAATGGACGCCCAGAACGAGCTCCGGGGGCAGACCCCAAAACTCACGGTCACCTTCCTGGGAGCCCAATCTGAGAGTAACATCAACGAGCAGATCAACATCGTCGAGAGCGCAATCGACCGCGGCGTCAAGGCGATTGTACTTGCTCCCTCAGATGTCAATGCCCTCATCCCGGCTGTAGAAAAGGCAAAGGCTGCCGGCATTCCTGTTGTCATCATCGACTCGCTGCTTGAAGGTTCAGAAGACAACTACGTATCATTCCTTGCGACAGACAATTATGCGGCAGGTGAAGCCTGTGCCAAGAGGCTCATTGAGGAAGTTATGGCAAACACTGGTAGCGACACCGGCAATATTGCGGTCATGTCATACGTCGCCGGCGTAGGTTCCGAGATCGGGCGCGTGGGTGGATTCAAGGATTACATCGCGGCAAACTCGAATCTGGTGGTTGTTACGACTCAGTATTCCAACGCTGACATGCCCACCGCACTCGACCAGACTACGAATGTGCTCCAAGCCAACCCGGATCTGGTGGGTATCTTTGGCGCCAATGAACCGACTGCTATCGGTATGGGCCGCGCAATCGAGCAGGCAGGACTCGCGGGGAAGATTGCGGCGATTGGATTCGATGGCAATAGTGTCCTGCAGGAAATGGTCGTAAACGGCACACTCCAGGCCATTGCTGTTCAAAGCTCCTATAACATGGGCTATTTGGGAGTCATGACTGCCTACGAAGTTGCCTTTAACGGCATTGCGGTTGAACACTTCGTCGACACGGGTTTCATTATCGTTGACCAGGACAACATTGATTCTCAGGATGCTCAGAACGTGCTCTACTAGTCTCCAAGTAGATCTTCTGTGGACGGTCTGTGCTTTCATGCGCGGACCGTCCACGCCTTGTTGAGAGGGCGATTAGGCATGGTCGCATTTCAGTAGGCGATATAGAAAGCGATTTATTCCCTAGGGAAATCAGATTCACTAAGAGAACAGTCTTAATAGGAAGCCGTTGGCAACTGAATAGAATCCCTTAACGATAGTAAAGAAATTTTTTCATCCTGTGACCAAGAACGTTACCTATAGCGCAATAGGCAATGATACGAGAAATATTGTTGCTTTGTGTTGAATTCAAATATCGAGAGTTCCAAAGCTGTAGCCAGAACAAAGTGGACATGCTGTGTGGAGCATTTCGCTTGCTTAAGTATAGGAGTAACAAGTTATGTTGATCGGAATATCCCCCTTGATTTCACCAGATTTACTTTCCATCTTGTATCGTATGGGACACGGCGATGAAATCGTGCTTGCCGATGCGCACTTCCCAGGGGAAACCTGTGGACAACGCCTTTTACGCGCGGAT
>DAOUEK010000088.1:0-14192 GCA_034430425.1 Anaerolineales bacterium | reverse complement strand
GATTCATTCGGTGTTAATAACGCAACACAGCAGCGATATTTCCGGCGTTTTTCAGTGCGTCGTTGTTGTGGAGTATCTCCACTTCGCCGCCATCGGCCAAAACCTGGCGAATGGCGAGTTCGACGGCGTCTTCGATTTTTTCGATGGAACCCGAGCAGAAAGGACAGTGTTCGATTTTTTGTTCTGTGATGAATCGACAGGATACGCAGCGATAGCCCGGCGCACGGAATCCTTCACTGACCACCAGCGTTTGCACATTGCCGGCTTGAACGGCGCCCAATGTATCCCCCAATCGAATGACACCCTCGTGCCCTTTTGCTGCAGCCGTGATAACAGCTTCCATGAGGCGTGATTCACGCTCCCACTCGTGTTTGCTTGCGGCATGCATTGCCTTTTCGAGTACCTGCGTGTGCCCGGAGGTCATATCCATTGGAAAGGTGTCCATAACGAGGCATTTCCAACGTTTGGGCAGGAACTCTAAAAATTGGGCAACATTTTCATCCGTGCCGCCGATGAGAACGCGGCGTACTTGTCTTTGGTTGAAAAAATCGGCTGCGAAGTTGGCGGCTTCTTTCAAATTGCGTTCGGCCACTTCCTCGGCGTATCTTGTTTGGCCGGTAGTGCCTCCCTTCCTGCCAGGGCTCTGTGACCCTCCCCCGCGTTTGGTGTGTCGTACGGGTTCGCCCAGTGTGCCTTCGATTTCAGTCAGCATCCCGAGGTGAAAGTGAAAAAGCCGGGCGCCTTGCTTGTCCACAAGCGCGACGGCGTAATGCCCGTAGCTGTCAATCAGATCGACGAGTGGTTTTACATAGGGGCGATTCAATCGACGCGCTCTGCTGCGCAAAGGAAGTGAGAGGGAGTAAGCGCGGAAGAAATCATCTTCCACGCACGAGAATATAACCAGACTCCTGCCACTCCAATCATATTCGTGTTGAATGAATCGCATGATTGCTTCGGTGTCGCTGTGGGCTTCCTCAGCGTAGTCCTTTAACATTTGACGCAAGTAGAGTCGATGGACTTCGTTCGATCCCGATGCGGGATCAGTGTCGAGAAAGACACTCAATACAGGATGTTTGGCCCGATGATCGAAAAGCGCTTTTAGATCTCGTTCTGTCAACATCAAGCCCTCCGGTACGTAATTCCGATTTCTATGGTCGTCGAATCAGGGACGAGCGCCGATGGTCAACGGTAGATCGATCGTTTCGCCATCACGCAGCACGGTTAGCGTTACGACTTGTTCGACTTCTGTGTTCTTTAACAGATACGAAAGCAGCTCCGAAAAACGGCTGACCGGATAATTGTCAATGGCGATGATTAGATCCCCGCCCGGATTGAGGGCCGGGTCGCCGCACCTTCCGGCGCCAATCAGTCCAGCCTCGTCCGCTGGACCACCATCATCCACGCAGGTGATGTAAGCGCCCAGGGCGTCCGCTGGTAATCCCAGTAATTCGATCGTGCGCAGGTTCCATTCTCCCAGACTTTGAATACCAAGGTAGGGGTATTCATAGCTGCCTTCCGAGATCAGGTATGGCAACACGCGCCGTACGATGTTGACCGGAATTGCAAATCCAACGCCAGAGTTCACGGGGTTGCCGGTGGGGCTGAAACTTTCTGTCGAAATAGCTCGATTGACGCCGATAACCTCCCCGTTGATGTTGATCAGAGGGCCTCCGGAATTGCCTGGGTTGATGGCGGCATCGGTTTGAATCAAATCTCCAGCCGAAAAGTACGCTCCTCCGGGAGCCGGGTTTATCGATTCCAGGGTGCGTCCTTTGGATGAGACGATTCCAAGAGTCATTGTGCCTTCATAGTTAAAAGGATTTCCCACCGCGATGACAAAATCTCCAACCCGGACCTGGTCTGAATCGCCAAGAGGTATCGGGAACAGTCCCTCTTGAGGAACATCGACTTTAAGTACGGCGAGATCGGAATTGGGATCGGTCCCGATCAATTCTGCCCAGGATTTCAAACCGGAGGGAAAATCAACTTCGATCTCGGCGGCACCGTCAATCACATGCTGATTGGTCAGGATATGGCCGTCAGTATCTACGACGAAACCGGATCCTTGTCCCAACGGTCGAGTGTTTTCGCTGTCACCCGCATCGGAATACGTCCAAATCGTGACAACACCGGGGTAAACGCGATCGTATATGTCAGCCAGCATTGTCTCGTCGATCTCAAGCTGACTCTCCGTCACCTCGTCCGGTTCGATGGCCGTTTCGGGATCGTTAACTAGCGAGCCGGTCGTGGTATCCACACTAGGGATACTTTCCTCGCTCAAGGTCGTCGCGCTGCTGCAGGAGACCATGGTCAGCAAAGAAATCAGGCTTACCACAAATGTAATACCGTTTCTTGTTTTCATCACAGCAATCCTCTACCTGTTATGTGCTCGATTTGGATTTCATGCTCTCCGAAAATATCTTTCTTGTACACCTGCTTCGGGCAGCCATGATTGAAATGCCGGTTGGAGCCCGAGTCCGTGTCAGCGGAGTTCTGATAATTTTTGATAAAGGTCCTTTTCTTCATCGGATAAGTTTTCCGGCAAAGTGACCTTAAGGGTAGCAAATAAATCGCCGTTGGAACCACCTCGCACGTTTGGCATCCCTTTCCCTTTTAGGCGGAACACCTTTCCCGGTTGACTCTCAGGGGGTATGGTCAGGAAAAGTTCTCCTTGCGGATACGGGACGCTTGCTTCCCCTCCCAGAATGGCGGTGTAGAGATCGACGACTGCCTCTGTGTGCAGGTTGTTTTCTTCACGCACGAAGCGAGGGTCGGGATCCACATTCACTTTGATATACAAATTGCCTGATCCTCGTTGACTTGTGTGTCCTTGCCCACTGATTCGTAATTTCATACCGGTCTTGGCACCAGCAGGGATAACCACCTCGAGTTTTCGCCCATCCTGTTGGAGAATTCGTGTCGTGCCTGTGTAGGCCTCAATCAAATTGATGCTTACGGATTGTTCAACATCGTGTCTTTGCCTGGAACGGTTGGAAGGATTTGGTTGTCCGTGCAACGGCATGCCTCCGAAAATGGTGGAAAAGAAATCAGAGAAACCTCCCAACAGATCTCCCAGATTGCCAACATCCACATGCACGCCACCGGGCGCGCCGCCCATCCATTGTGACCAGTCAAAATTTCCGGCTTGACCCCCCATTCGTTCCCACGCTTTGTAGGAGCTGCCGAGTTGGTCGTATTTCCTGCGTTTATTGGGATCACCGAGAACTTCGTATGCCTCATTAATTTCTTTAAAGCGGCCGGATGCTTCACTGGAGGGATTTTTATCGGGGTGAAACTTTAATGCCAATGAGCGATAAACGCGCTTGATTTCCATTTCCGAAGCATCACGCTTTACACCGAGGATTTTATAGTAGTCTTTGTATTCCATTCGCTTAGAAGTCCTTACTTTGAATTCTAAGGGTCGCCAAGAATGGGAGTCAAGATTCCATAAAGGAAATCTAACACGATTCTAACAGCAGCCAGGTCTTTTCGCCCGAAAAGATGGATGTTTGCTCACAGTTGAGTTACTTGTTCCTCTATTGCTTCTTAATCTCATGCTGCGGACCTGGCTTCGGGTAAATGTGGAGATCGATTTTTATTAATGTACGATCACCTGTTTCTCGAAATCGATCTTCGAGTTACACTAATGCGGTACGAAAAAAGGCGGGAAGAATCAACAAGGGGAGATGGATTGATTACTTGACTCCCCCTGAAAAATCTTCCGTGCTATTATACCGGAATGACGGGTTCTACTGATATGGGGAGGGTGCTTGTTGTCGACGAAGACCCGGATGTGCTCGATCTTCTCGAGATGCAGGTGCTCAAGCCCCTCGGCTATGAAGTGTCGATTGCCAGCAATGCGGCGACTGCGATCCAGCAAGCCATCAATTTCATGCCGGATCTCATCATCGCCAGTATGACCCTGCCGGGTTTAAGTGGGAAGGATCTTCTCGTCGCATTGCGTTCGCAGGGTATCGAGCTGCCCACACTCGTAATGGCCCAGGAGGGGATGGAAGCGGATGCCATTGCAGCCTTTCGCTTAGGCGCCGATGATTATCTAAAGAAACCGCTGCGCGAAGCGGAAGTTGTTACTGCGGTGGAGCGGGCGATGAACGAAACCCGTCTGCTAGGAGAGCGCCAGCGTCTTGCCCGACAATTGGCGGAGAGCAACCGACAACTCGAGCATCGGGTGCGTGAATTAACCACTTTGTTTGGGATTGGCAAGACAGTGACTTCGACAACCCATCAGGGGCAGTTATTTGACAAACTCATGGAAGGGAGCCTATTTGTCACCGAAGCGGATATGGGGTATGTCCTCCTGGAAGATGAAACAAGCGGACAATTATTGCTGCGTGCAGAAGCCGGCATGCCATCGAGTATTGTTACTAAGCTGCATCAATCCTGGGATGACGGTGTCAGTGGTTTGGTGATGCTTTCGGGAGAGGCTTTGGCCATTCACGGAGAAGGCTTATCGCAATTCAAAATCGATAAAATTGCGAAAGCTCTTTTAATCGCTCCGGTCAAGGTTCGCAATAAACCTATTGGCGTATTGGTCGTCGCCAGAGAAGAAGGACGGGCTTTTTCCGAACGAGACCAGGCCATGCTCGAAGCGGTTGCGGATTATGCTTCGATCTCTCTGGTTAACGCTCGGCTTTTCCAGGCCTTAGAAGCCAGGGCCAACCATTTGCAGCGCGTGATGGGGGAGGCCAATATGGATGCACAAGCCCGGGCAGAATGGCGTGCGGGATTGGAACGCGGGCTTCGTGCTGCGAGAGCACAAATCAACGCCATCTTACAGCGCGTTGAAAAAGGCGGCCTTTATAAAGCCGTACAAACCGTTGACGAGGATTTGGTAGCATTAATAAAGCAGGTAAATGAAGCGCCTGAAACCTATCCGGGCAAGATGAAGACGGAAAAGGAAGGATCTGCGGAAAACTAGGATGACAAGGTACCGAAGCTTCTATTCAATCGTTGCGTGTGACTATACAACGATTTAATCTATTGGAATGTAATGAGTAAGAATTTGATCCTGATCGTCGATGATAATGAAGATTTTCGCCTCAGCCTCGAGGAAAGTATCCTCGCGCCTGCCGGTTATGAAGTCAAATCTGTGGCGGATGGTTTATCGGCTTTGACATTGGTTCAGGAATACGAACCATTTTTAGTGATCACCGATCATCAGATGCCGAATTTATCCGGTATCGAATTGATCCGACGCCTTCGCCGTCAAAATCCGCAGATCCCGGCGATCTTGATTTCCAGCGAGGGGTCGGAAGCGCTGGCGATCGAAGCGATGCGCGCTGGGGCAACGGATATACTCAAAAAGCCAGTCGAACCGGATGAAATGCTGGAGGCAGTCAAACGAGCCTTCGATGAGCATGCGCGTAGGCTTGGAGACGATTCGACTGGTGCCAAGCCGCATGGCACCGAGAATATCAAAAATCGTGTTCATGAGCTTGAAGCCTTATCGATGATCGGGCGTAAAGTTACAGCGACGTTGGAATTGGATGAAGTCCTGACAACCGTCGTGGAAGCTGCAGTGCGGCTTACGGGCGCGGAAGAGGGAAGTCTATTACTTCTCGAGGAAGATTCAGGCGAACTCTATATGCGGGCTTCGAAGAACTTCGACGATGATTTCGCCACCGCTTTCCGCTTGGAGACTCGTGACTCGCTGGCCGGAAAAGTGGTTTCGACCGGTGAACCGGTGATCATCGACGAGACGACACCCCAGAAGATCAAGACTTCCTATTTGGTTCACTCCCTGATTTACGTGCCGCTTCAAGTTCGTGGCCGGGTGATTGGTGTTCTGGGTGTCGATAATCGCAAAGCGGGAAGCGTCCTCTCCGAAAAGGATATGACCGTAATCACGGCGATGGCTGATTACGCGGCCATTGCCATTGAAAACGCAAGATTGTTCACGAACTCGGAGATGGAACGGGTTCAGCTGGAAACCATTTTAAGTCAAATTAAAAACGGCGTGATCGTCGTTGACCCTGATAATCGTATCCGGCTTATCAATCATACTGCGCAGGAAGCCTTTGGAATCGAAGGCGATTTTCACGGACGCTCGATTGTTGAAGCATTTGACGAACCCAAACTATTGAAGATGCTGCGGGATTCTGGAAAGGTCCCTCATCAAGAGGACATCGAGATTTCAGATGGACGCATCTTCAATTTGCAATGTACGCCGATTGAGGGCGTTGGCCAGGCGATTGTGCTCCATGACATCACGCATTTGAAAAATCTGGATCGCATTAAGTCTGAGTTCGTAACCACAGTTTCACATGATCTACGTTCTCCGTTAACGGCCATTCTGGGATACGTAGAGCTGATCGAACGGGCCGGAGGATTGAACGAACAGCAACAGGAATTTACGCAGCGGGTTCGGCTCAGCGTTAATCAGATCACAGACTTAGTGACGGATCTTCTAGACCTGGGGCGTATTGAGGCGGGTTTGGATATTGCTCGGGAAAGCACATCGATCGATATGCTTACCCGCTACGCTGTGGATAGTCTCCGTGGTGTGGCTGAAAGCCAAGGTATTAAATTGGATATCGAGCTCACGAAAGGATTGCCGCTGGTCAATGGAGATCCGGTCCGCTTACGACAGATGATCGGTAACCTCATCGACAACGCGATTAAATACACACCAGAAGGGGGCTCCGTGAGCGTGAAGGCAGAGGCGGAGGGCGGGCAGATCATCTTGCGGGTGATCGATAATGGGCCGGGAATTCCTCCCGCCGATCAGCCCTATTTGTTCGACAAATTCTTCCGCGCCAGCAACATTCCGGATGATATGCCCGGTACTGGCCTGGGTCTCTCGATCGTAAAGTCGATTGTCGACAATCACGGGGGTAGGATTTGGGTTGACTCAAAATTGGGAGAAGGGAGCACCTTCACGGTGGTGCTGTTGGCAGCTGATGATTAGTTTGCTGGCAGCCTCACTGGCAGGTTATTTGTGATATTCCTCCACCATCGAAATGATGACTACATACAATTGATGTATCAATGATCTGGGGCGCGGCTGTGAAAAGTCGCGTCGTTCGCGTCTTTGTGATCCTCATATCCGCGTCATAGAAGTGTTGTGCATGTGGATCGATCTCTCAACCTTCGGGGGAATGTTTTCCAGTCTGTTCGAGCGATATAATGTTTTCTAATTGCCGTCTCAGATTTGAGATGAGATTGGATAGACGATGAGTGATGATGCACTTCGCAGGCGCCTGAAACGCTTGGGACGAAAATCCCGCAAACGTCAGGAGCCGCAAATCATTTCGAGACAACGTGTGGGGTTGCCCTCCGGAGATGAAATTGAAACCCCACATGGGAAAGCATTTCGCCTTCAGGAATTGTATCCCCGCAGCTACCAACACGCTGGCTATGCGTTGTCTACAATACTTGAGGTTGACAGTGATTTGGCGGCGCGGGTCGTGCGCCAGCCCAAGCTTGCAAGCGTCTCTTTTGAAGACATGCTTTTCTTGGATACAGAGACAACGGGTTTGGCTGGCGGCGCCGGGACGATTGCTTTCCTGGTGGGTGTGGGAAGATTTTGCGGGGATCATTTTCGCCTTCGGCAATACTTTCTGCGTGAGCCTGGAGAAGAGGCGGGACTGCTGCATGCGTTACAGGAAGATCTCGAAAGCGCCAGGGCGATCGTATCTTTCAATGGGCGTGTATTTGACGTGCCTTTACTCGAGATGCGATATATGCTTGGGCTACGAAAATACTGGTCGTTAAGTTCTTTGCCGCAAATCGACCTGCTCCATCCGTCACGAAGATTATGGCGACGCAGCCTTCCTGACTGTAGTTTGGGTACGATCGAGCGTAATTTGTTGGGTGTGCAGCGTTCGGATGAAGATGTGCCGGGAGCACTCATTCCCGGCATGTATCTCGACTACCTGCGTACAGGGGATGCAAGGGACATGACCCGAGTTCTTTATCACAACGCCATCGACATCCTTAGCTTGGTCGGACTCGCTGTCCATGTGTTTGAGCGATATAACAACCAAGATCCGGGCACAATATCAGGCGCTGAAGCGTTGGCCTTGGCACGCTGGCACCAGGATGCCGGTCGAGAGAAGCAGGCGACGGTATCTTTTCAAGTGGCGCTCACCAGCAATAAAGCAGATATTAAAATTGAGGCGTTACGCCATTATGCGACTTTGTTAAAGCGTGCTGGGAAACGGATGGAAGCAGTTAATTATTGGGAAACGTGGCATTCTCTCGCTGTTGATGATCCCCGCCCTTGTATCGAACTGGCGAAGTATTATGAGTGGTATGCGCAAGATTTTGCGGCGGCGCAGCATTGGGCACAAGAAGCACTTCAATGTCTGACACACTGGCCAGACGATTGGCGGCGTGATCAGGAGTGGTCTGAAATCGAGCACCGACTTAAGCGTCTGGCAGGCAAGCAGCTGGCCGAGTGATGGTCAATCCCCTGGTTGTTAATCGGTAAAAAATGTAGTGCATGGGTGGTGTGAAATCACGGGTAGGAGCGGTGGTTCTAATCGTTCACCCGGTTGATTTCCTGCCTCACCGCCATGTAGAGGTGGTCGGCACGCAGTTCTTGAAGCGTGTAACACGGACCTCCAAGATGATCGGCGAGCGCCTTTGCAAGCCCCTGGTCGAAAGCCACATGCTCCATGTTGATAACCACGGAACGGATGCCGGCTTCTTGAATGCGATTGGCGATTCTATGGGCTTCTTGCTGCGGTGGTTGATTGCCCATGGAGACATTCCCCGCTCCGTCTGTCAGCAGGATCATTAACGGGAGTAGATCCTTATTCTGGTATCGTTCTTTCTCGAAGATTTCGTGGGCCATGCATAACCCTGCAGAGAGCGGTGTCTTCCCGCCAACGGGGATATCCGCCAGAGCCACCTGGGCGAGCTGGACGGAATTCGTGGGATTCAACACGGTGATGGCCCGATCCTTTTGGAAGACGACCAGGCCAACGCGATCTCTGCGTTGATAGGCGTCGGTAAGCAAGGATAGGATTGCCCCTTTGGTCGCGGACATGCGTTCTGCCACGGCCATGGACCAGGAGGCGTCGACAACGAAAAGGATCAGGTTTGCAGCTTTACGTACGCGAACTTTTTCTTGCAGATCGGAGAGTTCAATCGCAAAGCGGCGATGGTCTTGTTCTGATTTTCTTCTCTTTTGGAATGGCGCGGCGGCACGCAGGGTTGCATCGAAGGCAATGTCAGCGGTTTTCTTTTTTGCGGGTCGAGCCAGGATATAACGACCGCGTTTGCGGTCGGTGCGTGTTCGTGTTCGACGCCCACCCTGGCGGCGGGTTAGGCGATCGAGTTGGCCTTCCAAACGTCGTGGCGAAAAGGATGATCCGATCTTTACTTTTTCTCCACCCTCCCACCATCGTGCGGTCAGCGAATCGCTGGGTGATTGATTGTGGGCTTCTGTTTTATCTTGGCGTTCCGCTTCCTGGGAGGCTTCACCGGTTAGGCTTTGACGTCTTTTTTTTTAGTACTGGCCGCATCGTCGTCGAAAATGGCTTGTTCGGTTTCTTCGCTTCCAACTTCAGATTGAATGTGCTCGATCTGGGCTTGAAGCTCATCGATCGAAAATTCAACCTGATGGAAAGGACCGCGTTTCAGACGGTGCGGTAATGCAAGCTCTGCGGCAAGGGCAATATCTCGTTCTGTGATTGCGCTGCGGCCTTCGAATGCCGCATGGGCGCGTGCGGATTTGAGAATCACCAGATCTGCACGGTGGCCATCCACCTGCAATTCTGACGTGAGCCTGGCGATGAGCAGTAGGTCGCGTTTCGAGTATTCTACGTGTTCGACGAGTTCCCGGGCCGTTTCAATTTGTTTGGAGAGTTCGTGTTCCTTCTCCATCCAATTCTCGCGGAACTGCTTCGGGTCATGTTCGTGGGCCAGATTATGCTCCATGATCGCCACGCGATCGTTGGCATCCTGGAGACCACGGATTTCCACAGAGAGTGCAAAACGATCTAAAAGTTGTGGCCGCAGATCTCCTTCTTCAGGATTCATCGTTCCTACGAGGATGTATCGAGCCGGGTGGCTGAAGGATATCCCTTCACGTTCAACGATGTTCATACCCAGGGCTGCCGAGTCCAGCAGCACGTCGACGACATGGTCGTCCAACAGGTTCACTTCGTCGATATAGAGCATACCTCGATTGGCCGCTGCGAGAACTCCGGGCTCGAAATGGCGTTCACCTTCCTTGATCGCCCGTTCGATATCGAGCGTACCGACCACCCGGTCTTCCGTGGCGGAGACAGGAAGGTCGACAAAGGATGTCTTGCGGGTTTCCACGGGCAGATCTTCACCGCGGTTGAATCGTTCCCTGCACTCCGTGCACCACGTTGTCGGGCGCTCTGGATCGCATCCAAAGCGGCATCCTACGACTACATTTACATCCGGCAATAAAGCGGCGAGTGCCCGCGCCGCGGTCGATTTTCCTGTGCCCCGCTCTCCACGGATCAAAACGCCACCGATTCGAGGATTGACGGCGTTGAGGACCAACGAACGCAGCATACGCTGCTGCCCAACAATAGCGGTAAACGGATATACGGCTGCCATAGTGCGATCTCCGGCTGGATTATACCGCATACAATCTCTTGAAATCCAACAGAGGTTGTCAAGAGTGCGCTTCGCCTTTATAATGCCTCCATACCTTTAGGAAACGGAGAAAGCCGTATTTATGAGTCTAGATCAAGAGCCCGTTGGCGCTGAGCCACCTTCCCAGGAGTCAATCGAAGGCTCGGAACAAGCGTCGATGAATACCCTCGAAGCGAGCGAATCCGAGGTAGAGGAGGTAGAAGCGGAGACCGAGGACACAAACTTCGAGAAAGTCTTCAATGAAGAGTCTCAACCGCCCAACCAGGATCGTAGCGACGAAGGCGATGAAGATGCCGGCAAAATTACCCATCCGATGGATGTATTACTCGAAGAGGAATCCTATGATTTGGAGATGCCTCGACGAGGGGAGATTCGGATCGGCACGATAGCTCGCGTTACTGAAACGGATGTTTTGGTAGATATCGGCGCTAAATCCGAAGGCGTTATTTCCTCGCGTGAACTCGAACGCCTTAGTGATGAGCAACGCGAAGATATGGTTGTCGGTAAACAAGTAGATGTGTATGTGTTGCGATCGGGTGGGCGCGATGGACATTTGGTTTTGTCCATTTCCAAGGCTCGAGAGGAACGAGACTGGCAAGATGCAGAAACGCTTCTAAAAAGCCAGGATTTATTCGAAGGCACTGTAGCCGGTTATAACAAGGGTGGTTTGATTATTAAACTGGGCAACGTGCGCGGGTTCATTCCCGCTTCTCAAGTAAGCCTTTCCAGACGTCGGCGTGCGCATGGCAGCACTCCAGATCAACGCTGGGGTAAAATGGTCGACGAGCCGGTGATCGCCAAGGTAATCGAAGTCGATAGAAGCCGCAATCGGTTGATCATGTCCGAGCGCGCCGCAACTCGAGAGGCTCGCGATTCATTAAAGGAACGCCTAATTGAAGATTTGGAACCAGGCGAAGTGCGCAGCGGCCATGTTATCAGCCTGGCGGACTTTGGCGCATTTGTTGATATCGGTGGTGCGGACGGGTTGGTGCATTTATCGGAAGTATCCTGGAAACGAGTATCTCATCCTCGCGAAGTCCTCAAGGTTGGGCAGAAAGTCGATGTGAAAGTCCTCGGTGTGGATAAAGACAGGAAACGCATCAGTCTCTCGATCCGCGAACTCGAAGCGAATCCCTGGGATGAGATTGTTAAAGAGTTTGAAGAAGGCCAGTTGGTCGAGGGCACAATCACGAAGTTGACGGATTTTGGCGCCTTTGCATCTCTGGCTGGTACAGGAGATTATGATATTGAAGGCTTGATCCATGTATCGGAACTCGCCGAACAGCGCATCGAACACCCAGGCGAAGTGGTGCAGGAAGGGCAAGTCGTCACACTGCGTATCATCAATATTGATAACAGCCGCAGCCGGATCGGATTGAGCCTGAAGCGCGTCTCATCCGCAGAATATTCCGAACAGGATTGGCGTGTGGCGATGCAGGATATACATGCACATGATTCCGATGACGTTGCACAAAGTGAGGTGGAGGATTTTGATGCAGCGTTAGAGGCGGTTGATGTAGACCTCCCCGCTGTTGAGGCTGAGGCTGCTGAAACTTCCGGGGATGCGGCCGATGAAACGCCTGCAGATGAGCTTCCTGAACCTGATGCTGAGGATTCCGCTGGGGCGCAAACGCAAGCCGAAGCTGCTAAAACGAGCATGGATGTGGAATTGGAAGCCGAAGAAGAATTGGAAGCTGAAGAAGAATTGGAAGTTGAAACCGTTGAAGATGAGGAGAAAATCCTTTCAACAGAAGCTGAACCTGCAGACGGAGATGAACATGCCGCTGCGGAAGGCGCAGAAACGGGTGGAGATCCACCATCCGACGATCCCGAGAGGGATACGGTCGAGACGATGTAATCAGCCGGCCGGGCGCCTGAACAAGGAGCCCGGCCGTTTGATTTTGAGGGGTATTTTATCCTAATCGAGCAGGTGTGATAGGATATTTTGGTAAAATGTGTAAAGCAAACGTTGGTATCGTATGTTGATTCGGAGGACTGGGTCGTGAAAGACAATATGGAGCGTTTTACACAACGAGCCCGTCGTGTTCTCAGCTTGGCGCATGAGGAAGCCGAGCGGATGCATCATAACTACATCGGGACCGAGCATCTTCTTCTCGGTTTAATCCGTGAAGAAGGTGGGGTTGCAGGCCGCGTGTTGCGAGAATTGGGCCTCGATCCTGCCCGCGTTAAAGAGGTTGTGGAACGCCTGATGGGGATCGGCCGTCACAAGGGTGGAAAAATCGAGCTGGCTCCCGGAACCGAGCAGGTGTTGCAGATTGCGATCGAGGAAGCTCGCCGTATGGGACACCATTACATCGGCACGGAACATCTCTTGCTGGGATTGGTCCGACAGAAAGAGGGTGTGGGTCTCGATGTCCTGCGTCGTTTGGGAGTCACACCGGAGCAGATCCGTCGTCAAACCCGACGTCTTTTACAGGAAGCTCCGACTCGTAGGATGGCGCGTTCTTCGCAGCAAGAGCGAAAAGAGAAACGCGAAAAAACGCCACTCGTGGATCAATTGGCAACCGATCTGACAACGCTTGCGGAAGATAGCAAACTTGACCCTGTAGTTGGTCGTGAGCAGGAGATCGAACGCGTCATCCAAATCCTGGCGCGTCGAACGAAGAACAATCCGGCTTTGATTGGCGAACCAGGTGTCGGCAAGACTGCCATCATCGAGGGTTTAGCACAGCGTATCGTCGCTGGTGAAACCCCCGGACCTTTGCTGGGAAAACGCGTTTTACAACTGGATGTGGGTTCTCTGGTTGCAGGGACAATGTATCGCGGTCAATTTGAGGAGCGACTCAAGCGAGTGATCGACGAGTTGAAGTCATCCGACTCGATACTCTTCATCGACGAGGTGCATATGCTCGTTGGTGCCGGGTCCGCTGGTTCTTCGGTGGATGCAGCCAACATCCTCAAACCCGCGTTGGCACGTGGTGAACTGCAGGTTATTGGGGCGACCACGCTCGATGAGTACCGAAAGAATATCGAGAACGACGCGGCGTTGGAAAGGCGTTTTCAGCCCGTCATGGTCGAGGAACCCTCGATCGAAGAAACGATCGATATTCTTCGAGGAGTGAGAAAGCCTTACGAAGAGCATCACAAATTGGGTATTTCTGATGAGGCGCTCGAAGCGGCCGTCTATCTTTCTTCTCGCTACGTGACTGATCGTTTCCTTCCCGACAAAGCGATTGATCTAATCGACGAAGCGGCTTCTCGAGTGCGCATGTACAAGAGCCCGGAAGCCGTGTCACTCAAGAAGACGATCACCGAATTGCGCAGTACACGCGAATCCCATACCCAGGCGATGGATGAAGCGCGTTTCGAAGATGCCCAAGCATTAATCGAGCGCCAGACGGAACTCGAGGAAACACTGAGTGAACTTCGGGACGCCTGGGAAAACGCAAAGGATGGACCTCAGGTGACAGAAGAAGATGTCGCCGAAGTGGTCTCGATGTGGACCGGCATCCCCGTGATGCAGATGGCGGAGGAAGAGTCGGAGCATTTATTGAAAATGGAGGACATGCTTCATCGCCGCATTGTAGGGCAGGATGATGCCATCAACGCACTCTCGAAAGCCGTGCGTCGAG
>DAOUEK010000087.1:0-16691 GCA_034430425.1 Anaerolineales bacterium | reverse complement strand
AAGGCGAGGTTGGAATATGTCGCTTTGAGTTGTGAAGGCAAGTTGACTCGTATACGACTTGCAGATGGTGGCTTTCCAGATTGCTTCGACATGGGCTAACTCCGAATGAATAGGGACGCCCTCAGCCGCAAGATGCAATCGGGCTGAGGGCATGTATAGATAACGACCTAGAAGGGGATCTCGTCCTCAGATTGTGGTCCGACGCCTTGATCCTCGTCAAATCCCACTTCTTCTCCGCGTCCACCGAGAAAGCGTATTGTCTGTGCCGTCACTTCAAAAGAAGCGCGCGGCTGGCCTTCGTTGCTGGTCCAGATCCGCGGATTACCGTTTTCGTCCGGATTGAGACGTCCTTCGACCAGCACGCTGCGACCTTTTTTCAGATACTGGTTTACGGTTTCTGCCTGCCGCCCCCAAACGGTCACGCGGAACCAGGTGGTTTCCTTTTGCTGCTCACCGTCGCGTGACCAGGTGCGATTGGTGGCCACGCTGAGGTTGCACACTGCCTGACCGCCGGGCGTGTAACGCATCTCCGGATCGCGGCCGAGATTGCCAACAAGAATTACTTTATGAAACATGGGAATACTCCTCTCCGATGGGGGTCGTGGTTTCGTTCCGGCCCGGGCGGCCGTGCACTTCTTGCAGTTACCCACCGGTTATAGAACAATTGTACGATAAATGCGATGCTTGTCAACTGCGGAAATTTACGACGCTTTTTCCTGAAATCAATCATCCACATCCGTTCCTCACGAAAAAACATCATTGGATCGATCATCATGGTCTTCTGTATCAGGCATATAGAAAGCATCGATCGATATTCCCCCTTTTTATCGATCACTAAAGTTCGGCTGAGAACCCGATATATATTCTTGACACAATCTTAAGTATCGTTTATATTTCACAGTCATTAACAATTAAGGAAGGTTAAGTATGACGCGTGACGATTCGCTCTTGAACCGAATGCATGATTGGATGGAAATCTTCATGCGTCACTCAATGTGTAACTTCATCCACTATGCAAAGGAGAATGGACTTTCTCTATCCCAATGCGGTGCATTGTTGCATCTTCACCACATGGGCCAGGCGGGTGTAACCGATTTGGGTGAACACCTCAATGTGAGCAGCGCCGGGGCAAGCCAGATGCTGGATCGGCTGGTGCAGCAGGGTCTCATCCTGCGTTCTGAAGACCCGGGTGACCGTCGTGTCAAACAGATTATCCTATCGGATAAAGGTCATCAGATCGTGGAAGGGAGCATCCGTGCTCGCATAAGCTGGCTGAGGGATGTTTTCGAGGATCTCTCGCCTCGCGAAGAGGAATGGATCGCGCTGGCGCTGGATGCTTTGATCGAAAAAGCATCCCAGCTGGGGTATCCCTATGAATCCGAACACTGAAGCTAAATTTCGAGGAGCAAGCTGAGATGCTGCGATTACGAAAATATTTAAAGCCATATACATTTTTCATCATCTTATCCATTTCCCTGCTGTTTTTCCAGGCGAATGCAGATCTGGCGCTGCCAGATTACCTGTCGAAGATCGTCAATAATGGCATTCAGCAGAACGGTGTGGAGAATGCCGTTCCGATCGCAATTCGCCAGAGTGAAATGGAGAGGCTGTTGCTCTTCATGAGCGATGATGAATCTGCTCGCGTGGTTGAAAGCTACGTATTACTGGAACCGTCATCTGCAAACGCAGATGCGTATCTCGATGATTATCCCCTCCTGGCGGCGGAACCCGTTTACATCCGTAAAGATGGCGATCGGGCGGAGATCGATGCACTCAATGCCATTATGGGTAAGGCCTGGTTGGTTGTTTCGGGTATCGAGCAGATGGCGGCGGATACATCCCAGGCACCGCCAATGGATTTTGGCTTCGATTTTGACCCCTCCATGATCCCGGAAGGAATGGACGTTTTCGAAGTCCTGAAAATGCTGCCCGACGCTCAGCGCTCCGTGCTGCGCGCCAGGCTGGATGAGATGGTTGCCTCCCTCGGGAAAAGCATGATCACGCAGATGGCCGTCGGTGCGGTCAAGTCGGAATACGAAGCGCTCGGCATGGATGTCGCTCAGCTGCAGACCAGCTACATCCTGCGCACCGGCGGTTTGATGCTGCTGATCTCGCTTCTCGGCGGCATATGCGCCATCGCCGTAGGTTATCTGGCGTCCCGAGTGGCAGCCGGCGCAGCACGTGATATCCGCAAAGATGTATTCCAAAAGGTGGAGCATTTCACCAGCGCTGAATTTGATAAATTTTCGACAGCTTCACTGATTACTCGCTCGACCAACGACGTGACTCAGGTCCAGACTGTCATATTCATGATCCTGCGCATGGTTTTCTTCGCGCCGATCATTGGCATCGGCGGCATCCTAAGGGCCATCGATAAAAGCGCAGAGATGTGGTGGATTATCGCCGTGGTCGTCGTCGCGCTGCTCAGCGTGATCCTGGTGGTCTTCTCGATCGCCTTGCCCAAGTTCAAGATCATTCAAAGCTTGATCGACCGTCTCAACCTGGTGACGCGTGAGAATCTCTCCGGTATGATGGTTATTCGTGCCTTCAATAAACAGAGGGACGAAGCCGCGCGCTTTGATAGCGCCAACCGCGATCTGACCGCTACAAGCCTGTTCATCGCCCGCGTGATGGTTACGATGATGCCAGTGATGATGCTGTTAATGAATGGCCTCTCGCTGGGCATCATCTGGGTCGGTGCCCATCAGGTTGCGGAAGCGAACATGCAGGTCGGTGACATGATGGCATTCCTGCAGTATGCGATGCAAATCGTCTTCGCCTTTATGATGATGTCGATGTTGTTCATCTTCTTGCCCAGGGCGGCGGTTTCCGGGGATCGGATTGCCGATGTATTGGAAACCGAGATCACCATCAAGGATCCGGAAGAGCCACGAAAATTCGGTGACGATTTTAAAGGCAAGATCGAATTCCGCAATGTTTCTTTCCGCTATCCGGGGGCGCTGGATGATGTGCTGCATGGAATTAACTTCACAGCACTTCCGGGTGAAACAACCGCTTTCATCGGCTCGACGGGCTGTGGTAAATCGACGGTGATCAATCTCATCCCGCGTTTCTACGACGTGACACAGGGAAGTATCCATCTGGATGGGATCGATATACGTAATGTGCGGCAGCATGATTTGCGCGACAAGATCGGTTACGTTCCACAAAAGGGCATGCTCTTCTCCGGAACTATCGAAAGCAATTTGCGTTACGCCGATCCAGACGCCAGCGATGAGACACTGCGCGAGGCCGTCGATATCGCGCAGGCAAGCGAATTCGTTTTTGAGGACGGGGAAGGCTTCGCCGCCGAGATTGCCCAGGGCGGCACGAACGTTTCAGGTGGCCAGCGGCAGCGTCTGGCCATTGCTCGCGCGATGGTTAAAAAACCTCCAATCTACATCTTCGATGATAGTTTCTCGGCACTGGATTTCAAGACGGATTCAATTTTACGTAGAACACTGAAGCAGAAAACGGGTGCTGCCACGGTGCTTATCGTCACGCAGCGTGTAGCTACGGTCATGAACGCAGATCAAATCATCGTACTCGAGGAAGGCCGCGTGGTTGGCAAGGGCAGGCATGAAGAGTTGATGGAGACCTGCGAAACGTATCAAGAAATTGCTCACTCACAATTGAGTGCGGAGGAGTTGGCATGACCTCTCAAGACACAAACTCATCATCGCCGCGGAGACCTCGTGGCCCCATGCGAGGCCGCGGCCCAATGGGCCACGGCGGCCCTATGGCCATGCTCAAAGGAGATCGAGCGCGGGATTTCAAAGGCACGATGCGAAAGCTGATCGAATATCTCGGCACTTACAAAATCGCAATTATGTTCGTAATGCTCGTCGCAATTGCATCTACGATCTTTGCCATCGTTGGGCCCAAGATATTGGGTCGGGCCACCACAAGGCTGTTCGAAGGTGTCATCGGGATCGTCGCCGGGACGGGCAGCGGGATTGATTTTGATTATATCGGCCAGATCATCTTGATTACGCTGGCGCTGTATCTCGCTTCTACTCTGTTCTCGTTCATCCAGGGCTGGATCATGGCTTCGATTTCCACGGACATCACCTACCGCTTCCGCAGGGATATTGCCGACAAAATCAACCGTATGCCCTTTAGGTACTTCGACAGAACCAGCCAGGGTGAAGTGCTCTCACGCATTACCAACGATGTGGATACTGTCAACCAGACGTTGAGTCAAAGCCTCTCACAGATCGTCACGTCGGTTGTTACTGTGTTGGGCATCCTGGTCATGATGCTCTCCATCAGCTGGCAAATGACGTTAATTGCCTTGTTGATCATCCCGCTTTCGACCTTGATCGTCGTTCTGGTGGTGAGCCGATCACAGAAGTACTTCATGCAGCAGCAGGATTATCTCGGTCATGTCAATGGACACGTTGAGGAGATGTTTGGCGGACACCTGGTAATGAAAGCCTTCAACGGGGAAGCCGAGAGTATCGAACGCTTCGATGGTTTGAATGAGACCCTGTATACCTCGGCATGGAAATCCCAATTTTTCACCCACTTGATCATGCCCGTCATGAGTTTTGTGGGCAACCTGGGTTACGTGGGTATCGCCATTTTGGGAGGCTACCTGGCGATCCGGCAGACGATCACTGTGGGCGATATTCAGGCTTTCATCCAATACGTCAGTTCTTTCAATCAGCCCATCCGGCAGATTGCCAACATCTCCAACGTCCTTCAGCAGACCGCCGCAGCGGCGGAGCGCGTCTTCGAATTCATCAACGAGGATGAAGAAGCGCCGGATACCGATCAACCTGTGCGGCCTGAAGCAATTGAGGGAAACGTTGTTTTCCAGAACGTCCGCTTTGGTTATACCCCCGATGAAATTGTGATCAAAGGATTTTCCGCCGACGTTAAGCCGGGGCAGAAGATCGCCATTGTCGGGCCTACGGGCGCCGGAAAGACCACCTTGGTTAAACTGCTGATGCGATTTTATGACACTAACGAAGGCGCCATCCTGATCGACGGCCACAACATCAAGGATTTCAAGCGTGAGGATTTGCGTTGCATGTTCGGTATGGTGCTGCAGGATACCTGGCTGTACAACGATACCATCATGGAGAACATTCGCTATGGAAGGCCCAGCGCAAGCGACCAGGAGGTGATCGAGGCAGCCAAGGCCGCCCATGTCGACCACTTCGTACGTACGCTGCCTGAAGGATACAACCTGGTGCTCAACGAGGAAGTCTCCAATATTTCCGAGGGGCAGAAACAGCTGCTCACGATTGCCCGTGCGATTGTACTCGATCCCCGCATGTTGATTCTGGATGAAGCGACAAGTTCGGTCGACACCCGCACGGAGGTGCTAATTCAGAAGGCGATGGACAATCTTATGCAGAACCGCACCAGCTTTATCATCGCGCACCGCCTCTCGACGATTCGCAACGCCGATCTAATCCTGGTGATGGATGAGGGTGACATCATTGAGCAAGGCACACATGAAGAGCTGCTGGAACGCAGTGGATTTTACGCCGAGCTTTACAACAGCCAATTCGATTATTCCGAGGCGGCTTAATGCTCCCAAATATGTGGAGGATGGCAAAGTAGATCCAACTCAGAATCGATCGGGGCCAAGTACACCGCTTTTACCGGCAATTCGTAAGACTTTTCGCCAGCTATCACCTTCCCGTGAATTAATTTCATGTTTGTGAAGGTAATTGTTCTTAGCGATAAAGGAATCAAGCTCCTCCTTCAAAGTCGTCCAGATTTCCTTATGGATGGCAATAAGGTGCTCTCTTGCAGATGCCTTGGATGTATTGAGAAGCGTCATGCGAAAGTGTGGCAGACACAGCCCTTCCGAATCTTCAAAGGCTTTTGAAACCTTTGGATCACAAATGTGTTTTCCCAAAGTGTCGATATAGCGCATCTCACATTCATACAAATAGCTGCAGACCATGCAAGCCTCGGTTGGAGCAAGTCGCCTTTCCAGGGTTTTACGTTTTCCATTGCGCTTGGTCATGTTTTGCAACGGTTTCCCGTCACCACTGGGCAAGCCTTCCGATAAGGCCTGGACTACTTCATCGAGCCCAGCGGCGAACAAAATGGCAATTTCAAGCGTTCCACCAATGTGTTCGGCTGCCCGCGCGCTGTGTTGTGCGCACAAGCCTCTTCGCTCTCGGAAGGCCTGGTGTGTGTCGGGATTGAGCACCATCTCGGAAAAAATCGTATTGAGATAACGATCCGACTTCTGAAGGAGCAAATTGCATACAGGGCAACCCGGATGCTCCAGCATGTCGATCAGGTCGAAGTAACTGAATGGTTTCGATCCTTTTCGACCGCGGAGACCGATTTTCTCGGCAACTTTTGGGATCGCTTCTTTGATTTTTGAATCCATGGTCCATCCTCATCGGCGAGATGATCGTGCTGATCGCCATTATCCGGGCTTAATTGCTATCGAACGCTGGTTACACCACTCCAACGTAGATTAATCATAGTGTAGAGCAATCCAGCCCGACCTTGCAATCTCTCTACTATTCTGAAAGGAGATACTCGGTCCAATGTTGGCCTCAATCGGTTGAGGAATCCTTGAGAAGACGAGCGGGAACAGCAGTGATTGCAGTGACCTTCGCTGGTGCGCATCACTTGCATCTTGGGTTTCATTCGACTTCCACAGGATTACAGTTCGCCTGGGTCTCGGGTTCGTTGTGGTTTATGATCATGTTGGGATTGCGTTGGTTTCTTACGCATTGCCGACGGCAGCGTGGTTCGATATGGTCTGCTGTTGTAGCACATACTACTTTAACTTGATCACGAACGTGACGATTTTCCGGGTGCTGTTCTAGAGGATTATCCTCAGGCTGGAACAATCTACAACTCACTGGCGTTAAAAGATCGAGAGGAGACAAGGAAAATGACTCGAGTTAAAGCGATTTCGTTTGTTCTCGTCCTGCTTGTGATAACTGCAGGATGTAATTTGATTCCGTCCAATACTACATCTGATACTGCGGTCTCATTCACAATAACAATCGACTCACGTGTTTTCTCTGCTGAACGACCTTTGCGATTCGCCTTCTGGAGCGCAGCGCAATTGGAGATCGCGCAGCGCAATACCAATTGCTCGATCTCCTATAGTGCAGAGACTGAAACGGAGCAAGTGCACTGCCCCGAAGGTGTTGTCTACGAGCCGGTGACGCCGATCGAGTTCACCTTCGAGCTGGATGAAATCGGTGATCGTGTCGAGCTTACCCCGGGCAATATCTACGTGGGAGAACGTTACCGGCTTCAAATTTCCGGATTGAGCAGCGACAACTGCAATACGACATCAGCCGGTGTAGAGGAGGTTGCTAAAAGCGAAGAAGTCGTCATAGATAACCTCGTGTGGATGACGACCATGATGGCTTGTCCCGAATAAACCGGGTTTCGGCATTCCTTTCGTGCAGAATCGATTTTCATGAAGTAATATGGGGTGATACCCGTTTCAAGGGAGGAGGAACCATGAAAAAGGTTCGTTTCTTTCTGTATTTATTAATTTGCGCTCTTGGCATGCTGACTGCATGTACTGTAAAAGCAACCGATCCGTCACCCACGGACACGAAACAGCAATCTACGCCTCATTCATCTCCTTCTCCAACAGCAACTGTTGAGACTGTGCCCTCCGAGAAAGACCTGCTTCTTGTCGAACCCGTAGCGCTTTCAAGTGGTGGCTTCTGATTGCTGCCTCCTATTGGCTTCCACACCAGCTACACAGAAGCTCAAGTTAGCATGGCGAATAGCAATCAAACCATACTGTTTTCCATCGTATCCATGCCAACAGAAACGGACGACATCATAATGAATTCCATGGAAAACTTTCTTGCCAATATCCAGAAAGACATGGAAGACTTTGAAGCTTCCGAGTCGTATACAACAGAAGTTGCAGGCGCGAGTGCATTAACCGCCGATTTGAATGGGAACCTTTTCGGTGAAAGCATTACCGGTCGTATTACCATTGTTGATCCGGGAAACACGCGTCTGATCTTGGCCTTCATCATTGTTATGGATCCTCCCACCGGACCAGGTTGGGAGAGCGAAGGTGAACCGGTCTACACAGCGGTCATTGATTCGCTTGCGTTCTTCGAGACTGCCGCAGCAGCCGGGGAAGCATGTGCTGTCTCGACGGATACATCATATGGCTATTCAGAGGACAATCCGATCAGAGTCGGTGGTCAATCTTTTGGCGGGCCGGCCAGAGAGAGGGCGTACTTGGACACGCTGCTTGGTCCGTCGGGAGAGGAAATCACGTACGTACGCCTGGGATCTGTGGACCATGCAGAGACGATTCTCGATGTCTACGAGATCACCTACTCAGGCTTGGCTGCTCCCATCATTCTATATCTCGACGAATACGCATTCGAAACACTTTATGCTCCTGCAGGCTTTACGTGCTCCAGTCCATTCCCTGTCCAGGAGCCATGATTTAGCCCTGGGGCGTAATTGCATAAGCATTGAGGAATCACAATGATTGGTCCCAACTATTGGCGTGATGACAGTTGGCCAATATGTTTGCAGCTACCGAGGTGTAGTGTTGCTGTGTGCTGTTCACTCTGATGTATGAAGATCATTACAAAGGCTATGCCCGGATGGCGCTCGACAACCTGGCTCCAGGCACATCTGGTTCGATCAACGCATTCCCCCGGGGTTTCTCGTCAATGCCATTTGGCGATATTCGCGCGGCGTGCTTCCCGACCATCTCTTGAAGGCCTTCCTGAATACACTCGGTTCGGAGAAACCGAGCAGATAGGTGATGTCTTCCACTGTGTAATTTTCACATAGATACTTTTTCGCCAGCCGCTCGCGCGTATCCTCGAGAAGGTCTCGGAAAACAACCCCTTCACTCTTCAAGTGGTTTTGCAGTGTGCGGACACTCATCGACATGTCCCTGGCGATACTATTGAGCGTGAGATTTCTGCTGTCCAGGTTGGCAAGAATGTGCCTGGTTACGATCCGTGTGGTTTTATCGATCCCTTCGATATCCGCCAGGTATTCCTGGGCATAGTGCTCAAAGTGCTCAAGTAGTTTCGCATTTGGCTGGAGCACAGGTGTCTTGCCTACATTGATATCATACGTGATGCAGGTCTGTTTCTGGTCAAATAATACAGGTGAGCGAAATATTCTTTCGTACTCGGCAATCGATGCCGGCTCGGGATAACTGAAACCGACGTCCAGTGGGTCAATCTGCTTACCTGTAAGATACCTGCCCATGCGCACCGTGCTTGAGAGGGCAGATTCAAAACAGTGACGTGAAAGCACGGGTGCATGTTTCGGCGTCGAAAGGACAATCTTCACCGTGCCCCAGCCGAGAACCGCTTTCGTCTGGATCAGATTTCCGATGATCATCGAGTAACGGCCTGACTTTTCAGCAGCTTCGCTGAGTGTTCGGCAGTTCATCATCATATAGCCAAGAATGGACCAACTTCCCGGTTCGGTAAATTCCCCCATGTGCAATCCAAAGTTGGGATCCTTGGAAATCCGGACAGCATCATCCTCGATGGCGATGTAGGTTTCAATTGGAATGCGCACATCAGGATTCTTGAGGAAATCCGGATCGACGCCCGCGCTCCGAAAAACCTCATTGATGTCCACCTCGAGATGCGCCAGATAGCGAAGCAGCTGAGAGAGCACGGATACAGATACGGTAATCGGATAATTTTTCCTGATCTTCATCTCCTATCAACGATACCATGGAAGAAAGTCGTGTCAATTTACGCCAATCACGTCTTGTTTTACGTAGGATGTCACGATTCTTGCAGGAATGGTCATTGTTGCGCATCCATCTCGATACTACAATTAAATTCGAATAAGAACCATATGTCACGCGGGTTACTCATTCTTTGGTTCCCAGTTATAAGGAGATACTAATCGATATGGATAACAATGCTTCAAGTGGTGGAATGAAATTCGAAATGGATTCACACAAACGACTATACCGCTTGGGTGGTGCGGCTTGCCTCGCCATCGCGCTCCTATACCTGAGTGCAGTTGCGGTTTACGCGCCTGCCATGCGGCAGGCACCGGCTCCAACCACCGTCCTGGAGTGGTTCGATTTATTGCAGAACAATCGGATTATTGGACTCTTTTACCTCGGTTTCGCCGACATACCCATCGTGATCCTTTTTGGTCCGGTGGCCCTCGCGCTGCACGCCATGCTTAAGCAGACAGACAAAGTCTGGGCGACGATCGCAGCACCTTTGGCCTTTGTGGGAATGGCCGTTTATCTGGCCACGAACGTGTCCTTCTCGATGCTCGCGCTCAGCGGAGAATATGCCGCTGCGACAACCGAGGCGCAGCAAGCGGCGCTCTTGGCTGCCGGCCAGGCGTTGATCAGCATCACGCATGGAACGGGCGGCGTCGCCGGATTGGCGCTTATCTGGCTGGCAGCTTTGATTTTTTCAATCATCATGCTCCGCGATCGAAAGATGGGCAGGGCGATCGCCTGGATCGGGATTATCGCTTTTGGATTACTCGTACCGAGTTTCTTGTTCTCCGGCTATACCTATGGTGCTTCTTCCGGGATCGGAGAGGCATTGGCCTTGATCACCAGCCTCGGAGGCGGATTGCTTTCGTTGATATGGTACATCTTGATGGGCATAAGGCTGGTAAGAATGGGACGCACTTAAGGCGCGTGTTTGATCGCACACCCGTTATGTATACACCTCGAAACGGGCATAGCGATTTCAGAATATGATGTATAACGAGGAACCAAGATGGGCATGAAACACAAAACCATATATGTGCCTGAAAGAGGCGGACCGGAAGTGATGCAAATCGTCGAGAACGATCTGCGTCTTCCATCAAGAAAGGAAGCGCGTGTAAAAGTGCTTGCCGCCTCTGTGAGTTTGCCCGACGTCGAGGCGCGCTACGGCCGCAGCCCGTTTCCACCCAAAGTCCCCTTTGTGCCCGGCTATTCGATCGTCGGCGAGGTCGATGCAATCGGTGAGGACATCGAAGACACTGCCGTCGGAGCATGGGTCGCCGCCTTGACGGTCTATGGAGGGTACAGTGAGTATGTCTATATCAAGGAAAACCAACTTATACCTGTCCCCAAAACCATCAGTCCCGTGGAAGCAGTGCCGCTTATCCTTAACTACATCGTCGCCTACCAGCCGATGCACCGATCTGCGAAAGTCAGGAAAGGCGACAAGGTGCTTATCATTGGCGCCAGCGGTGGTATCGGGACGGCGTTTTTACAGCTGGGCAAACTGGCCGGGCTCAAGATGTATGCAATTGCCTCGAAAAGTAAACATCAGATGCTCACTGAGTATGGTGCAACGCCGATCGACTACCACTCACAAGATTTTGTTGAAGTGATCCGTGGGGCTGAACCTGATGGTCTGGATGCTGTATTTGATGGTATCGGAGGAGATTACATCAAGCGAGGCTTTTCATTGCTGCGCCATGGCGGAATCTTTGTGGGATATGCGAATCCTTTTAGCCTGGCACGCACATTTCGTTTTCTGGCCCAGATTGCTCTTTATACGCTGCTGCCAAACGGAAGGAAAGCTTCGTACTATAGTACGGGAAGATCTTATCTCAACCGACGTCCATTTTTGGATGACTGGGCTGAATTATTCAGACTCCTGGAAGAGGGCAAAATTCGACCAATCATCATGCAGAAGTTCCCAATTCTGGAAGCAGCGCAAGCTAATGAATTGCTGGAAAGCGGGCGAGTTATCGGCAATATCGTTCTTGCGGCACCGGAATGGATGTAGGGAATTACTTCTACAGGAATCTCGTAATACTCGAGGGAGTTGAAATGAACACGAATCAATCTCAACATGTCTATACAGGTTTATTCTTTCTGTTTATCTTCATATCCGGATTTTTACTGAGCCGAGGTGGAAAACCCTATAGCGTTGGTTTCTTTACTGTCCACAAGCTGCTTGGGTTGGCGGCGGGAATTTATCTCGGGGTGAAGGTCTACCGCGCACATCAGGCAGCCCCACTTGGCACGGCGGAAATCGCGGCGATCGCGGTCACGGTTGTATTGTTTATTTGCACGGTCATTGCCGGGGGATTGTTAAGCACAGAAGAGTCTAATCCGACCTTCGTCTCGCTGATACACAAAATCTCCCCTTATTTCATCGTGCTTTCTACAATCGTCTCTTTGTATCTCTTGCAAAACCGAAGGTAACACAATACGTTTTTTTTAAACAAATGAAAGGCATACGTGCGCTTTCCGAGCTGGTTGCTTTTCGTTGTGAGTTTTCCGATACTCTACGCATCGCAAGCTGTTCTGGTAAAGGCGATTTTCTTGGTATCATAGGTGGAGTACTTACACGAATGAAGATGGCATTTCCATTTCAGATCATTCAGCGGAGTGCTACTCATGAAAAAGCTTACGGTCATCCAACTCGTTTCGCTTATTCTCTTGGTCAGCACTCTTATATCGGCCTGCAATCTCCCTACCGCTGAGCTCGACTCGAAAGATGATGCATTATTAGAGCTCGCCACTGAAACACCTTTTTCATTCACCACGGAAGGAGGCGATGGGGAGGGTGAGGAGGATCTCGGCGATGAAGAAAACGAATCCTGCCCGGATGCGAAATTCCATATCTCAGTGGATCATGTCTTCGATTTCAGCCCTGGACGGGCAACCGACCAGATTCTCGTCAACGGTAACACGCTGCCAGGGATGAGCTGTACATTTGGGCTACGTACTGCAGAGGACCAACCCGGCAAATGCAGGATTTCCTACTCGAACGACGGCTATTACCAAACAGACAGTGACAAATGCACTCTCACCGGCCAGAGCACAGCTGAACTAGAGGTTGACGCTTCCTGCGAGGGGGGCAACTATGTGCTTGAGATCACGGAAATCCAGGAGGCGGATGCCGCCCTGGGCGGCATCCTCGACTGCCCGACCGTCCAGAAGACTTTTCCGAACGTCACCTTCTATCCACCGAGTCTTGACACCTTTTCGTTTTCAACGGAACTGGAAGAGTATACGGCCACTGCGCCTGGTCCAGATCCTTCAGGCTCGTTCGAGTACGCCAAGCGCTGGGATATCAAGGTGATTATCGAGGCACCCTGCGAAGCCATACAAACATTGCAGCGCTACGCAGAAGACGCCCGCAAACGTATGGAGTTCTACGAGGAATTTGCCAACGAAGCCACGAGCGCCTCAGATCTCGACCATCGCGTCCAGGATGCGATGGATGAGTACTACAAGGATGCAATTGATGCAGGAGATGTAAAAGATGTTGGTTCTCCGCAATCTGCGGGTCATTTCGACCCCTGCGGAGATGCGACAGTCAACGTCTATCCCTTCTGCGCCAGTGGCGAATTTGGCTATCCGTTATGTGAGTGGCTTGAAGAAGGCGCAAGGGCGCACGAGAACCGGCATCAGAGCGATGCCACGAATAATGCCAGTGATACCTGGACGTATTGCAATACGGAGGGCGGAGACGAGGTCAGAATCACCTCCGAGTGGGAAGTTAACGCCTACGGAGATATGTTACGGATATATAATGAAATACTCGACATCATGCGAGATCTATTCCCAGAGTGTTTTGAATAAATCGACCATCGCCAGAGTATAGATGGCGTTACGTCGATTAGTTATATACAAATCGCGATCGGTGATTTCACCGGTCGCGATGGCATTTAACCTCAGTGCGATCGAAGACAAGTATGATCTCAGTCCGTTTCCTTCTCTGGTGGAAGTCTATTATGAATCAGGCTAACGAGCGTTGTGGTGAGCAGGGTCGTAATGCCGAAGATAAGATATAGTTTTCGACCACCCAGACTCTCCAGCACCGGTCCGCCTATGAGCCCGCCCACGGCCATGCCGATCCCGAAAACCATGGCGCTGAAAAGGCCCTGCGCGGTTGTGCGTAAGCCAGGCGGAGCGTTTTCGTCAGCGTAGGAAACCCCAGCCACCCACATTATGGGGAAATTAAGCCCATTTAGAAGTTGGACCAGCAAAACGACGAGGGGGGACGCGGCTACCACAAATAGAAGCATACGTAAGGATGTAAGGATCATCGAAAATATCAGTAATCCATACGATCCGAATCGTTTGACGAGTCGATTGCTAAAGAACAATAGTGGTATTTCAGAGATTGTACCTACCGTTAATGCCAGTCCCATCGTGGACTCACGCACCCCCAGTTCGCTCATATAGGGGAAGAAGAAGTTGTTAATTGCAGCGAGTGACAGTCCTCCTGCAAAGGCTACGATCAGAAACAGAACCCAGCGCGGACTGGCAAGTAACGTGCGCATTTTTCTACCGATCGGTTCCTCATCCTCAACCTGGCCATACTCCAATTTCTGGCTGATGAAGAAATTCAGGAAGAACAAACCTGCGCAGCCCCAAAATGCGTACCTCAAGCCAAAATTCTGGACGACCGTTCCTGCCACTGCTGCAGCCAATCCATATCCGATCGAACCACCGACGCGAACACGACCGTACAGCTCTTTTTTGTCGGCCAACATGTACATCGTGGCACTGTCCGCGAAAGCGGAGACCGGGGCGAAGAAAGTGTTGATAAAGATGGCAATGACCAAAATGGGCACGAAAGTGGAAAGGAGAGGGTAAACGATCAACATCGCTATTCCCAGCAGAATCGCGAGCCCAAGGATCAAGCGATGCCGGCGTGTGGCATCAGCGAGAGCAGACCACAAAGGTGCGGCAAAGAAGGTCACCAAAGGTGTAATGCCCGTCAATATACCGATTTGTGCGCCGCTAAATCCCAATCGCTGAAAGTAAAGCACGATAAACGGCGACATGAAGGCTGTTGACGCAAAAAGTATGAAATTGAAACTAAACGGCCAAATCTTCTTCAAGACAGCACACTCTCGATCGGAGCTTGTGGAGACAAGCATGCCAAAAATACGGAGGTGCGGCTTTAGATGGGCCGCACCTCGATTTACCCGAGCCAACATTATACATCAACAGGCGGGAATACGACGCGCAATTCATTGATATCCGTCAGTTCCGGGAACTCGGGACTTTGGGGATACAAAATGTTGCCGTGTAGAGCTTGCGTCGAAGGACTTATTCTCTTCTGCGGGAAGATACCCTGCCGGCGCCCCGGCTGCCTCCACCGGTAATGATCATCGCTCCGATGGCAAATCCCAGGTTATACCAGCCGCCGTTGTTAAACACTTCATACATGCTCACTTTGTGATTGAAGAGAGAGATGACGAAGGTTACGGGTGCGATGATTCCGTGCCACAAGCCCTGCCAGAACCCGGCGATTTCACCTTGCGAATTTTCTGTGTCTTCCATCTCGTTCGGCCCGGGAGCACAGGCAGCCAGCGACAGCAGGAATACAATTGCCAATAAAACGAGAATATGTTTATTCATCTTTCCACTCCTCCTGGCATTTATTGGTTACATAACCCGACGTCTTTTGTCATTACTTCTTTCATTGTAAATGCGAATATCGCTTTCGGAACATCCACTTTGCAGATTTAACTTTCCTCTAATTGTTGTTTTTCGGCAGCAGCAGTGGATGAAGGCTTTCTGCCCAGTCGTGAATGGAGTCCCAATCCCGGTGGTCGCCCTGCGACCAAACACCGAGGGTAACACTGAGCCGGAATAATAACCGATCTTTGAGCATCGGCACTTTGCTGATATCCAAAACGCCAGCAAAATACCCTTCGGAAACCGGTTTGACCAGCGTTCGGACCGGATCGAGGAAGGATCTGACCCGTTGACGGTATTTCCCGTTTCCAATGGCCAGCGTCATGCAAACCAGGAAGGCCGCGAACGGTTTTTGGTTCAACGCCATTTGATGATTGCACACAAACCGCATGGCTTCCGGCAGCCACAGACTGCTACGGATGGCGCTGCCCGCTACGATGGCAGCGTATGGGCTGAGGTCGGAAATGTTTTCCATGGCACGCACATCAACCTGTGTACCGCCCTCCATAAGAGTCTTGCCGATTGCTTCGGCCACACCGACGGTGGAGCCTGTGCAGCTGGCGTAGGCGACGAGAATTTTATTCGACACTTCACACTCTCCTATGTCGTTTTCGGAAGGTCCCGGACAAGTCGAAAGAAGGTTCGACCGAGTTGAACGTACCAGATCACGTATCCCGGGAGACAAAGGAACAATAAGTACGTTCCGATTACGGGTATAAAAAAGAGGCATACGGCGAGATTGGTGATGATGCCGACATATGCCGTCGCTTTGCTGAAGATGTTGCTGTGCAGCATCAACAGTGAGCTGACGAGCAGCGATAAGCCGCCCAGGAACGTGTTGGTGAGATAGGCGGTGCCATTGAATTGGGCCAGAATAGCTTCGCCTGCAATAAGGAATTGGCTTTTTGCCTGATCGGTCGTCGCGGCTGCATAACCATCGCTGAGTGTGACCAACTCCGCCATGGGTCTTGCGGGAACGATCAGCACAGCAGCAAGCAACCCTAAAACCAAAGCGATCAAGGCATAGGATTCGTTTATGCTCTTCAACGAAACGTACAAGGCCAGAAAGATCAGGATGCCCAGGAAATTGCTAAGGAACAAGAGGAAATCAAGCGATATGAGCCCGCCAATTCGATCATTGTGGAGTATCGCAAGGATTTCTACTGTTGAAGACTGGCCGGGAGTATACGGCCAGATGGCAAAGGCAATCCCTCCCAGAACAATCAGAAGTTCCAGGATGATGGTCGTTATCCCCCCGACTTTATAGAGATCTTTCCAGCGAGGGTCTGCAGAATTTGTCGTAATAGCATTCATGATT
>DAOUEK010000086.1:0-8415 GCA_034430425.1 Anaerolineales bacterium | reverse complement strand
AAGCCATGCTGCAAGCCTTTCGCGACGATCAAGATATCCACAGCGCCACGGCAGCGGCCATTTTCGGCGTCGATCCCGCTGACGTCTCCTCCGATCTGCGTCGACGGGCAAAAGCAATCAACTTTGGATTGATCTACGGTATGAGCCCCTTCGGATTGACCCGAACCACGGACCTAACCCTCGCTGAAGCCGAGGATTTTGTTAAGGCATACTTCGACCGCTTCCCCGGTGTGAAAAGATATCTCGAAGAAACCCGTCAACAGGCCGCACAAGTCGGTTACGTATCAACGCTGCTTGGTCGCCGACGATACTTCCCACAGCTGACCGCAGACGCTTCGGTATCCGAACAAGCTCGAGCTCGAGCGATGCGGGAAGCAATCAACGCCCCAATCCAAGGCACGGCCTCCGACATCATCAAAATCGCCATGATTCGACTTCCTGAAGCATTAGACGAGCGCAAATTGAAAGCCAACATGCTGATTCAAGTACACGATGAACTCGTCCTCGAGTGTCCCCAGAGTGAACTTGCAAGTACATCCCAGATCGTACAACAAGTCATGCAAGATGCATTTGAGTTACGTGTGCCATTGAAAACCGATGCGAAAGCGGGAACGACCTGGGCAAGCATGAAACCGATGGAATGAAATCTGCCCGGAGTTGGATGTTTTCGAGAGCAGCAGATGGATAACCTTCTTTCCGAATCGCTCAGCGACCGATGAGGACTTATGCTATACTCGCCTCGCTGTAGAATTTTTATAACAAGAAGATCGTGACATGACCGAACAGCAAAGCCTTTTCGAAGAATCCATGCGCTTGGGGCACTCTGCTGCCTGGGACCTAAATTGGGACCGGGCGATCGAGTTTTACCGCAAAGCCCTGGTGCAAGCGCCGGATGATCCCAATGCTCTTACCAGTTTGGGATTGGCATTGTTGGAGACCGAGCAGTTTAAGGAAGCGCTCTCGGTTTATCACAAGGCCGCGAAGGTTTCCACCAACGATCCTATCCCACTCGAACGGTGTGCCGAAATCTTCGAACGTCTGGGGCAGATCAGCGATGCGGTGATACAGCGTAACGCCGCCGCCCAACGCTACCTGGCCCGTAAAGATGCCCAGAAAGCCATCGACAACTGGGTACACATTGCACGGCTGACGCCTGATGATCTTCACACGCGCTCCACATTGGCGGTTACGTATGAACGAACTGGCAATGCCCGCCAGGCGGTATATGAATACATCAATGTCGCCTCCATCCTGCAACGAGCCGGGAACACCGAACGCGCCATCGAAGCCGTACAACGTGCCTTACGCCTCGTCCCAGGACATCCGGAAGCAGGTAAAGCTTTACGCGCCCTCAAAGTCGGTGAAACCCTGGCACCTCCATCACAACCACGCGGCGCAACTGCACCGCTGCGCATGGCAAAAGTCCAAGAATACATCAAGGCCGAAGCTGTAGAAAAGGAAGAAGACGACGATGAGGTGGCAGACCCGGAAATCGCGGCACAGCGTGATGCGCTCAAGATTTTAGCCGGCTTGCTCTTCGATGAACCGAAGGGGGAAGATGATGACAAAATCGATGACTCAGGAAATGGGTCATCCAGCCGATCCATTCTTACAGGAGGTTTAAGCCTTTCGGGCCGGAAATCCGCCGGTCAACCTCAGATGTATCGCTATCTCGGACAAGCGATCGATCTACAGACTCGCGGCAAAGAAAAAGAAGCCATAAAAGAATTTGAACGGGCAATAAAGGCGGGGTTGGATCATCGCGCCGCACATTATAACGTCGGCATCTTGCATAAAAAACAGGAAGACTATCAAGCCGCCAAAAAGAGTCTGACCGCCGCTTTGGGTTATTCGGATTTGGATTTGGGCACCAATCTTGCGCTCGGACGAATCGCCCGAATCGAGAAAGACCTGCCTGAAGCCGCCCGCTACTTGCTCCAGGCTTTGAGAATCGCCGATTCGCTTTCTGTTGATTCGAGCCAATCCTCATCACTAAATCAATTTTACGATGCCATGCTCGTCTCCCAGGAAGAAGGCAATGAAGAAGAACTGGATCGCATCGTGGAAAGCACTCTTAATTTTCTGACCGGGCCAGATTGGATGCGTCGTCTACGTCAAGCACGCATGCAGTTGGAAAGTGAAGGTACGGAAAGCTCCACGATCGTTCCTATCGCAGAAATGCTCGCCGTCGGTGGAACCGACCGTGTGCTTCAATCCCTGGGGCGAATTGACGATCTTCTCGTTCGCGAATTGTACACAGTCGCAATGGAAGAAGCGATGCTAACGCTCGATTATGCCCCCTCCTATCTGGCACTCCACATGAGAATGGCGGAGATCATGATCCGCAGCGGCCGCAAGGAAGCCGGACTTGAAAAAATGGGGATCGTCGCCGAAACACACCGCATACGAGGCGAAACACCCCAAGCGGCGGATGTCTATGCAAAGATTATTCGCGAAGCTCCGGTCAACATCCCGGCCAGGAACCGTTTGATCGAACTCTATATTCAACAAGATCGGCACAAGGAAGCCCTGGAAAATTACTTCAACCTGGCGGAAATTTATCAACAGATGGCAGAAATCGATTCGTCCAGGAAAGCCCTAGCTGCTGCCCTCAGCCTGGCACAGGATTCATCCGTCGACCGCGAATGGTCTGTAAAGATCTTGCGGGAAATGGGCGATATCGACCTTTCTCGCCTGGATTGGCGCCGTGCCCTACGCGTGTATTCACAAATCCGCACCCTGGATCCACATGATGAGAAAGCAAGAAAGAATGTGATCGATTTGAATTTACGACTCACCCAGGACGACCAGGCCGCTCAGGAATTGGACAGTTATCTCGAATATCTCGTCCAACATGATCGCGGCCAGCATGCCTTAACCTTCATCGAAGATCTGGCACGCGAATATCCAGGAAAACACATTCTTCATGAACGCCTTGCCGAGGTGTATCTCGCCGCTGGTCGTGCCGCGGATGCCATCGCGCAATTCGACGCGCTGGGCGAGATCCTTCTCGATGCTGGACATAACGACGAAGCGATTCGAACAATTGAAAGGATCATTTCGCTTGGACCACCCGATATCGAAGGCTACCAGGAACTACTCCGCAATTTAAAGGGGGGGGCAAGCGTAGATCCTGTTGATCTAAAATAGGTTTCGACCGTGACCAATTTGATCAATGAGCTGGAATTATTCATACAACGTTTTAACTGGCTGAGCTTGATTGACATCTTGCTCGTCACCATGGTGATGTTCTTGCTCTTGAGATTAATGCGTGGTACACGAGCAGAAATCCTGTTACGTGGCATCATTCTATTGACCGTTGGGATCGCTTTAATCACACTGGTGCTGGATCTGCCCGCATTTTCATGGCTGCTTCAAACAGTATTACCGGCATTAATCGTAGCCATTCCTGTCATTTTTGCCCCGGAAATCCGTCGTGCACTGGAACAGGTGGGGAGAGCAGGGGATTTCTTCGTTCTCGGCACACAACCCAGCTCCATTGAAAACATGATCGAAATACTCTGCGGCACGGCGCAACGTCTCGCAGAACGCAGATTCGGCGCGTTAATCGTCGTCGAACGAGAAATTCCCCTGGATGAATATGTCGAAACTGGCATTCTACTCGAGGCGCAATTAACTCCCGAACTACTCCTTCAGATCTTCTTTCATAACACCCCGCTGCATGATGGTTCCGTGATTATCAGGGACGGTCGTCTCATCGCGGCAGCTTGTGTAATGCCGCTCTCCTCCAGTGGCACACTCTCAAGATCACCCACCCATCACTTTGGCCTGCGCCATCGCGCCGCGTTGGGCATCAGCGAGGTCAGCGATTCGGTGTCCGTCGTCGTATCCGAGGAGACGGGATCGATCTCCATCACCCACAACGGACGCATGATCAGACGGCTGGATCAAAACCGTCTACGCAACATCCTTACCGCCTTTTTCCAACCTCGCACGACCAGTCGCCTCCCAGACTGGCTCGACCATTTGCTTGTTCGTTTTCAACAAACAAGCAGCGAAGCCCAGGGAGACTGAAGCCTTCCATGTTGAAATGGCTCAAGATAAACTTCGGAACGCTTCTCCTTTCACTAATCCTTTCGCTCACGGTCTGGTTTATCGCCGTCAATGAAGACGATCCGCGCGTCGAGCGCCCCTTGGAAGATCCGATTGAAATTCATTTTGATGGCGTCCCAGAGGGCTATCAAATCACCAACCCCTCTGCCAATCAAGCCAGTGTAACGCTGCTGACAACGCAATCGATTTGGGAGGAGTTTTCCACCGATGATATTCGTTTAGTGGCGAGAATGGATGGACTGGATCAGGGGACATACAAGGTGCCCCTCCAGTCGGTAATTACCCGACAATTGGTTAAGGTCACCAACATCAATCCAGAATCTGTGATCGTAACCCTGGAAATCAAAGAAACGAAAGAACTCCCCATTCAGGTGGTTACTTTAGGGAGTCCGGCATTGAGCTATTCCGCAGAAGAACCCCTGGCCGATCCCCAAAATGCAGTTATTTCCGGACCGGCATCCCTGGTAGCGCGTGTTGTCGAATTGCGCGCCCCAATCAATCTGACCAATCGCCAGGAAAGCCTGGACCAATTGGTTCCCATTATTGCTTTGGATGAAGACAGTCTCGAAGTTGATGGTGTGCAGATCTTGCCGGAGACAGTGCGTGTTGAAGTGGAAATCACACAGCAGCCAAACTACCGCCTCGTCTCCGTAATCCCCAAGATCGAAGGCCAAACGGATCTGGTGGAAGCCGGCTATCTGGTTACCGAGGTAACCGTGATACCCCAATGGGTGACGATTTTTTCCTCCGACCCTCAAGCATTTGAAGACCTGCCGGGATACATTGAAACCGTGCCTCTCAATTTAGCCGGAGCCGTGGATGATATCGAGCAGCAGCTGCAGCTTAACCTGCCGCCGGGCTTTTCACTCGCCTTCGAACAGAGCGTGATCGTGAAAGTCGATATCGAACCCCGCACCAACTCGATCACCATCAATCGGCCGTTGGATGTGCGCGGCGTCGGCGATAATCTCTACGCGCTCCTATCTCCGGATGAAGTCTCGATTATTCTCACAGGTCCGGCGGCCATCCTCAACACACTGCAGCCCGAAGAAATCATCGTTATCATTGACGTGACCGATTTAGAACCCGGAACCTACCAGATTACACCCCGGATTATTGGTATTCCTACGAACATCGATGCCAGTGGTCCCATCCCGGCCACCATCCAGGTCACGATCAGCGCCTCCCCACTGCCGACACCAACCACAGATTCTTAAATGCCTATGTCGAAACCTGTCGTTGCCCTCGTTGGACGGCCGAACGTCGGTAAGTCCACTTTGTTCAATCGCCTTGCAGGTGAACGTTTGGCCGTTGTGGACGACCGGCCCGGTACGACGCGCGATCGTCTCGTTGCCGAAACAGAATGGCAAGGAATCTCATTCGACATCGTCGATACCGGCGGCATCGATCCGACCAACCTTCGCCGTAGTGAACCGCTCTCTCTAGATTCCGCAGACTTTATCGAACAGATCCGCGCCCAGGCTGAGTTGGCCATGCGGGATGCGGATGCCATCATTTTCATTGTGGATGTCGAAAGCGGGGTCACTCCTGCGGACATGGAGTTAGCCGAGAGACTGCGGAAATATCAAAGCCAGCGGCGAGATGGTCAACAGCCGCCTATCCTTCTCGTGGTGAACCGCTGCGATAACGTGCAGCGGCGCAGTCAAATTCACGAATTCTATGAACTCGGCATGGGCGATCCGATTCCCATCTCTGCCCTGCATGGCAGCGGCACGGGCGACATGCTGGATTCGCTCATGGCCGTCTTACAAATCGTCTCCGCATTCGACGATGATGAGAACGCTACGATAAAACTCGCCATCATCGGGCGTCCCAACGTGGGGAAATCCAGCCTGCTGAACCGCTTGCTCGGAGAAGAACGCGCAATCGTTTCCCCAATACCTGGTACCACACGCGACGCCATCGATACCAGGCTTACTTACCACGGCACTTCGCTTATTCTGATCGATACCGCTGGAATCCGCCGGAGAGGCAAGATTGAAATCGGTGTAGAACGCTACTCCGTTTTACGCGCCTTAAAAGCCATCGAGCGGGCGGACGTCGTGCTGCTGCTTATCGACGCCACGGAAAATGTCACCGCACAGGACACCCACATTGCTGGGATGGCAATCGACAAAGCCAAAAGCGTCGTCGTGATCGTCAACAAGTGGGACGCAATCGATAAAGACGCCCATACCATGCCCGCTTTCACCGAACACATTCGACAGGAATTAAACTTCATGGACTACGTCCCCGTTTTATTCATTTCCGCCAAGACGGGGCTGCGTGTCAGTCAGGTCATTCCAACCGCACTCCAGGTGCAGGAAGAACGCTTGCGGCGCATACCAACCGGTCAGCTGAACCGCCTTCTCAGACAAGCTCTCCACGACCACCCTCCACCAAGCCGAAAAGGGAAACTACTACGCATTCGATATGCAACCCAAGTTCGTACGGATCCTCCCACGTTTCTCTTTCACGTCAACGATCCCAAGCTGGTGCACTTCAGTTACATGCGCTATCTCGAAAACTGCATCCGGGCGGAATATCAATTTACCGGAACACCTTTGCGCCTTTCCTTTCGAAAACAATCCTGAGTCGTCTTCGTTCACAATCCCGCACCTGACCGCCGAAGCACACCAGTCGATAATGATATAATTTGCTTCGATGTCCAATCTATATTCCTTTAACCAACCTGCTGAATGGCAGACACCGGCCCCGGAAAAACCGCATAACCGGATCGTACGCTACTTCGGTGAGTTACTCCATACAGCGCTGATCGCCGTGCTGCTTTTCATGGCAGTCAACATTATCACGGCTCGCATTCGTGTCGAGGGCATCAGCATGGAACCGAGCCTTCATGATGGTCAATTTGTAGTTGTGAACCGGCTGGCCTACCAATGGCAAGAACCCATACGTGGAGACATCGTGGTCTTCTATTTTCCACAGAACCCGTCCCGGCGCTTCATCAAACGTGTGATCGGCTTGCAGGGTGATACCATCAATGTTCAATCCGGCCAGGTTTTCGTGAATGGCGTTCTGCTGGAGGAACCCTACATCGCCGCTCCGTCCAACTTCTCCGGCGAGTGGACGGTTGAACGCGGCAAAGTGTTTGTTCTCGGAGACAACCGCAATAATTCTTCTGATTCACCCGATTGGGGTGGCTTGCCCATCGATGAAATCATCGGTAAAGCGATTTTCGTTTACTGGCCGCTGGACACTGTCGGTTTGATCCCTCACTACGATCTCGTCGGTGCTGCTGAAGAGTAACAAGGTTCCCTCGCCTGAACCCCATACGTTGTGCTAAAATCGACTCACAGAACCACCAGCAACGATCTGGTACGATTGGGAGATCCGGGGCATCATTTTGATAGTGTCGACAATCCGTTAGCGATTGCTACATTGGTGCAGCCTTCGATTCTGGAATAAAATGAGCCGTTCGATCAAAAATCTCAACGCCAATCCCATTGGATTGAAGCGATGAGGATGAGAGATTTTGTTTATTAGTACACCCGATAAAGGGCATTTGCATGGTTGATACCCAGGAAGAATCGACTGCGCCGCGCGTATTGGTGATCGCGGATGTCGATAGCAGTGCGGAAGCACTCATCGATCGCGTCTTTCGCCCTGCCGGCATTGAAGCCGTCAGCTCCAACATAGATGGCCCACCGCCCGACATCCTCGTGTTCGATATCACCCAATTGCGCGGAGACCCTCTGGCAAATTTACGTACCCTGCGCGCCCAAGGCGAAGAAGCACCGGCTATCGTTCTTGCAGCTCACTTCCCCCATTCGCGATTGCGAGACATGTTCCGCCTCGGTGTTAATGATTTCCTCCTCAAACCCTATCGTCCGGAAGCTTTATGCCAGGCCGTCCGCGACATGGGGGAAAGCCGCTCTCTCGAAACGAACACTAAAGTGCTGGCGGGAAGGCTGGAATCGATGCGTGAACAATTCCGCCGCCGTTCGGAGGAAATTCGCCTTCTGAGTGAAATTGGACGTGTGGTTGTAAGTCTTGGAGATCTGGATTCAATCTTACGTCGGGTCGTAGAAGCAGCCGCATTTATGACCGACGCCGAAGAAGCCAATATTTATCTCGCCGAACCGGGGACCAAAGAGCTGGTGCTGCGTGCCACAAAAAGCATCAACGAACGACATGCCACCTTACAGCGCTTACGAGTAGAGGACACCTTGGTAGGAGAGGTATTCAAAAGCGGAGAACCGATACTGCGCCAACCATCCCTGGAAGGTGGTCCGATCAAGGTTCAAACAGGCTTTATGGTTCAATCGCTGGCGAAAGTCCCCTTACGAGCACGCAACAGCATCGTCGGCGTACTCGGTATTT
>DAOUEK010000085.1:0-22033 GCA_034430425.1 Anaerolineales bacterium | reverse complement strand
CGAACGACGCGCTGCATCACCTTGCCTCCGGGTAACGTAGCGCTGCCTTTATAAGTGAGTTCGAATTTCTCGCCGTTATTCGAATCGCAAGTTCGCTTCAAGCTTGGACGCACACCCTCCATTTCTGGGAATTTACGGGTCACCTTTTTGGTCAACTTTGCAAGTATCGATTTATCCATCATTTCGCCTCACCTGATCGATGCTCTCCGACGTAAAAACGCGGGGAGATCCAGGTTGTCCTGGACGAGAATCCTCTGCGCTGAGGGGATTTCCTCCATGACGAAGGTCTCTTCTGTGCCCGATACTCGTACAGGCCGGCCACCAATCCCGGTCACGATTAAGATTACCTGCGCGCGGCCGGACATCATTTCATCGGTCGATGCGCCGAGTATCAGGTCGCATTCCGGAGGCAGCATCTGCCGCAGATCTTCCACGGCGTCGCCGATTTCATGCAGCGTCAGGTCGCATCCACCCGTGTAATGAACCAGGATGCCCGTGGCTTGCGCGATACTGTCAATTTCGAGCAGCGGATGATTCATGGCCTGGTGTACCGCGTCTTTCGCTCTGTTCGGGCCTTCACTCAATCCAATCGCCATCAATGCACCGCCACCGTTGAGAATCAAGTTACGCACGTGGGCGAAATCGACGTTCATTAAGCCCGGCCGTGTGATCAACTCAGCAATTCCCTGCACGCCCTGGCGTAAAACGTCATCCGCCAGGCGGAAGGCAACTTCCAGGCTGATGTCTTGCGGTGCAATCTGGAGAAGCCGATCATTCGGAACGGTAATTAATGTATGTGCGTGAGGTTGTAATTTCCGCACGCCTTCAAGTGCGTTTTGAGCCCGCCGTTTCATTTCGAAAGCAAAAGGCAGGGTAACAACAGAGACAACGACTGCGCCGATTTCCTTGGCGATTTCTGCTGCGACTGGAGCTGCGCCGGTTCCAGTACCGCCACCCATGCCGGCGGTAATAAATACCATGTCTGCGTCTTTGAGTATACTCGCAATTTCCTGGCTGCTTTCCATCGCTGCAGAAGCGCCGGTGCGCGGATCGCCGCCGGCACCCAGGCCGCGCGTAATTCGCGGGCCCAACTGAATGCGTGTCGGCGCCAGGCTTGAGGAAAGCGCCTGGCGATCGGTGTTCGCGGCAATAAAATCGACATCCGATAAACCCAATTGAATCATGCGATTAATTGCATTCGAGCCGCCGCCACCCAGCCCCATCACTTTGATGCTTACACGTCCGATGTTGTCTAACTGTTCAGACATCATGAACCTCCGAGAGGTGAATATCGAATTGCTGTGTGTGGATAGGTCGATGCTGGTGAGGCAGTATCTCTCTCGTCAGCTTGTTCCCCGGTTGCAATGCGATCCACCACGCATCCTGCATCAATCAATTCACGCTCCAGGGTTAGCGGAAATTCATCTTCTCTACCCACAAGGGTGACTTTTCGGGCCATGCGCGCTTCATTTTCCGAGAACCCCAAGATGGGTTTATGTGTCTGTATTAATGTCGCTAACTCCGCAGCGGCGAGATGCAGTGCTTCGCTGTCTGGCAGCAGTAAGTAGTGGTTTAACGTTTTTGCGGTGGAGAAGGGGGGTGATTTTTCTTGAGACTGCAGAACCTTTTGGATCGCTGCGACGATCGGCGCAGGCTTGGTAGGTTCTCGATACCATGCTGCGTTACATTCCATGCTAGCAGGATCTGCGGTCAGGCAGTCGAAGGAGAAGTTAAGCACATACTCCGGTATATTCGCCAGCGCTCGCAGAATGCTTACATTTTGTTCGATCTGCGGTTGACTGCAGCCATTTTCTGCAGCGGGATCAGGAATGGCACCTCCCGCAACAACGAGCATCTGTGGAATGTGACCGGTGACCTTATTTGCAAGATCTGCATACCATTCGAATGTACGAAATCCGATCTGATCCTGGCAATTTGGCGGTGTGCAATATGGACGGGCTTCCGGCCATCGAGATTGGCCTCCACTGCCCCAATCAAGTGGTTTGTCATAGGTCCAGGCGTAAATACCCAAATGCATGTCTTCGAGTAAATCCGGTTTTCCGCGGCGGGAAAGGGCTTCGAGTGTGCTTCGAAGGAAAGCGGTATCCCAATAATCACCACCGGGTTGGAGAGGCGATAATACTGGCGTGAGTCCGACGGATTGTTGGAATTCAAGAATTGGGACGGTGTGATCGAGAAAGCGTTCGACGATTGCATTACGATTCCACTCGGCATCCATCCAGGTGCGTTGCAGGTTGGGGCGGTCGAATACCGCAACATAGTGAACGCCCCAGCGCGCATAACTTCTCAATAGCGGCTGCAAGGTGTTGGGATGCAACTCGCCCAGTGTGCCTGGAACCAGAATTATTGGCTCAATTCCGACATCGAGTAGGCCAGTAAGGAAGGTCTCGGGTATGGTCCGCTTGCTGGAAGCCACCAAGGTCAACCATCGAGTGTGGAGCGACTTGAGAATCGGCAACCAGATCCGCAGATCGTCTTGCGTGAAGTGCTGATCATCATGACGATACACATAACCGAGTCTCGAGCTGGCAAGTGTCATTGTGTTTGAGCTCCTCTGTGATGTGTATTGTGCAAGATTTATGCCCGAACGTTTTTATCGGGACACAGAAAATTTCAGCACTTTGCCGCTTGAATCTAGTGTAAGGCGGGCAAAGTGTGCATGGCGTCGAGATCCGTCAACGACGTGTTTGGCGAATGTATATACGCGTGCAGATTGTTCACCGGCGACAAGTCGTTTGATGCCCAGTTGATTAGAGGGGCATTGATGCTCGTTGCTTTCGCATCCATACACTGGTTGAGGATGGATGCGGCATTGGGCGTCTGCCATTCCTGGTAAATATTTGGAGACGATCGTTTTCACACGATCGATTTCTGCCGGATCATCGAGGTCGGTTAGATTTCCAACCCCAAGCGCGCAAACGGTTTTCATCTGCTTCGGTCGTGATTTCCTGCGCACTACCAATTTTTGTCCAGGTCGTGCAAGCTCAACGGCGGGGCTGAAAAGTGGATCGCCATACAGGACGAACGAGATCAGAGTCTTTTGGTCTTCACCATCCAGGTATCCCTGGCGTCGATGCATTTCAGCGGCCAGTTGCAATTTCGCCCTGCGCAAGGACTCGCCCGCTGGTATTTTCTTCTTAAGTTGATTCCAGAACAGATGCCCGAGGAGATCGGCCGCGATCAAAGGCGTCGTCACGGACCCGTAAGAAACCTTGGTCGAGCCGATGAAAGCCCTTGCGCCCGCGTCGAGGAACTTCAAGCACAGCGCTGAATCGACGGATTTGCCTTCGATATTCGCTCCGTAGCAAGCCTCAGAATAAATCACTTTGGGTGCACGTCCGCTGTTAACGACATCTTCTGGACGGAAGGCAACCGGAAAATCAGGTCCGGATCCGGTGTCCATCAAAGGATCGCGCTGGCCGAACCATTCCGGTGCGTCTTCCAGGCCGTGCAAGTTGAAGTAGGAAAAGTGGAAAGGGTTCGAGATGATCGGAGCAATTTGGCTTGCTTGCGCCGGCGGGGAGGTTAATAACGACCTGGGCTCGCCGATGGACTTGTATACGGCCATGGAAGCTTTCCGCCAGATGCTGGCAGTGTAGCCCAACGAGCGGGACTTGCGACGTACGAAACGCTCGAGTCGCATGTACAACCAAACTCGAATGCGCGTCAGGATTCCGACATTCTGAACGGCTATGCTGTGATCTTCGATCATCTTATTAATCTGACGTAGGATTAATTCGGCGGAATCGGCGGAAGGTAGACGTCCAATAGCCCACTGCGGGGCAAAGTAATTTTCATCCGTTGTTGCGTAAGGATTATCGGAGAAAACATAGTCGTCATCATCATCAACTGGATTGGGTAAGCGATGGAAGGGGATGATTCGGTCACCGCCGACGAGAAATAATGCACCAATCATTTCTCCGCGTTGCTGTAACGCTTGATCCAGATCGGCGAGGCGCAATTTGATTTGCCAGGCGTTGGACGGATCGGCGGGGTGGAGTTTAACGGTATCGAATGACGCGGGATCATCAATGTAAATGTTGTACGCTGTCCACCCGGGTCGTTTGCGGATGGTCTCTACCAGTGAAACGATTGCTCCGTCGATCTCCCTGAATGAATCGTCGCCAAAGGTCTGCATCAAATGCGTTCGACTCGATAGAACGATATATGCGGGGAAACGACGGTCTTCATCCGCTGTTTGGCGTCTGGCGTTTATGCGCTCGGCAATGCGTGAGAAATCCGCCTCGATTTCGGAGAACGAATTCTCGATTGACAGATCTTCCGCAACGGAATCATCTCCGCTGCTAGGACCCTGAAATGCTTCGTCTTTCAAAGGTTCGATGGGACGATCATCGATAGAGTCCGATAACTGGGCTGCGGCGAGATCGCCCCCGGCAGTATCCTGGACGATTTCCTGAGTGGAATGTAGCGGGGTTTCAGCGTTCGTCACCTGATCCGATGGCGCTGATTGCGCAGGAGTGCTGCCACCGAGTTTGTTTTCTCCCAAAACTGCGGAAACTTCCGCCGGAATGGGACTGGCGAGTTTCACTGTCATTGTGTTAGGCCATAAGGCCTGATACGGGTGTGACTTGCCCATAATTTTCGTCGTGACGATGCCCAGCGGATCATCCACGGCTGCCTGGTGCAGATAGGAAACTCCTCTGCTGATATCACCCCGGATGAGCAGGTCGTTGGCGAGATAAATTCGAAAGGCGATACAGGCAGGCCAACGATCATGCCCTGTCCGAGCAAGCGCAAGTGCAATTTGCTCTGCATCGGCGGCTTGATGCGCCTGGATGGCGATCAGGACCGGGAGTGGTGTGTCTGGATCGGCGGCAAGGGCTTCTTGAGATTTGCTAATTGCCGTCTCATGATCTCCACTGTGGATCGCCTCAAGGCAGAGCGCCAAATGGATAGCCCATGAAGGAACGCGCTCGGCGTTGAGGGCCTTTCCCTCCAGAAGATGAGCACAAGATTGACTGATCGTTGATGCGAGTGGATTGCCAATCTGCTTTTGCACGACAGAGAGAGATTGATACGCCTTCGTGTTTTCCGGATCAGATATCGTTAGCCTGGATAAACGTTCGATAGCTTGCCCGTAACGTGTTTGATCCATCTCGATTTGCGCTAGCCGCAACTGGAGATCCATATCTCCGGTCCAAACCTCAAGCCAATCCAGAGCGATGGCACGGGCAAAATCCAGTCTGCTGGCGATACGCGCTGCTTCGATAAGTCGGATGAGTTCGATGCGATCGATCATGTTTTCACCGTCCATCTATAAGCCACCGTGGACCAATTCCAAAGCTCGAACAGCGGCCAATTGTTGAATGATTTCCGAATCCTTGGGATTGAGTTCTGTGGCGCGTTCAAGCAATCTTGCAGCCTGGGGATACGCCTTTTGTTGTTTCAAAATCAGTCCGGCCCGGTAGTGGGATAGTTCATCCTGGGGATCGAGTTCGAGCGCGCGCCGGTATGCATCAAGTGCCTGTGCGATTTCACGGCGCTGCTCGTATACCTGACCCAGTTCTCTCGAAATCTTGGCCAGCGTCGGGGCGGTCGACAGTGCCTGTAGGAGTTCGTCCAGGGCGCGATCCAGTTGTCCAGCCAATCGACACAAGCGGCCAACCTGGTAGCGGTAATCCGCATTACGCGGGGAGAGCAGTGTGGCCTGCGTCGCGGTCTCGATGGCGGTCTCGAGTTCCCCGGCGTTTTCATATGCCTGGGATAACGTGGCATACAGTCTCTCGTCTTGTGCATTTTCTTCCAGTAAGGCTTGCAGTTCAGGGATGGCGAGTTCAGATCGCCCGATTTGAATCAGAAGCTTGCAGCGACCCATTCGAATATCAAGCTGTCCGTTCGAGCTTTTGATCGCCTGGTCGTAAGCTCTGATGGCCTTCTCGAATTTCCCCTGGCTGGCGAGTATCTCTCCCAGGCCAAGCAAAACTTCCAGGTTTTCTGGGGCCATACGAGCCGCTTTTTCAATGTATGCAATAGCCTGCGCCGATTTCCCCTGTGCCATTGCTGCGCGTGCAGCGCCGATCAGGCATGATGGATCAGAAGGAAAGTGGGTGGAAGCCTGCTCGAACCATGCCTGTGCGGTTTTCGATTTCCCGTTTGCCATAGCAACTTCGGCTGCTTCTTTCCAGGCCGTGTTTTGGTCCGGTGCATTCTCAAGTACTTGTTCGTAATAGGACAGGGACTCACTGAGTTGTCCCGAAGATCGGAGTGCGTGGGCCAGGGCGTGTAGAATAGCCGGATTATGAGGTTCGAGCTCGACGGCCTGCTGCAGGTGAGCAACGGCAGCGTCAAAACGATGTGCTTCCTCATAGCGAGTAGCGGCAATCGAATGCCAGGCAACTTCTTCCGGCCAGGCGGACAATGCAAGGTTGAGACTTGAAAGTGAATCTTCGACTTCGCCCGCCTGCCAGAGTGTCTCACTTGCGAAAAAGCTGACCAGCGGCTGTACGATCATATTGCGCGATGCGATGTTATAAGCTTGAACGGCCTGTGTTGTGTCGCCCAGGCTGGTATGGCAGAGACCAAGTAAAATGGCGCCCCACGAATCGGGTTCGATTTTATCCGGATCGGCCTCAACAATCTCGATCGCTCTTTGAGTGTTTCCAGTCTTGAAAAGGAATATTACATGTGCGTGTGTAATTGGGCTCCAATCGCCCATCGAGTGCGCTTCAAGATCGGCATATTCCTCTTCCGAAATCGATCCGAAAGTAAAGGATGACCACCGGTTGAGTTGATCGATGGTATTTTTCGACGCACCGGCTTGATAAAGACGGTCAATGAGTGCAAATACTTCGGTTTGCGCCTCTGACGTGGCACTATCGGATGAAGGTGCATGCGCTTGTGCAGCGCCCATGGTTGCGTATAGCCAATATGCGTCAGCAAGTCGAAGACGCAATTGAGTCAATGAAAGCAGAGTTTCAACATTTTCTTCCATCGCTGGCGAGTCTTGCAGCATGTTCAACGCCTCGCTCCAGCGGCCCATACGTGTTGCCGTCTCGGCGATGTATAGTGTATCTTCCAGGGTGCGCGGCATTGCGTGACGGGCGGTTTCTAAAAGCTGCTCGGCAAGCGGAAGGTCGCCTTTGGTTAAGGCAATCTGTGCTAAGAGCGCATCTGCACGGATCGGGTAGGGGGTGTTTGATTTTACTTGCGTTAGTGTGTACTCTGCCTCATCGTATCGACCAAGCTGCAGGTAGCAAATACCCAGATCCATGATGCAATCAACGTTATTCGGCGACAAATGAACCGCTCGTTGTAATACTTCAAGAGCATCGAGCGAGGATCCATAACGCAGTAGCAAGTTTCCTGTTTCCTTGGCGAAATCTGCAGAAGAGGGCGACAACTTATACGCATGAACGATGTGATCCAAACCCCTTTGCGTTTCACCGCTGTCGATATATGCATGCCCCAGTTTGAAATTGAGGTCGGGATTCTCTCCGTCTATCTCGACCGCTCGCTGCCACAACCCAATGGCAGATGCACGGCGGCCCAGGTTCCAAAGTGCTTGTGCACCCTGGGAAAGGGCGGTGAGGTTGTCTGGGTCGAGTTCCAGCAGACGCTTCCAGGCCTCTTGCTCGCTTTCGAAATCGCCGAGCGCTTGGCCCGTTCTCGCCAATGCCTCATACGTCTCCACATCCTCCGGCGCGTTTGAAAGTGCGTGTTTCAAATTGATTTGGGCATAGGCGGGTTCGTCCAGATTGATCAATATCTGCGCCGCCGTCAAGAGAGATTTTGGATGGCGACGATCGATGGCGATTGCACGCGCCAGCGCATTCCGGGCTTCATCTCGCCGGTTGGATTTCTGTGAATACTGCGCCAGATCCATCCAGTCAGACTGACTTTCCGGACAGTACTCGAGGAGGCGCTTGGTTGCATGGATCGCTTGATCCCAACGTTTCAGGGCAACGGCAGATTCGCGCAGCATGTGCAGTGCATCCTGGTTTCCAGGTTCAAGTTCGACCGCTTGCTGGGAGACGTGCAGTGCTTGCTCGGGCATACCAGCCGAGAGATAGGCTTGCGACAATTGATAAAGAATGTCCGTCGAGGCAGGATACTTCTCTTGCGCAGTTTCTAATGTCGTTAACGCAATGGGAAGACGGTCGGTTGCCAGAGCTGTTCGCGAAGTCCCCATCAGGGCTTGCTTGTACGTCTCCTGGTCGGTTTCCTGAAGGGATTTCAAGCTCGATTGATAATTCTGGAATGCAGGCTCGTACGCACCGATGTTTTCCTGCGCACAGCCCATCCAATAAGCCAGGACGGGATCAGCGACTCCGGAATCCCTGGCCATCTGCAGATGATCGACGGCTTTTGATTGCAGCAGCTCGTTTTGATGGCAATCGGATTTTACGATTGCTCGACCGGCGAGGTAGTGCGCCTCCGCGGGAGCTTCGTCTGGAAGATGGCTGAGAAGTTCTGCGGCAAGAAGATTTTCTTTGCGTTTTTCGTACATCGTTCCGAGGGCGGTGCGAATGCGCCAATTGAAAGGTTCCACCGAATGGGCATCGTTGAGTGCGGATAAGGCCATATCATCTCTACCCAAGGTGTCTAGAATCTCGCCATACTGCAGCAGCCATTCCACGTTAGTCGATTCAAACTCGATGGCTTTTTGCAAGGATTGTGCACTATCTTCGAACAGTCCCTTTCGTTTCTGGTGTGCAGACTGTGCAGCGAATAGGGATGCCTGATTTGGCAAACGCTCAATGGCTTTTGCCAAGACATCGCCGGCTGCTTCGAGGTTGCCGGCTGTATCTTCGGTCTCGGCCAGCGCAATCCAACCTTGCGCCAGGTCGGGCTCGGCCTCCAACGCCTCCAGGATTTTGTCGCGAGCTGAATCAAAGTGGCCTTGTGCAGCCTGTGTTCTTCCGAGGATTACTTTGCCACGAGCAGATGCGGGATCGTTTTGCAGGATACTCCTGGCGGTTTCTTCAGCGATCGAGGCTTCATTCGCCTGTAAAGCGCACGATGCCAGATTCCAGAGATAATTCGGATCTTCATTCGCGAGTGCTTTCCAGTGTTCGATTGCGGCTTTCGCAGCACCACTTTCTTTCAGATTTATAGCCAGCAATTCACGAGCCTCACGCGAATGTGGCTGCAAAGCCAGGAGGAGATCGGCCTGCGCTGCAGCACCCGTGTGATCTCCTAAGGAACCCAACATGTATATATATTCCGATCTCACAGCGTAATTGTCAGGATCTCGGTCGACGTTCGCTTTTGCAATTTGCAGCGCTTCTTCAATCGCTCCGCAGTCCTGCAAACCCGAGAGTAATGCGTTCGACCAGCGATGATCCATATCGAAGCTGGCGGGTAGGTGTTCCGCGGCGGTGATGAAATGGTTTAACGCACGGTCTTTCTCGCCAATGCGTGTAAAAATCATTCCGTGGGCAATTTGTTCCTCGATGCTTGTGGGTTCCTGATCCATATCGATAAACGACAGGGCATCTTCAAATCTTTCATTGTTGGAAAGCGCGAAGATCAAATCTGCACGCCGCCTCGGCGAGGACTTTGAGCGAAGTGCTTGCTTTCGGGCCTCGATTTCCAGGATTCCATCGCCTTCGAGGATCGCAGACTCAGCGATAAGGTCGGCGATCGAGGCAGCAGTGTTCTCCGTTGCTTTCCATGCCTGGTTGAGTCTTTCCCTCGCTTCGTCGTATGCTCCCATTGACAATTCGCAGAATGCATCGGCAAGCAGGGCTTCCGGGTTGGAATTTGTCCCGGTGGAATTCGTATTGCGTTCCAGCGCAATCCTGGCCATTTCCTGCACCATTTCGAATTTCCCAAGATTCTTCAGCTGGATAGCAAGTTGATTCCAGGTATGTGGGGTGGCTTTCATGATCTGTGCAGCTGCATCCCGCGCAGGCATGTTCGACAGAAGCATTTTTGCGGTTAGAGAAATTCCTTCAGTTGTCAGATCATCCATCAGGGATGCCAGTAATTTGCCTGGTTCCTGAATCAATGTCCAGGCACAGCAAAGCGCAGATTTCCATAATTGGGGGTGTTGGATGGCCGCCGCAGTAATTTCTTTGGCGTTATCTTCAGTTTTGCTTTGGCGGGCGATCCCAACAGCGATTGAGGCGATGGTTTCAAAGTCGTTATCAATTTCTACACCCTGCAGGATTGCTTGCATTGAATCCTGCAAACGAGATTCCACAGCTTCCGATAAGCTCGATTCTGAAATTTCCGGACCGCATCCATCGAAAAAGAGCCAGGTCAGCTTGGATGGTGTAATCGGTTTGGATAACTCCGCGACAGTCATTCGATCTAACATTTCCGCGTCATGGAGTCCGCGCCATGCCTCAGGTACCCTTAGCAGATACACTATACTCTGTGACAATTCCTGAGGGTTGAGAATCGTGCGCAGTGTGTCGAGAACTGCGGAATCCGTCAGTTGTTTGTTCATATTGGCTTCACTCAGCCTAGGTTCCATTCAATTTGTTGAATCAACCAATAGGAAGCTGCAATCATGACCATACCCAATGAGATCAGGAATACGCCGATTCCATTTGCGGTTCGGACGAGTTGGTTGATCGAAGCGGTCAGTTCAGCAGCGCTTTGCACCAGCCCGCTAATTTCGTGGCTTATGCCTTTTTGGCCGAGACGCGCGGTGTGGGCGGCAATCGTTTGAATTTCTTTGGAGTAGCTTCTTGAAAGTAATATCAAAACCCCGATTACAATCGAAAGACAACCCAAGAGAAATACACCCGCCGCAATAATGATTTGCAAATCTTTATACGAGAACGGAATCATATTCGCCTCCAGAATGCATGAATCTGAAGGAGTATGTTGCAAGGAATGTGCCAGTATGGGTTTGGGGAGGCTTTACTTCTTTTTGGTCTTGGCTAGCATCTGGATATCCGGAGGGAGGTGTCCAAGGTCGATCTGTTCATCGTCACAAAACAGCATGGCGCGCTCAATCATATGCAGGAGTTCGCGGATATTTCCAGGCCAGGTGTGCGACTTCAACGCGTTGATGGCGCGTGAGGTGATACCGCTAATATTGTTGCCTGTTCGCAGGTTGATTTGACGGATAAAGGTACCTGCGAGGGCGGGGATATCGACAATCCGCTCTCTGAGGGGGGGCAGATGAAGATCGACGACCTTGAGTCGGTAGTATAAGTCCTCGCGGAAAGTGCCGTCTTCGATCATGGTATTTAGGTTACGATTGGAAGCTGCCAGGATTTGAATGTCGACATCGATCTCAGTCACACCGCCGACGCGGCGAAAACGTTGTTCGTCGAGCACGCGCAGCAGCTTCGCCTGCATTTCCGGCTTGGTGGATGATATTTCATCCAGGAACAAAATTCCGCCATCGGCGATTTCGATCAGCCCGGGCTTGCGTTTCTGCGCACCTGTAAATGCGCCCGCTTCGTGTCCGAAGAGCTCTGATTCGATCATCGTATCGGGTAAGGCAGCACAGTTTATTGGAACGAAGGCCTTGTCTGCTCGGGGGCTCATGCTGCGAATTGCTCGAGCCAGCACTTCCTTTCCGGTTCCCGTCTCACCGGTGATCAGCACGGATACAGAAGCCGCTGCAGCGCGTTGCGCCTCGCTGACAATGCGCTTCATCTCGGGTGTTTCCCCGATCACCCATTCGGCTTGTTCGCTGGAGGAGCGCCGCAGTAAGTCGAGTTCTCGACGCAGGGAAACAACCTCTTGCGCTCGTTCAACGGCCTGCAGCAAACGCTTGAGATCCAAAGGCTTTTGAAGAAAATCCTGCGCCCCTTTTTTCATCGCTTCGACCGCCGTATCCACTTCGCCGAACGCGGTCATCAAAATCACTGGTGGGCTGGGATTCTCCATGCTGATGCGGTCGAGCAGCGAAATGCCCGATCCATCTGGCAATACGACGTCCAGCAGGACAATGTCGGCAGCGCCTGTGTCGATGGCCTTATTTGCCGATTTTAGATCACCGGCCTCGATCGCTTCAAAGCCGGCATCTCCAAGTGCTTCTGAAACGAAGGATCGTGCGGTATCTTCATCGTCAACGATTAATACTGTCCCGCTCATGCATTATCTCCTACGGCTGGTTTTTCGGCTGGCAGTGATATTGTAAAGACTGTGCCTGCATCTGGGAAGCTTTCTACATTTAGGCTTCCTTTATGTGCACTCACAATCCTGCGGCTGATGGCCAGTCCCAGACCGGTTCCTTCTTTTTTCGTTGTGAAGAACGGGTCGTAGATGCGGTTAATCACATCTGGCGGAATCCCCGGGCCAGTATCAGCGATCTTGAGTTCAACCATGTCTCCCTGCACGGATTGACTCATGGTAACGGCGATGGAAATGGCGCCGCCTTCAGGCATGGCTTCGATTGCATTGGTGATCAGATTGACTATGACTTGTTCCAGCGTTCTCGAATCCGCCAATGCTTTCTGTGCATCCTGCGCATATGTAGTGCGATGGGAAACGCCGGCTTGAGAAAGCCTGGGATGCCAGCGGGCAACAATACGCTCCATCAATTCTTTCAAGTCAAGCGATTCGATTTTTAATTCGAGTGGCCTCGAGAAGAAGAGTACGTCGCTCATTAACTGGTCCAGACGATTACACTCGTTCTGGACGCGTTGGAGTGATTTATAGGAAGGATGTTCTTCCCCGAGGCGTGAGGCGATCAATTGAACTCCCGTGCTGATGTTGTTGATCGGATTGCGCACTTCATGTGCGAAAATCGCCATTAACTCACCGAGTAACGCTCTTTGCGAAAGTGTCTCGGTTTGGTCCTCGATGGCTTGCTGTTCGGATTGATCTCTGAGGATGAGAAGTAAACTGGAGGCTCCTTCGGGTGACGACGGCACAACGCGCAGGTGGAAGGGAAGGCGAGTTCCGTCACGGCGGTGGAGCGGTACGCGCGAAAGCTCCGCAAGTCTTTGGTGCCCGAGTGCGTCGAGCAGGGTTGCGGTGATGTCTTCGGGGCCAACGAGCACATCCTGAATCGGTAGCCCGGCAATTTCTTCAGGTTGATAACCCAGTGATCGAGTGATGGCGGAGTTGGATTTTAGGACGTGAAGACCGTCGTCGAGTGTGATCAATGTATCTTGAAGGGATTCGAAATAACCGTTAATTTCTGTTTCGAGATGGTTGATATTCGATTCGGCTTTTGCGAGGGAAATGCGCTGAATGCCGGATACTATCGCAGCGTGGTATAGATTCGCTATCACAGATATGACGGAGTCTGTGTCCGGCGGAACAGCATCCTGGTCTCTCCAGCCTGCCACGAGCATCCCAATCCATGCAGTTGGCGTACCAAGAAGCGCACAATGTATAGCCGCCAAGCCGGCAGCACGAGCCGCTTTGTGAAGTGGGTGATCGGGACGTTGGCCGATAGTCCATGTGCTGTTCGCTTGAAGCTGGCTGAGATCTGAGGCGGCTAATGTTGGGGGAAACTCGACTCCGTGTCCTTCGTCCAGGATATAGCCAGGGGTGGTTGCTGAAACACGGTAAAGGTTGATTGAGGAAGCATTGAGCGCTTCTTTCCCAATTTCCAATGCGGCTGGGAAGGCGGAAGGACCGCTTTCGAGCAGTATCCTTGATAAATTCGTAAAGTGCTTCAGTCGGCCTTCCTGGGCGCGTCGATGTTCTGAGGATCGCTGGCGAAGATTGGAGGGCGTGAGAATCAAGAGCAAACCAGCGCGTGAAGGGCTGATGGGGTGGCAATTAATATCTACGAGCCGGACAGCACCCTCATGCGTATGCAGGGGAACATCCTGCAGCTGGAAATCATGCTTTTCCCAGCTTTCGAGTAGTTCGCCAAGTGCTTTCTCGCCCGCCTCGTCAGGAAACAGATCGGACGGCGTGATTGTATCCAGGTCCGTCCTCGCATATCCTGAGAGCAGCAAAAAAGCATGATTCCATGCATGAAATCGAGCCCCGTCTTCCGAGATCACCAAGACGGCCGCCTCGAGTGTATCTGCGAGGATTCGAAAAAATTCGTGATAAGGAACAGGTTTGAAGAATCGGGCAATAGGGTTTAGGGGTGATGATTCCGATGGCAAGATAATCAACCTATACTCGATTGCCCCTCGCGTCACGATGGCGTAACCGGGCTGGCAAGATACCTTCGATCGAGCGGTATTTCGCTACCGTGCGACGGGCAACTTGTATCCCTTCCTTACGTAGTTTTTCGGCAATCTGTTCATCCGTGAGTGGACGTTTTTCGTTCTTGACCATCTCTTTTATTCGGTCCCGCACAGACAAACTCCGATCGAAAAACCGAGATAACGGGAGAATGCGTCCGTCCGGCAATGCTACGGCTTTTTGCGCAACGGCACGAGAGATCGTCGACTCATGCACGCCAATTTTCTTCGCTAGTTCTGCGCGTGTCATTGGGTGTAAAAAACGGTCTCCTTTGATGATATATTCACGTTGTTGGGCAACAAGGTTTTCCATGACCTGGCAGACGGTGTTGTTGCGCTGCTGCAAGCATTTGACGAACAGGCTTGCCCGCTCAATGTGCTCTTTCCACTCATCAGAGATATCGCTGTCTTGCTGGTCTTGATATTTCTTGAACAGGGGATTTACTCGAAGCCAACCTGAGACCGGCGCAAAAATTTCAACGACGAGTGAGTCGTCCTCTCCCGATTGATTGTGTGTAATGGCGATATCAGGTGCGTGATAGACGTTGGGATCTCCGGCCGGGGGTAGTCTATTGGAGCCCCAAGATGAACGTGCGGGATAAGGATTGAGGTTGTCATGGATGAATTCGGCAGTCTGGCGCACTCGATTGACACTGAGATCAAGATCGGCGGCTATTTTTTCGAATTCGCGGCGGCCGAGTTCGGAAAAGTAATCTTCCAGTAATTGCTTGGCGATTTCGCGTTTTTGCCCGCCGTTTGGTAAAAGTTCCAGTTGAACGAGAAGCGCTTGCCTGGGACCGCCTGTCGCCAGACCCGGCGGATCGACTCGGGAGATCAACTGTAAGACTCGGTTTACCTGTGAAATCGGCGAGCGTGTCATGCGGGCGATGATGGCGGGCGGATCTTGCAGAAAGCCGTCATCGTCGAGACTGGCCAATATATACAATGCCAGCTTGCGATCTTCGGGTTCTAATTCCGCAGCCAATTGCTCGAGAACGAACATCGCAAGGCTTTCGGGAGCTGCGATTTCTCGATCCATGGGCTCGAGGTCCTCGTGATGGCGACCGTTTCGTCCCGGATTCTGGGAGACACGAGGAGAAAGAAATACAATTGGCTCGTCCCCTTCGCTCTTGCGGCTGCATACCGGACAAGGGCCAGGTCGCAGAAGGCGTTTATTGCAATGCGGACATTTATATTCCTCGACGAGTTCGAGGGCGGGATTTTCCGCCAGTTCCGAGATGACTTTATCCTTCAATTCCTGGTTTGAAAGCAGCAATAGGCTCATGGTCTGCGCCAGGTGAGCGGTTGTAAGCGGACGTTGAGATTGATCTTGAATTTGAAACATATCTCGCCTCAAGTTTGAGAGTATACATCGGTCGTTATGTATGCGCAACAAGGTTGCAAGATGTGTGCCACTATCTTTGCATGATAAAATCCTGTCATGGAATTAACCGTTGTAGGTGGGGGGTTGGCTGGAAGTGAAGCGGCTTGGCAGGCGGCGGAGCGGGGATTGCAGGTACTTCTCTACGAAATGCGTCCGCGCGTTCAAACCGGTGCGCATCGTACGGATTTGCTGGCGGAACTTGTGTGCTCCAATTCCCTTGGATCTAAACTGCCGGATCGCGCCACTGGCGTGCTGATGAACGAAGTTAGAGCATTGGGTTCCTTGCTGATTACCTGCGCAGCGCAGTACGCAGTACCAGCAGGTGGCGCACTTGCCGTGGATAGAAAAGGTTTTGCGCAGGCTGTAACGCAAAGCATTGAATCGCATCCGAGAATTCAAGTGATCCGAGAAGAGATCACGGAAATTCCGGATGGTTTATCAATCATCACCTCTGGTCCCTTAACATCACCACGTCTGTCCGAGGCGCTACTTCAATTGACAGGTGACGATCACCTCTACTTCTTCGATGCACTCGCTCCGATTGTCGAAGTGGATAGTGTTGACATGTCCATCGCGTATCTCGCTTCTCGCTACGGACGTGGGGAATTAGATGATGGTGATTACATAAACTGCCCACTCGAAAAAGATGAATACGAAGTATTCGTAGAAGCATTGCGGGCTGCAGAGCGGATCCCGCTGCGGGAGTTTGAAGATGCCATTAATGGAGGCGTCAAAGCTGGAGCGCATCCCTTCTTTGAAGGATGTTTGCCGATCGAGATTATTGCTGAACGGGGTAGGGAGACGCTCGCTTTTGGCCCCATGCGTCCCGTCGGATTAGACAACCCGCACACAGGAAGACGCCCATATGCGGTTTTGCAGCTCCGTCGTGATAATCTGATCGCAAGTATGTACAATCTTGTTGGATTTCAAACCAACTTGAGCTATGCAGAACAGCAGCGCGTCTTTCGGCTTATTCCTGGTCTGCAGCATGCACGATTTGCAAGATATGGACAGATGCATCGAAACACGTTTATAAATTCCCCTGTTGTTTTAAGGTCTACTTTACAATGCAAGTCGCATGACGATTTGTTCCTCGCCGGTCAAATTACAGGCGTTGAAGGGTATACGGGGAATATTGCCACAGGTCTGCTGGCGGGGATGAATGCTGTACGGATTGCAAAGGGATGCGATCCGTTTGTATTGCCTCGCACGACGATGTTAGGTGCATTATGTCATTACATTACAAATGCAGCCCCTTCAGAATTTCAGCCTATGAAGGCTAATATGGGATTGCTTCCGGGCTTGGAAGATGGCGTTCGTCGAAATCGAAGAGAGCGAGCGCAAGCGTACGCCCAACGAGCTCAGCAGGAAATGGAATTATTTTTGGAAAACGCCGGAGTAGATTGCGCATAGCCATATGGTAACGGTTGGTTTACTCATGATTATATTATCTTTGGAAAATAATAAGGCTATACGCAATATTCTATGCATCGGACTGATATGCAGCGCAGTCTTGTGCGCCGGTGGCTGTATCAATCATTCTGCAGAATTATTCTTGGGCGAGGAAGCGCTTGAGTTGGCGGTGGACCAAATGGATTTTGGGAATCGCATTCCAGGGTCGGATGCACATTATCAGACAGGTGAATGGATCGCTGCGAAACTCGAAGCAAGTGGGTGGGCAGTGACAATTCAAGCGTTCGAACACCAGGGTATTCAGTTGAGAAATATTGTCGGCAAATCGGATGAACGCATGTCGCCAGGTCCCATTATTCTTGGGGCACATTATGACACCAGGCCGCATGCCGATCTTGACCCACATGATTCTTCCCTTCCGGTCCCAGGAGCAAATGACGGGGCATCTGGCGTAGCGGTTTTGCTTGAGTTGGCTCGGGTATTGGAAATTCAAGAAGGCACTCATCCGGTATGGCTTGTGTTCTTCGATGGGGAAGACAGCGGCAATATCAATGGCTGGGATTGGATCGTTGGGTCGACGTATTTCGTTGAGCAATTGACGATTCAACCTGAAGCGGTTGTGATTGTGGACATGGTGGGGGATAAAGATTTACAGCTATATTATGAACGAAATTCGGAGCGCGAATTGGCGCAGGAGATCTGGCGCATCGCTTCGGAAGAGGGGCATGCTGCCTTTATCCAAACGGGGCGGTACGCAATGATAGATGACCACACTCCATTCCTTCTCGCAAGCATCCCTGCCGTCGATATCATCGACTTCGATTATCAATTCTGGCATACAACGGAAGATACATTAGATAAGATTTCCGCTTCCAGTCTCGAACAAGTGGGTCGTACGCTGCAGCAATGGGTGGAATGGCGCGTAACGACGGAAGCAAACAATTAATTCATTCATCGACATCGATAATCGCGAGATACCATAATATGCATGGATGTATAATGGGCCTATGACAAAAAAGCCGCATATGATTGTACTTCCCCTGGAAAGAGCTTTTCTCGTCGGCATTGAGCTTGACAGTCAGCCGGGCTTGTTCTCGTTGGAGGATTCTCTCGATGAACTCGATTTGTTGGCTGATACGGCAGGTTTGTCTGTCGTGGGTAAAGATTCCCAGCGGATCTCCAGACCCAACCCTAAGACGCTGGTCGGTTCCGGCAAAATCACAGCCATCAAGATTCAAGTGGAAAACACAGTTGCCGATGTGGTGATATTTGATGACGAGCTATCACCTCGACACCAGCGCGAACTGGAAAGAATCTTCGGAGACGATGTGCGCGTACTCGACCGTACGGCGCTGATCCTGGATATATTCGCCCAGCATGCAAATACACGCGAAGGGGCGCTGCAAGTGGAGCTGGCTCAATATGAGTATCGCCTTCCGCGCCTCACACGTGCATGGACCCATCTAGCACGGCAGGCAGGTGGAGGTGGGGGGAGAGCCGGGTCTATTGGCGGGGTGGGTTTGCGGGGTCCGGGCGAGACACAGTTGGAGGTCGACCGGCGGGAAATCAGTCGACGAATAGCACATCTTCGCGAACAGCTGGAAAAGGTACGAGAGCATCGAAGCCGCCATCGTGAACAGCGTCGGCGCGCCGCGATCCCTACAATCGCATTAGTGGGTTATACCAACGCGGGGAAATCAACGTTGCTCAATCAACTTTCCAATGCCAACGTGCTTGTGGCGGATAAATTGTTTGCCACCCTCGATCCGACAACCCGCAGGGTGGAATTACCTGCAGGTCAAGAAGTACTCTTTACCGATACCGTGGGTTTCATTCAGAAGCTGCCTACAACGCTCGTAGCTGCGTTTCGAGCGACATTAGAAGAGATAGGGGATGCTGATCTACTATTGCACGTCGTAGACGTCACACATCCAAATGCAATGGCGCAGGCTAAAGCTGTACGTACGACACTAGATGAAATTCTAGATCGGGAGATTCCTCGCTTCACCGCATTGAATAAAGTCGACCGCATGGCCAATCCGGAGAGTGTACTCGAATGCGTGGATGAATATGAAAGAGCGGTGCCGATTTCCGCATTGCGCGGTGATGGTATCACATCGCTTTTATCTGCGATCGAAATCGAATTGAACGAGCAATTGACTGATATATGCGTGGAGATTCCTTATAAATCAGGCAGGTTGATAAGTCTCTTTCATGAACTCGGTCGCGTCGACCATCAGGAACACCGACCCCAATCAGTGGTCATGTCCGGTCGTTTACCCAAGAGATATTTACAGCAATATGACGCATATGTAATGAAAAATACTGAATGACGTTCATCTTGTATAGGACGACGTCAACAGGCTGACATTACGCCCCGTTTACCATTTAAAAAATAAAAAGGCTGCTGGTTCCAAGCAGCCTTTTGCTGTTGGGCACAAATTCGAGCAGCGGCGACTTATTTATTTACTGCCAATGTCGCGAGCGATGTGAACAACTCTTCGACACCATCGCCCATCTTGGCACTGGTATGAATATGGGTAGCGTTGTATTTATTGGTGAATTCCTGCGTGATTGCAGGATCAACAGCATTTCCCATGTCAATCTTATTGCCAACGACAATGAATTTCTGATTGGGAACAACTTCGAGAACATCTTTAGCCCAGGTGTCCAGGTTGCTCATACTATCGGCCAGGGTCACATCGTAAACGAGTGCCGTGGCCAGTGCACCACGGTAAAAATCCTGGCGAAAGAATCGGAAACGTTCTTGGCCGGCCATATCCCAGATAGATAGTTTCACTGCGCCATTGGGAAGTTGGCAAGTTTGGGTTTGAAAATCAACACCGATGGTTGCCACGCGCGATTCGTCGAATTTCCCTTCACAGTAGCGACGCACGAGAGATGTCTTCCCGACGTTCTCGTCGCCTGCGATGACAACCTTTAATACAGGTAGCTTCTCCATATTTGGCGGACCTTCTATAATTCAGTTTCTGTCATTTTAGAAGTGATTTGTGTGGTAGTGCAAGATTTGACTCGTCCACCACGTCCTCGTTGAGGAAATTCCGATTGGCTCGTTCAAAGAGCCTGTGTAATTCATCGATTTTCGATAACTGATTGGCAGATGGTTCAGTTGTGTAGAGTGTCATCAATGTTGTTAATTCTCCCGGAACAAAACACAACCAGTTGCCATTTTCAATTTGCGTTGATCGCATGCCGGCGCCAAATATTTCCCGAGTCGCTGAACGATAGGATGACAACATGGGAACGATCAGCGCGGCGTCAAGTTCGAATTCTCCAATCGTGGCGATCGGCATACCGGAGTCGTTTTTGTAGATTGCGTAGCCAATGACGCGTGCTTGGTGGCGCCTGCGGATTGCCACGCTTTTTCCTTCTGTTCTCGCTTTACGCCATGCATCGGATCCTGGCCAAGTATCCAGCCATGTTTCGATGGTTCTCATCTCTTTCTGATAGTGATCAAAGAGTTCCTGGAACTGCTCTCGATTGATCATGCCTGTAGCAAATTCTTCCGCCAGTTTACTCATCTTCTTGCGTACACGTTCGATGTAGACCTGCGCATTCTCTTCCGGTTCCATGGATGAGTCTGGCGTTTCGATCTGATCTACGTTTGTTTGCCGGACGGCTTCTGGCGAAGGCGTATCGACGGGGCGGTTAAATTGCTGTTGCTTGGCATTATCGGAATCTTCAGTGTTTCCTTCCGAACGGAGCAGATGACGCAACCTATCGAACATAACAGAATAAAACCTCTACTATTAGAATAGAATTGATATACCGGAATCTCTCTTGCCGTTTATTTTTCATGTACAGCGTGAATACAGCATTTGGTACTTTACACTTATCCACGCGCTTTGTCCAGTGGTCATTATGGTATATGCGGCTCAACCTTGCAAGTCCAGAATACATTTTCTTATCCAGGTTTTCCCTGATAACCAACATAACGATTTGCAATTATTTTCTCAACGAATTAAAAAGGAGTCGCGTGCGGTAGCGATTGTGTTTTCGTATTGCACGAGAAACTCCAAGAGGACTTCGCCGTTCATCGGGTGTTCTTCGATGGTTAAGCTTGTATATGTCACACCGTTCTCATCCGTCACCGGCAAGAGGATGTACTGCAGACCTGTTGCAAAATGAGCCGTCAGCAGTGTAGAAGCGCCTTCAAGTGGAATTGAATTGTGATCTCGGACAGTGACGAACACAACTTGTTTCGCGCCTGCTTCCAGCAGGGGAGTGGAAAGAGATGTTTCGATATGAAGTTCTTTCCCCGGATCTGAAACTACAATACCCGTCAAAGTCGGCTGAAGCAGCTCGGGGTTGTAACCGTTGAGTTCAAAGTGAATTCTACCGAGTGGTGAGATGTTTATCTCGGAGTTGCCGGAATCATTGACAATCCACTCGAGGCGAAACCTTTGGAACAACTGCACCAAGTTGCCATTTTCGACACGGTTGCTTGAAATCGGCAGTCCAAAAACTTCGATGCCTCCGTGTTGCTCGAAGTAATCTAAAAAAGCATGACAGACAGAAAATCGGGCTTCTGGGAAGAAGCGGCAGCCAGGTTCTGAATGTGCTGTATCATCATCCGATGGGTGATCCCATCCATAAAGCATCTGCCCCAGCGGAGCAAACATTACGTTCCGGTCTGATTCATCATCCGGCACGAGTTCCAGGCGTGCATTTTCAAAATACTGAATCAGGAGCTCGGACTTCGGATCGGTGAAAGCATCAGTTATCGGAAGACCCAAGATCGACCTGCCGCCGTGTTTGTCGTAAAAGGGGACGAAATGGCCGTCGATGGCGTGGCCGGTTTCGGGGACGTAGCGGTCAGTTGCGTCGCTCCAAACAACGGTGGCGATGCCAACGAGAGCCAATAAAACGACGCTGACGATCAGGAAATAGCGCATCATCTGAGAAATACCCGGCCTGTTTTCTGTAATCCGGATGGGCCCATGCTCCGCATGAGAAATTCCGGATGCTGCAACATGACTATAATAAAGACGAAAAAATATGCAACCTTTGCTTGCAAATAAATAATGACATTCTGCTCCTATCGAGTGTAATTCCGTCGTTAAGAAGGGAACTTGCTACACGATGAATCGTATTCAGGTGCGGTGCAGAAATG
>DAOUEK010000084.1:0-5077 GCA_034430425.1 Anaerolineales bacterium | reverse complement strand
CCGCGCATCCCGCCGCGCGCCGGCCGGCCGCTCTATCTTGCGCCGGACGACCTGTTGGCCTCGGTGCTCTCCAAGGTATCGGTAGGCAGTCAGGGCGCAGCGCACATCGGTTCGCTGCTCAGCCGCGAATCCGGACGCGTGCCCCTGGCGCTCGACCTGCGCGCCGTGACCAGCACCCACCTGGCGATCATCGCCAACACCGGCGCGGGCAAGAGTTACCTTGCGGCGGTGCTGCTGGAAGAACTGATGAAACCCAATAACCGCGCCGCGGTGCTGATCGTCGACCCGCACGGCGAGTACAGCACGCTGGCCGAGATGATGGGGCACGAGGCCTTCGTCGAGGCCGATTACTCCCCCGACGTGCGCGTCTTCCGCCCGGGAGACGTGAAAGTGCGCACCGCCGGCCTGACCATCGGCGACCTGAGTTACCTGCTTCCGAATTTGAGTGAACGCATGGAGTATCTGCTGCGCCGCGCCCACCGCGACGTCACGCGCCACAGTCTGCAGGAGAAAGGCAAACCCGACCGCTGGACGGTGGCCGAGCTGCTGATCCGCCTGCGCCAGCTGGGTGAGGGCGGCGGCGAGGAGGACGAGGCCCCGGACGACCGCTACGCCGGCACGGCCGAAGCGCTCATCTGGCGCCTGGAAAGCGTGATCAAGGGCGCCACGATCTTCGACGACTTCGAACACCTCGACCTGGCCGAACTCTTCCGGCCCGGCCGCTGTTCGGTGCTGCAACTGGACGAGGTCGATTCGCGCCAGCAGCAGATCATGGTCGCCACGCTGCTGCGCCGCGCCTTCCGCGCCCGCACCCAGACCGAGAAGGGCGCCGTGGGTGAGGGCGACGAATTGTATCTGCCCTACCCTGTATTCATCCTCATCGAGGAGGCGCACCACTTCGCCCCGGCCTCGGTCGACGTAGTCAGCACGCAGGTGCTCAAACAGGTGCTCTCCGAGGGACGCAAGTTCGGCCTGGCGGTGGGTCTGATCAGCCAGCGCCCGGGACGCCTGGACCCCGACGCCCTCTCGCAGTGCAACACGCAGTTCCTGCTGCGCATTGTCAACCCCATCGACCAGGCCCGCGTGGCCGAGAGCGTGGAGACCGTGGGGCGCGAGCTGCTGCGCGAGCTCCCCGCGCTGACCAAAGGCCAGGTGATCGTGGCCGGCGAGGCGGTGAACACGCCCGTGCTCTGCCGCGTGCGCACGCGGCACACAACGCACGGAGCCGAATCCCCCGACGCACCGGCGCTGTGGCGCAAGTGGTTTTCGGGTGATAAAAAAAGGAGAAAGAAAGCGCGGCCGGCGGGAAAAGAGGAGGGGGATGAAGCACTGTTTACATAGACACGCCGGTTTTCAACCGCAAGTATGAATCGCCGAAAGTTAAAGGAACCACTCCTCGAAGGCACCCCCTTCGTTTGCTCCTGGAGCGGCGGCAAGGATTCCTGCCTGGCGTTGTGGCAGGCGATCGAATTGGGCGGCGTACCCAAACTGCTGCTGACCATACTGGATGAGCACGGTCAGCGATCTCGCTCTCACGGCCTTCCAGTCGATGTCATCCAAGCGCAAGCGGAGTCCCTGGGTATTCTCCTGACCACTGCGGACACATCCTGGGACGACTATGAGGCGACTTTTATAGATGCATTAAGTGCTGCCGCCCAAAGCGGCGCGCGTGTGAGTGTGTTTGGTGACATCGACTTCGAAGATAATCGGATTTGGGAAGAAATGGTTTCTTATCGTGCCGGATTGCATGCGTATCTTCCCTTATGGAAAAATCCCCGGCAAGATTTACTTCACAATTTCCTGACGCTCGGCTTCAAGGCCACGATCATCGCCACAAAGGACAACAAGCTGGGGAAACGTTTCCTCGGGCGCATACTCGATCACGCCTTGCTCGCCGAATTCGAACAGGCGGGCATCGACATCTCGGGAGAGGCCGGCGAATACCATACAATCGTCACGGATGGACCACTTTTTAGCAAGCCATTGATTCTGCAAAAGGGAGAGATCACACATCATGCAGGAACCTGGTTTTTAGGAGTCCAGGTCGATTAATAAAATTAACGTTTGGTAATCCTGCCTGCATCGTGGAGGCACGCATGAAGCCCTCAGTCATCAACTTCGCGCAAAAATTAACTACATTTTCGGACCACTGGTCGCCGAAGATCATCGCTCAAATGAATGACTATCATTTCAAACTGGTCAAGTTCCAGGGCGAGTTCGTCTGGCACAAGCACAACGAAACCGAAGAGGTCTTCATTGTGCTGCACGGCAGGATGGCGATCGACTTTCGCGACGGGCCCGTCGAGCTGGAAGCGGGTGAAATGATCGTCGTTCCCAGGGGAGTCGAGCACAAGCCGCGTGCCGAAGTCGAGTGTCAGGTCTTACTCGTCGAACCGGCCGGCACCGTGAACACCGGCGACGCCGGCGGCGAGTTGACGGCGAAGGATGAAATCTGGGTGTAGACAATCTCATGAGATACTTGATATCGAAAACAGTCCGGAATCCAAAAGCCCCGGGACATCCCGGGGCTTGTTTCTTTATCCGATCATACTCTGAAGCGGATTACTCCGCCGGGCAGCGGCAGAAGGGTTCATCCCCTGGTAGATACGTGCCACCCGCCTCACCGCAGGCTGCGCGATCCAGCGTGCTCACGCAAACCGGTTCCGCCGGCACTTCGGGCAAAGCCGGCCCGACGAGGACTGGCGCGTTTTCGCCGCCAAACAACTCGACCACATTCAAGGCGATCCAGCACTGAACCGGGATCTCATGGACGGTCGTTTCGAAGAATCCCCACGTGCCTTCTTGATTCACGCCCAGCAGGTCTAGCTCCGTCCCTATCACAAACGCGGTCACGTCGTCGAACAGCGGGTCAGGACCCTTGCGGCAGAAGGCATTCTGGGTCAGCACGCCGTATGGATTGAGATCGATCAAATCCGTCTCCGCCACCCGGAACTGCACGTACTTCACGTCCTGGTAGAGACCACTCTGGAGCAGCGCGAACTTGAGTGTGTACAAACCCGGCGGCAGATCGAACAGCCGGACACTGCCAGCCGGGACGATATCCACCCGTGTACCCGGATTGACCCCCACCTCATACTGGCCCACGTTCTCCAGAACGTTCAGGAACTCGCTCTGAAGGATCACATCCACGTGATAGTTGTAGGCTGTGTTGGATATGTTGAACACCTCGAACCCAAATTCGACCTCGTCGTTGAAATCCAGGGCCTGGAACTGAACGTCGAACACCGGATCGGTGGGTAGGACGCCCCGCAGATCTTCGTAGTAGTACCCATTTTCATGTCCCAGGTCACCGTCCCAGACCCAGTTGGTCACCGCTTGGTCGATGTCCCCGGCGATCAAAGATACCGATCCCGGGAAACCACCCGAACTGGGAAGCAACCAGATTACACCGCGGCGCTGATTTGCCGGTTGTGGTTCGGCGAAAAAGACAACTGTGTCGATTATTTCAATTTTCGGGCCGGTGAAACTATCCATCACCGCCTGGCGGTATGCCGCCCATGACTTGGTGCTGTTCAGCGATCCCGAACTTGGGTCGTTGTAGAAGTAGTTCGTGCCGTCGCTGCCGGTGATCGTGCGGCTGTGGCCGGCTAAACTCGATCCCCAGGCCACCGGTCGCCGCGGACCGCCAGTACCCCAGACGAAATACTCGACATACGCCTGGTAAGCATCGAACAAATAATCCGCAAAGGCATAATCCGTGTGCTGCACGAAGTCCATCTCTTGCCAGCTAAATTCAGTCCAGACGGCTGCCTTAAAATTCCAAATGATCACCTCTACCTCGCTGGTCGAAAAACTCTGCTTCACGTCTGCAGGCACAGTGTACCCGCCGGCGCCGAGAAGCCAGTGGAAGAAATAACCCTTGCTGAAAGGTTGGCCGGCTTTTCCGGCCAGATACCAATTGCTTGATTCACCCCACACGGCGCCGAAGCCGCCCGCTGGCCAGCCGCCCTGGTGGTAGTTCACCACGTTGGTCAACGCCGTTGGGCTGCACCAGGCCGGCGTCTTCTGTGGATAAGTAGGTACGGTCAGCGGATCGTAGATCGTGGTCAGTTCCACTAAGGTCGCATGGGCCTTGAGTTTGAATATCTGGTACATGCCCGTACCGACCACCGGGAAGGTGGCCATGTCTTCCACAACTTGCACGCCCACCATGGAAGGAAAACTGCCCTCCGGTTCTGCCCAGGCGACATAAGCATGAGTGGAGGTATCTGCCGGGGCAGCATCCTTGGTGTTTGCGCTCAAGGGAACACTAACCAGGATCGAACCGACCTGATCCGCATCTCCAAGATCGACGAAGTACTCATCGCTGGCGGGGCTGAATGGGCTTCCAGCGGCAAAGGGCACGCCATCCCCGATAACTTCGAACGCCACTTCGGCATCCTCACTCAGCGCGCCGCTATCTACGACCAACACGGCACCGCCGGGCTCTTCGATTGTAAGCTCTTCAGCCGGGAATATTGCCGATACCGTCTCGGTTGGTTGAACTTCAACAGACTCTTCTACTGCTACATCTTCGCCATCGCCAAGCAGAAAATACCCCACAGCAGCTGCTACCAAAACCAGTATTGCCAGTATAACTAAATAAGTTCGTTTGCCTTTCATCATGGGCTCCTTGGAATGTGTGACGAATTGCCAGGTAATAACCGAGGCACGAATACTCTACCATAGCGCAGTTGTATACATCTCCCTTACATGACAATAGTCCTATGCAATGCTATTTTGATAACTCAGCCCATTAGCGGAGGCTTCGTCACGGTTGATGTCCACAAGAATGATCACTGACCATTCACTATAATTATTATTGTAAACTTGTTGACTATACAAACCTTATTTGTTATAATCATCCCAAGAGAACGAACTGGAGGTCCCACATGACGAACCTGCCGGATGTAAAACGGATCTTGACTGAAACACGACGTTATGAGTTTGCTGACGGCTTACGCGACATTCAGATGGCAATACTGCTGGGAATTACCGGCGCGGTCACCTGGCTGGTGCTGCAACCATTTTGGATGAATATCTTAACGGATTGGGGACAGAAATTCGGGCGCGGCGC
>DAOUEK010000083.1:0-65756 GCA_034430425.1 Anaerolineales bacterium | reverse complement strand
CAGCGACGCGCGGCTTGAGATCTGATCTCTAAACATCAAGCGTCTATAGAAAACCACGGGGATATATACGGTTATATATCTCGATGCTTAAACGCATGATTCGAGGGTGAATTCGTATCCACAACGTGCCTTCTCAAGCCAATTTACTCGTCATATTTCGTTATGACACCATCAAATTGTGATTGTTCCGCAATGAATAAACGCCCGGTTTGATCTCTCTGGACATATTTGGTTATGATTACAGATGGATGAGAATTTTCGGCCAGCACAGCTCCTTTGACTTTGGTCGGTCTAAGAAGCTCTGATACTACCGCAGCTTACCTCTTAGTCCAACCTTCAAAGTTGCACTTCGGAGTTGAATCTACGATCTGTTACAAAATCCTTTTGATTGTTTTTGAAAGCATAACATTGCCATTCGGCAATATTATGCTTTAAGTGACATCATCCGCCGGGGATGATCCTTTGGTCGTATTGGGATCCGGGGAGGGAGGGGTCCAGGCCTTAAGACCTTCATCGAGGCCTTGCGATTCCTGGGCGAGATTTGCTTCCGCCTCGTCAGAAGATTTTGATTCATTGAGGAAATCTTTTTCCGTTTCGTCAGTTGGATGTTGGACTTTGTTAAATTCCCCCATCGAATCCTGGAGCGAGTGTTTAATCTCTTCCAGCTCTTCGAGTGCTGCCTCACGCGCCAAACGGTCGGGCAATGTTCGTAGATTTCGAGAGGTATCCCGGATCAAGCGCCAGGTGTCCGAGCGATATAAACGATTTAAGAATCTTCCTGCTGAGCGGGCATGCTTCCCCATATCTTTCGGTCCGATAATGATTAAAGCAATCATCAGGATGAATATAAATTCAAGCGCACCGATGCCAAAGAAGTTCATGACTTTTCACTCGGTCTGGTTAAAAATCGTCGATCATCACGTTTGGTCGTCTCGAATCAATGTTCCCAGGACGCCGTTGATAAATCTTGGGGCGTTATCCGAGCTGAACCGTTTCGCCAATTCTACCGCTTCGTTGATGGCCACCTTCACCGGGGTTTCTGTGAATACCTTGATCTCCCAGAGGGCAATTCGCAGAATATTTCGGTCCAAAATCGCCAGCTCGTCTACCGGCCAATCCGGCGCGCAGCTGGCGATCATTGTATCGAGATCAGTTGCATATTCAATTGCACCGAGAACCATTTTACGGAGGAAAGCAGCTGTAGTCTCACTGAGATAGTCACTTCTTTCCAGACGGCGAGCCAGCACTTCCTCCACTGGATGCCCGACGCAATCGACTTCATAAAGGATTTGCAGCGCCAGACTGCGTGCGCGCCGCCTCTCACGCTTCATGATGTGTCGATCGGGTGTTTCTATGAGTAATCGATGTCTTCAATATGAACATCAATGCGTGTGACCTGCATACCGACGATATCTTCGATCGCCCGGGCGACATCTTCTTGAACCTTGCGGCTAACGTCTCGAACGTTGGTGTCTTTTTCCAAGATGAGGTGCAGGTCCACAGCTACAGCGTCGTCAATAATTTCGATGCGTACACCCTCACCGGATCCACGCCGGAAGAGGCGGTTTACACTGCTGGGCCCTGGCGCAACCGCAGCTACGCCTTGAACGCCCAAAGCGGCCAATCTCGCAGTCGTAACAAGCACGTTCGGAGCAATCGTCGTGGTTCCAGGCGCTCGTGCGGCATCCTTTTCTTTCGCAGCCATGTCTTTTACTCCCTCATTCGTTTGACGTTGATTTCGACTGCTCTTCAAACGATCGATCCGTGATTTCCGGCGGGAAGGGGCGTTTGCTGGATCGTTTCCGCTGCCAGCTCGTAAGCTAATTTCGTTCTGCAGCGAAGAACCAACGAGTCCGCGTGCCGGAATAATCCATGACCGATCCGCACAGAAGAGATAGTGTTTTCCATCCGAAAGATACTTCCAATCTCCTCAGGAATGGATCGCACCTCAGCTATGCAATTGTCTATTATATTCTACTCTACATCATTGCCATGCCGCCATCCACACCCAGGACTTGCCCGGTGATGTAGGATGCGTCTGGGGATGCAAGGAATGTCACCGCGGCGGCGATTTCTTCCGTCGTGCCCATCCGGCCCATAGGCGTCATGCCGAGGATGTAATCCATCAATTCTTGCGGAAGGGTTTCCGTCAGGGGCGTGGGGATAAACCCGGGAGCCACAGCGTTGACCGTGATGCCTCGCGTGGCGACCTCACGAGCCAGAGCTTTGGTGAAGCCGATCAAGCCGGCTTTCGAAGCCGAGTAATTGGTTTGCCCGGCTTGCCCGACCTGCCCGGATACAGAAGAAATGTTGACGATGCGGCCGTAACGCTGCTTCATCATGCTGCGCACGACGGCTTTGGAGCAGTTCCAACCGCCCTTGAGGTTGACGTTGATCACCGCGTCCCAGTCCTCTACGGGCATGCGAATGATGAGATCGTCGCGCGTGATCCCGGCGTTGTTGACGAGAATGTCGATTTTTCCGAGTTCCTTGATGACCGTTTCGGCCATGGCTTTGGCCTGTTCGAAATCCGAGACGTCTACTTTAACGGCGATCGCCTTGACGCCGGTCGACTTGCTGATCTCGGCGGCGACTTTCTCTGCGCTTTCGAATTGATAATCCGCAACAGCGATGGCGACGCCGCGATCGGCGAGTGATTTACCGATGGATTGTCCAATGCCGCCGGAGCCACCGGTTACGATAGCAACTTGTCCCTCAAATGAGGTCGTTTTTTCAGTCATCTGAATCTCCTTGGATTGTCATAGCTCGCACAAATCATCCGTGCCGGGTGCCTGGCGAGATTGTATTTGAAGGGATCTGGGTGAAATCATCCATCCCATTTCCGTAGATAACGATGTGATTTTACGATAGCAACCCGCCAGGGCACCGTTGGTTGCGGCATTTGATGGGTTGATTCTGAGATGGTCTTGGCCTGAAATGCGATTTATATCGTTGAATTAATGCCGCATACCCCAACCGCTTTGGCGCGCTTGAGCAGTTCTTCAGGTTTATTCTGGTAGGTACTCGGAACATCTTGATTTTGAACGAGCTCAAGCAGGGTTTGTGTGAGGACCTGATTCGCCGGTGTGAGGACTTCGCAGCGCGATCCTTTACTCACCACTGCCCCATTAAGCCACGCCACTTCGCTGCGTCCCTTGCCGATGTCGTAATGGAATGAGGGCATTTTTTCCCCACGTCCCTTCGAAACCACTCTTCTCAGAATGGGGCGGGTGATTGCCGGCGGGAGGGATATCGCCCTGCCAAGAAGCGCTACGGGGACGCCGGGCAGGTTCTGTGGATGGATTCCCATAGCGCGCATGACGCGGACCGTCTCGCGCAGGGCTTCGATCTCGAGCCGGGCGAGACCGGAATGGGCGAAGATCTGGTCGGGTGACCATCCCAAAATGGCTGACGTGGCGTTGGCGACGATGTTGGTCATCAATTTGGACCACTTCATGCGCTTGCGGTCCCGGAAACGACGGACTTCGAAGCCAGCCTGGTGCATTTCCACTTCGATTGCCGCAACAATCGGACGATCTTGTGCCAGACCTACGCCGCGCTCCCGTTCGATGCGGATTATTCCCGGTTCCAGATGCTGCACCGCGGTGGTCAGTGTGCCCGAGAGAACTAGCGGCTCTCCGAGCACAGCGGCCAGTGTCTCCTCGCTGCCAATGCCATTGAGCATCGATAAAACGGGGATCTGTGCGCCGCCAGCATTTTGAATCTCCTGCGCCGCAGATTGACAGTCATAGGCTTTCACGGTCAGGACGATCAAATCGGGGATGTGGTCGGCGAAAGCGGCTTGGATATCCGTGATGACCTCAGGCTGTTTCAGGCGCCTGCTTGTACCCCGTGATTGAATAATCAGTCCATTCGAGCGCAGCGTTTCAGCGACTGGCGGGCGGGCGAGAAAGGTCACGCGCTGGCCGGATAGGGCAAGCTGACCACCGATCAATCCGCCGACCGCTCCTGTCCCGTAGATTAGGTAGTGCATGGGAGACTCTTACGAAGAACCCAGCAGATATTCGATCAGGGTGTTCAACTCTTCGTCGGAGTAAAAGTGGATGATGATCCTTCCGCTGCCTTTACTCTGCTGGAGACTGACTTTGGTTCCCAATGCCTGGCGGAGTTGATCCTCGAGAGCGACTTCCTCAGGGGTTTTCTTCTTTGCCGGCGCGGATTTCTTCTTCTCGCCGGTCAACCGTCGAACCAATGCTTCGGTCTGGCGGACGCTGAAATCATTTTGCAGGATCGTCTGCAGTGCGGCGGACTGCGCCTGTGCGCTGGAAAGACCCAGAAGCGCACGGGCATGTCCCTCATGGATTTCACCTTCGAGCAGGGCTTTCCGAACGGCAGGAGATAGTTTGAGTAAGCGTAAGGTGTTGCTGATCGCGGTGCGGCTCTTGCCGACGCGTTTGGCGACCTGCTCGTGGGAGAGCCCGAAATCGTTGGCCAACTGCTCGTAACCTTGGGCGGCTTCCAGCGGGTTGAGATCGGTTCGCTGCAGGTTTTCGATCAGCGCCCATTCCAGACTTTGCTGATCGTCCGCCTGGCGGACAATGACCGGCACAGTCGCCAGGCCGGCGATTTGTGCGGCTTGCAGACGCCGTTCGCCGGCAATCAGCACGTAGCCTTCCCCTTCGGAATCTCGTGCGACCATCAGCGGCTGAAGAATTCCGTGTTCTCCAATCGAGTCCGCCAGGTTATTCAGGCCGGCTTCATCGAAATTCGACCTCGGCTGCCGTGGATTGGGGACGATGTCCTCAATAGGGACTTGAAGGACGCCACTCTTGGCATCCTCTTGCTCCTCACCCGTTGGGATGAGAGCATCCAGACCTTTTCCAAGACCACGCTTGCGGCTCATATCTGGCCTCACTACTTCCGGGAGTTTTTACTTGGATCCACGCCGTCGCCTTTTAGGAGTTCCATTGCCAGCGACTGATAGGCGGATGCGCCGGGTGAACCGGGATCATAGGCAAGGATAGGCAAACCATGGGATGGCGCTTCCGCCAAACGTATGCTGCGTGGGATGATCGTGCGAAAGACCTTGCCCGGAAAGTGGTTGTTCACTTCATCGACGACGTCTTTCGAAAGGTTTGTGCGACTATCGTACATCGTCAGCAGCATACCTCGAATTGCCAGCGTGGGAAAGAGACTGGTGCGCACGCGCTGCAGCGTTTTCATCAATTGAGTCAACCCTTCCAGAGCGAGGTATTCGCATTGGATGGGGATGATCACGCCGTGGGATGCGGCGATCAACCCGTTTACCGTCAGCAGCCCCAGTGATGGCGGGCAATCGATCAAGATGTAATCGTATTGTCCATCGAGGGGAGCCAGAGCATCCTTAAGCAATTTCTCCCGGCCGTCGATCCTCACCAATTCAACCTGGGCGCCCGCCAGGGCAGACGATGAGGGCATCAAGGATAGTTTAAGTTTGGGATTGATCAACGTGCTTTCTGCAGCCGGTACACGGCCGATGAGAACATCGTACGTGCCCACCTTGATCTCGGCGTGATTGATACCCAGGCAGGAGGTGGCGTTGGCCTGCGGGTCGAGATCGACGAGCAGCACTCTCTGTCCCATTTTGGCCAGGTATGCGCCCAGGTTAATAGCGGTGGTGGTTTTACCAACGCCGCCCTTTTGATTGACCAGGGTATATATTCGAGTCATCGACGCACCTCTGCACGTAATCCTTGTACTTCTTCTTTCGAAGGAGTGCCTTCGATCCCGGTCCGCCTGACGGAATTTGCAGCCAGATTTGTGGCCACACGTGCCGCTTCCCACGGATCCTGGTTGTGGCTAAAGTGGATGAAATAAGCGGCGGCGAAGATATCCCCCGCGCCCGTTGGATCCACTTCATCCAAACGAGGGGCAGGGAAATGCCGCTGCTGCCCCTGATAATATACCCACGCGCCGTTCGCTCCATCCGTGACGATAAGTAGTTGACAATTCTGGGCTATGGTGGAAACAGCCTGATCGACATGCCCCAGGTCCTCCAGGCTGATGACAACCGCATCGGCCAGCGGCAAGATGTCTCGAATGGCTGTCCAATCCAAAAGATGGACCTTGCCGTCTTCTCCCCATTCGCGCAGCCAGCCCTGCGGCGTTATGCCGATAAACGCGCCAGGAAAATACTGGATCAACTCCCGACTTACTTCATTGGCGATCGGCCCGAGATGCAGGAGGGATGTTTGCTGCCATACCTGCGGCACGTCATCAGGATTGATTGGCCGTGCGACGCTGGAAAGGATTTGTTCACGTCCCTGTGCCGTATAGCGGTTTACGAATGTCGTTGTGGCTTGGGATGACACATTCCGGATTTGCACACCTTGCAGGAGGCTCAGGTCGATATCCGCGGAATACGAAGTCAACAGGCCGGTGCGAAAGCCATGTGCTTGTGCCGTCCGGCCGGCGTAAGCAGCAGTACCCCCGATTGTGGCCCCCTGCGGGGTTTGATCTTTTGCGATGTGGCCGATGACAAGGTAATCAATGGGAGTGAGTTCGTCCGTGGTTTCAATCTCCGCAAGAGAGTCCATGATCTCATAAATTCTCTAACGGACAGGTACAATCGTAACTTTACGGCGATCCCCTTCTCCGACGCTGACGGTATTTACATTGGGGTCGTCGCGCAGTTCGATGTGAATAATGCGCCGCTCGTTCGGGGCCATGGGTTCCAGGCTCATGGTGCGTCCGGTTTCCAGGGCTTGTTGGGCCATGCGGTGAGCAAGTAGGCGCAGCTGCTTTTCCTTGCGGGCTCGATATCCTTCAACATCGATGACAACCGCGACCGGGCGTTTCAGCTCCTTGCCCAGAATCAAGCGGGTGATGTACTGCAGGGCGTAGAGCGTCTTTCCGCGGCGGCCAATCAGGACGTTCAAATCGTCACCATGAATGTCGACGAGAAGGGGGCGGATTCTTCCTTCTTCGTCCGTCTCTCCCCAACTGGTTTCCACATCTCCGCGAATGCCCATACGCTGCAGCAACTCCATCACGGTCTCACCCGCGATGCGCATGACTTCCGCATCGTCTTCTTCCACCTGGGGAGCAGACACGGATGGTATTTGTGGCGTTTGCGGTTCCAGCATGGTTTGCGAGGCGGAAGCGCGAATCGTAAGCCGTACCCTTACCTGACGATTCCCCAAACCGAGAAACCCGCGACCTCCTTCGTCGATGACTTCGACATCGAACGTCTCAGGGGGCAGGCCGAGTTCATTTGCCCCTCGGGCGATGGCCTCTTCAACGTTCGGAGCGATGACTTCAAGGCTGGTTCTCATCTCTGACATCATCTGTCCTTATGGTGTAACAAACCAACAGCGGAATTACCCCGCCGCGGCGTTCTCACGTAACCTGCGCATGACAACACCCTGGGCAATCCCCAGAATATTGGAAACGACCAGGTACAGGGCGACACCCGAAGAAAATGCGAAGGCGAAATATCCCATGATAAGCGGCATATATATCGTCATCATCTGCATCATCCCGGCACCCTGTTGATCGGAGCTCGTCGACGTTGTTACTTTGGATTGGAAGTAGGATGTAACAGCCACCAAAATCGCCAGGAGCGGGAGGCCGCCACCCAGGAAGCTGACTCCTTCGAGGAAGGGAAGCGGCAACCTCTCCGGCTGTCCAAGGTTCATGTAGAAAAACGTGCTGTTCAGCGGTATCAAGGAACTCGAAGTGAAGGGGTAGATCAGTTTTGAAAGATCGAGCAATTGAACGGGCGTTACCGCCATCGTGCGAATAACTGCCTGGTATAAGCCAAGGATGATCGGCAGGTTGAGTAAGGTAGGCAGGCATCCGCTGAAAGGATTATAGCCGTGCTCCTGATAGAGCTTCATCTGCTCTTCGGAGAGTTTCTGCCTGTCGTCCTTGTATTTTTCCTGGATCTTTTTCCATTTTTTCGATCCCTGCAGTTCTTGCATGATCATCGAGCTTTTCGTCTGTTGATAGGTAAACGGCAGCGTGACCAACCGCACGAGAATCGTAAAAATGATAATGGCCCATCCAAAGGTGTTCGGCCCGGTGCCCAGGGTTTGGTAAATGAGCAGCAGGGCATTGATCATCGGTTGAAGTATTATTGTATTCCACATGGTTCGCGTATCCCTATTGAGCCACAGGCGAGATTACACATCCCGCTCTGCCATTATCCGTCTCGACTGCGTAAACGACACACTCTGGAGTGATTGTGCCTACAAACAGTTGACCGTCGTACAGGATTGGATCGGAGAGCAATTGACCTTCAAGTGCCGTATCGTTCGGCCATAGTGTGCCTCCGCTGGTTGGAATGGCGGCGTGTACGATCCCGGTTTCAGTGACGAAGTAAACCGCGTTCTCATCAACGGCCGGGGATGCTCCGATGGAACCGTCGATTGATTTTTGCCAGAGTTCGCTGCCGGTTTCAACTTCGACGGCATAGGCGAATCCGGCTGTGTCTCCGAAAAAGACAATCCCGTCGAACACCACCGGGCTGCTCCAAACCCAGCCTGCCGTGTCGTAACTCCATTCAATCTCGCCATTGGTTGCGTCGATGGCGATCAATGATTCTCCAAAGGTGCCCACAAGAATCAGGCCATCGCTGAGGGTAGGTGAATCCGATACTGCACCTCCAAGATCCATCGTTCGCCATATTTCTTCCCCGCTGGAAAGATCGATGGCGTATACGTGATGATCCAGAGACGCCAGGTAAATCGTATTCCCGTCAACAATCGGGGATGACCAAAGTGGTCCCGGATCTTCGGATTCCTGAAATGGTTTTTCCCATACCTGTTGGCCAGTTTCCGCATCGATGGCGTAAAGCCGACCATCTGCCGAAGGAACCAGGATCCAATCGTCGACGATTAAGGGAGCTCCAATAATGCGGTCTTTGGCATCTTCAAATGGGGAGTCCCAGCCTGCTGATGAGCCCGTTTCAGCATCGATGGCGTACACCGAATTATTATAGCTCCCGACAACAACCTGACCGGCAGCAGTGACTGCTGGAGGTGCGTAAAAGCTAAGTGCCCGGTCAGCTTCGGGCGGGAAGTGCCAAAGCTCACTTCCGCGCTCTAGATCAAACGCATAAACGTACGTGCCATATGCGGCGTAGAGCGTCGTTCCATCGATGGTCACACCTGGCCAACTCGAAGCGGAGAAAACACCTCCGCTGCATCCTGTCAGCAGGAGTGGTGCGACCAAAAACAAGCCGAGTGAAATAAATATCAAGCGTTTTCTGAGCAGAATTTTCGACATTTAACTCCTATGGCACCGGGTCAAATCCACCCGGGTTAAGGGGATTACAGCGCATTATACGACGGATCGCCATCCAGCCCCCTTTGATTAATCCGTATTTAACAATCGCCTGGTAGCCGTAATGTGAACATGTTGGTTGGAAACGGCACACCTCAAAGGGAATCAATCGAGCAAAAGTATTTTGATAGAGGCGGATGAGTGTGAGGGCGGACAGGCGAGGAAGATTCCGCAAGGTAAGCGGAATTTCGGAAAGCGCTGGTTCGCGTTGTGTTGTAGCTACCTTTTGATATTCGCTGTCCATTATTCCTCTGCTTCCTTAAAAATTCCCGCACGGGATAACAATTTACTGACTGCAGTGTGTATCGCGGTCCAATCAGCTTCGTTCAGCGGAGAACGGGCGATAAAGACCGCATCCCATCCGCTGCGAAGGGCGGGCAAATATTTCTGAATCGCGCTGCGCAGCATGCGTTTGGCACGATTACGCCGCACCGCATTTCCCACGGATTTGCCGGCCTGGATGCCGAAACGTATCGTTGAGAGATCATTCGGGCAGACGACAAGAACAAATAGCGGGTGGGCATAGGATTTACCATCTCGCCGCACCCGCTTGAAATCGGTCGTGCTTTTAAGCCGATAATTCCGGTTCATCCATCTGGTCTGAAAAGCATATCTCTCGGGTTGGCAACTGTATCTCGTGTGATTAAAAATAATTACGCTTTCCAGTTGACCTTTTTAACATGCTGATTCATCCGGACGGAAAGACGGTGCCGGCCTTTCTGGCGTCGTGATTTAAGTACAGCACGACCTCCGCGAGTCTTCATTCGACTGCGAAATCCGTGAACCCGTAACCGGCGGCGTTTTTTCGGTTGATATGTTCGCTTCGGCATTTGATCCTATCCAAGCCTATAAATATCTATCAAGCTGTCGTAACAGCGCCGGAGGATTATACCGTAAGGGTCGTTCGTGGTCAATTGGCAGTGGAATCGTGATTGCACGTTCCGGTTTCCTCGAAAACCCAATCTGTTGCTTGCCAGGCATGCGTGGACTATACTCCCGCTTATGGGACGAGTGATCGTTGTGGCGAATCAGAAGGGTGGTGTTGGCAAAACAACCACGGTTGTCAATCTGGGAGCGGCGCTGGCCGAACGCGATCTGCGGGTGTTGTTGGTCGACGTCGATCCCCAGGCCGGTTTGACGGCCAGCTTCGGTCTCGATCCCTATCGAATAGAGATGTCAACCTATGCGTTGTTGATGGACGAAAAAGTAACGCTCGACCGTCTCGTCCAACAGGTCGAAAAGGATTTGTGGATCGCGCCGGCGAGCGTCGAACTGGCTGCCGCAGATTATTCCCTCACTCGTTTCAAGCAATCTACGCATCGATTACGACGGGCGATGGGGGATAAACGGGATACACCGGACTTCGTACTCATCGACACGCCGCCCAGCCTGGGGCTATTGACTGTGAATGCGTTGGTAGCTGCAGACGAACTGCTGGTTCCCGTCGGCTGCCAGTACCTGGCGATGCGAGGCATTCGTGCCCTGCTGGAGACAGTATGGCTGGTGCAAAAACGTGTGCATCCGGAATTGGCCTTGCTCGGTCTCTTGCCAACATTATTTCAACGCGATTCGGATCATTCCAGGCAGGTGGTAACGGAACTGCGGGCTGTATTTCAGGAGCGAGTGTTTCAAACCGTGATCGAGGTCGATGAGGCGGTTATGGCGGCGCCGGCGGCGAGGAAATCTGTGCTGGCGTATAAACCCCGCAGCCCTATAGCAGATGCCTACCGCAGTTTGGCAGAGGAAGTCATTCGCACCGATGCGTTTTCTGCGGCGAGTTGAGGCGGCAGATTTCGAATCTCCCTAAATCTCAATAGATCATTCAGGTTGTCGAGCCCCCGCGAAAATTAAATTTGCTGTGTTCAGAATCAATCCTCCAGGCGTTGGATGTGGCCTCCAAGCGAGCGGAGCTTATCGTCGATTCGTTCGTATCCTCGTTCGATTTGGCTGATGTTGCGAATATGTGAGGTGCCCTTTGCGGCGAGCGCGGCAAGCGTCAGTGCGAGGCCGGCGCGGATATCGGGACTTTCCAGTATTTCCCCGCTGAGCGGACTCGGGCCTTGCACGATGCAGCGATGGGGATCGCAGAGAATGATGCGTGCACCCATGGAGACCAGCTTGTCGGTGAAGAACATACGCGTCTCAAACATCCAGTCGTGGAAGAGGACGGTTCCGTTGGATTGTGAGGCGATTACGATGGCGATGCTCATCAAGTCGGTGGGAAAGGCCGGCCAGGGCATGACGTTGATCTGCGGGATTTTTCCGCCGACGTCCTGCTCGATGGTTAGATCTTGCTCGGCCGGTACGTAAATATCATCAGCGGTTACGTCCCAACGGACGCCAAGGCGCCCCAGAACGAGGCGCGCCATACTCAGATGCTGTGGTGCGGCTTTGCAGATCGTTATCTCTCCACCGGTTACGATCGCTGCGCCGATGAAACTGGCGACTTCGAGGTAATCGGGGCCGATGCTGTATTCGCCGCCCTGTAATCGATCTACCCCGTGGATCAACAGCGTGTTTGATCCGATGTTTTCGATTTTTGCTCCAAGGACATTGAGGAAGTGGCAAAGATCTTGAACGTGTGGTTCGGAAGCGGCGTTGCGAATGATTGTGTCGCCTTCTGCGGTGACGGCGGCCATGATTGTGTTTTCTGTGGCGGTCACACTGGCTTCATCCAGCAGTACCTCGGTGCCCTGCAATCTGCCGGATGTCCTCAGTTTGATTTCTCGGTCGAGATATTCGACTTCTGCCCCAAGGGCTTGAAATGCAAGCAAATGTGTATCGATCCTCCGTCGTCCGATCACGTCTCCACCTGGCGTCGGCATATCGATGCCCTTTGTTCGCGCCAGCATTGGACCGGCCAATAAAATGGAAGCACGGATTCTACGGCAGAGATCTGGGTCTAAATCAGCACGGTGGACTTGCTTGGCTTGAAGCCTCCATGAATTCGGGGCAAGCAGTTCGATGGAAACACCGAGACTCTCCAGGAGAAATCGTATCGTGCTGACGTCGCCGATGGATGGCACGTTGTGCAGCGTAACGGCTTCATCGGTCAGCAGACAGGCTGTCAATAACGGCAGGGCGGCGTTCTTGTTTCCGGAGGGTGTGACTTCACCGTGCAACGGGTGGCTGCCTTCGATTAGAAAACTTGGCATGGCATTCCTCTCAGTGGAGTAATATTCGCTGTTCGGGATCAAGTTTCAGGTTTTTGATCGCGCTTCCAGCACGGACAGCGAGCTCCAATAGACCCGAGCTATTAATATAAGCAACCGGTCGACCTTCCTCGACATCCGTGTATGTCGAATAAATCGGAAGCGGATAGTGATTCTTGATGTAGATATGCGGCTCTCCTTTGAATGTGATTCTTGGCAGGTTTGGCAACCAGGGATCAAAGGTGAGCGATCCAGACTCGTATTTGAGATAACCGATGCTGGTTATAAGATTGCCGAAGCGGTCGGCGTGCATGATGACGCCGCGAATGGTGGGGCCGCGCTCGACCTGAAGCAGGGGCAAGGAGAAACGGATGGGGTCTTCTATCGACTTACCTAGATCTTTTATTCGGACCCCCTTGGAAAGATGCGCTGCGACGGGAGCGAAAATATCCCGCCCGTGGAACGTCTGGCTCGTGGGTTCGAGATGGTAGCTTTCTTGAGTGAGTTCAATTGCAGAAACCGGATTTTGGAAAATGTATAGGTAAGAAAAGACGCCGTTGTCCGGACCAACGCAGGTGAATGTCGGCCATTTAACTGCAATAGCTCGGCGTGCTGTTCCGACGCCGGGATCGACCACAGTCACAAAAATCGTATCTTTCGGAAAATACTGTACTGCCTGCCACAACTCGAAGGCGGCGCGATGGACATCGCCGGGTTCAATGGTGTGTGAGAGATCAATGACGCAGGCCTGAGGATCGATCCGGGCGATGACGCCTTTCATGATTCCGACGTATGCATCCTGCGTTCCAAAATCTGTCAACAGAACGATGGTTTTCGCCAATCGAATCTCCTGTTGATATGATTCTAATGGAGGCAGGCAACGTGGTCAAACCGTGAAAAGGCCGAGGTTGAAGGCTCGTTTGTGCGTTTTCATTTATATCTGGCGATAGAAATCTGGCACATTATTTGAAATTAACATAACTCAGAGAGGCAGATTCGGGGATTCAAGAATGTGAGGACGATTATCAAGCTTAGTAGATAGCAGACAGCGTTGCATTGACTTCTAACTTGATTTCGATATACCGTTGGTTGTCGTCAAGGCTCCTGTGAGCGGCAGTGTTCAACTCGATCTCGGCCCAGAATTGCGCTCTGGATCATCCTGCTCCCTCGACGCTTCCATTTCATTATTAAGGAAAAGTGCCGTTCTTGATCAAGCCATGATCGACGAACAAGGCTACTTGCACCTATATAGCGCTCCGATTGATTTGGGTGAACAAATGATCTTACGCTGGCTACGTAGCGGAATGCCGGAAGGGTGTAGCAATAGCATAGGACCGGGGAATAAGTAAAACTTTGAAGAGAAACGGCAGCACATATGATTTCCAATATCAGAAGAATATCGCAGCACGACAGGAATCACACGAATCCCCTTTTACAGTGCTGTGTTGTATCTGCTTGGCCCCCACGAGATGACATTTGAATATCCGTGATTTTATAGAATACGTGACAGAAGGCTTTCTAATTGAATTGTGAGAATAAAAACCTACAAACTGCCTAATTCAAATCTAATACGATCCCACTTGAGAACGTCGACAGAAAATCACTGCGAAATAGTTGAGAAATCGACGGAAGATCACTCGAAATCTCAATACTCGCCTCATCATTGCTATCTGTAATAAAATCTTGCAGTACAAACCATGACGTCATTCATTCTTGGAACAATTTTCGATCCGGTTGCGCTTGTTGAAGCCTTAGAAGATTAATCACATCGAGAATTGCGAAAGGGTGTAATAATTCTCCTCACCTATCCTTTTCGTATGCATGTGGATATTAATAGTAAGAGGATTACATCATCCCTTTTATTAAAGGAGCCTCATGGAAGAAAGCGATGCGATAAGGTTACTCAAAGACGGTGACCTGACAGGCTTGGCGGAACTCGTCAAGCAGCATCAGGTTCACGCTGTACATACAGCGTTTCTTGTCATCGGGGATCGTGTTTTGGCGGAGGATGTCGCGCAGGATGCATTCCTGAAGGTGGCAGGAAAGATCCATCAATTCAAGGATGGCCGCCCCTTCTATCCTTGGTTCATGCGCATAGTGGTGAACGATTCGATCAAAGCAGCGACGAAGGCGTCAAAATCGATTTCCCTGGAAGCGATGATGGAAGCGAATGATTCGCCAGCGTGGCTGCGGGATCCTGGCCCGAGTCCAGAAGACATCATCAACAATTCAGAAGAGAAGCGCCGAGTCTGGAAAGCGCTGAGCGAGCTTACGGCCAAGGAAAGAGCGGTCATCGTGCGGCGATACTACCTGGAAATGAGTGGTCCGGAAATTTCCTGGACATTGGAGCGATCGATCAGTTCCGTCAAATGGTCACTTCATGCGGCTTAGGAACGTCTACGGTCCATTTTCATTTCTGAAAAAAATCGGAGTGTTCGGGTGTCGAGAACGACTCGGAACGCGGGGAGGGATAGCAGCCATGAGTGAGAAAAAATTGCGTACCGTCCTGCAGGAAATCGCCGACGCAGGAATTCCGCCCGAAACGATCGGTCTGTGGCCGAGTGTACGAAAAGGGTTGGATGAGATGAAGGCTGGACGTCCGGCCCACACTTCCAGGCTTTCGACGAAGATTGCACTTTCCGTCTTCCTGGTTATTCTGGTAATGATTGTCTCTTTGATTGCTGTGGGACCGGAGAGAGCCCTCGCTGCACTCCGAGGATTATTGGGTTACGTCCCCGGAGTCGGTCTTGTCGACGAGGAGGGCGGACTGCGTGTGCTTGCCGAGCCGGTATCGCAGGTGCGGGATGGGATCACGGTTGTGATCGAGCAAGCTGTGCTCGATTCCCATCAGACCGTGTTGATTTTTTCGGTCGATGGCATCCCCCCGGAAGCTCGACGGCGGGACGTGATCGAGCAGCCCAGAAGCGGTGAGGTGTTGGTCGGGCCGCAAATATGCAGTTCGTTGCCATACTTGGATATTTCGAGTAGTGAAGAATTGCTGCTCAGTCAACAGGGAGGAGGCAAAGGTTGGGCATCGGGATATCAGTCGCGCATCGTCTATCCGGCAATCTCTCCCGATATCGATGAAGCCGTCTTGATCATTCCGTGTCTTCAGGACACGTCCCCGGGCGCAGCTCCCGAGAATTGGCGGTTGGGGTTAAGGTTTGTTCCAGCTTCACCGCATTTGACTGTCATGCCCGTGATTGAAATCAGCGAGACTCTACCCGACAATGCCCCGCAGGCCGATGGACCTGAAGCAGGTCTGTCATTGAATAAAGTGATTGCGTTGGAAGACAGCTACATTCTGGCCGGCACCTTCCACCAGGGTGCTGAATTCCCCGGTGCAAGGGTCATGGGAATTACGCGTTGGCCCGAGATCGTGGATGCCAATGGTCAAATCCTTCCATTCACGATACCATCCGATCTTGATCTTGCCACTGAAGAACTGGGTATCTTCCCGTGGGCGTATGAGATTAAACAGGGATTCGATGCCCCGCTGACCATCGTGCTCGAATCGGTCGATGTCGAGTACCCCGTGGATGGATATTTTCAATTTGACAGTGGACAGAATCCTCAAGTCGGCCAGGAGTGGGAACTAAATCAGGAATTCGATCTCGTCGGACATAAGGTCGAACTCATCTCTGCCGTTCGTCTCGAGAATGCAATCAGTTTCAACTTCAAGTCGGACGATTCGGTATTCGCGATTTCAGTCGTGGATCCAGATCATCTTGCGGTGGGCGGGTTTGGAGGCGGTCAAAAGGGAGATTTTAACGCCGGTATCGAGTATGCGGATCCGGTCCCATCTGGGCAGCTTCAGTATCACATCATCGGATTGATTGTGAGTCGAGTGGGACCGTGGTCTCTTAGCTGGCAACCTCCGCAGGCAAGCACACCTGTGTCGACCGTTTCCCCCCAGCAGATTTGTCTGACGCTCGACGTGTGGCAGCAGGAGCTTGAAAAGGAGAGATCGACTCCCGAGGGACTTTCAGGCAGAATAATCGCTTACGGCCGGATTAACGAGAATGGCGAATCACTCTCGCCATCGAATGCGGGCATTTTTATCGTGAATCTGGTAGATGGTAGTCGCCAGATACTCGGGCCGGGGACATGGCCTTCGTTATCTCCGGACGGCACCCATGCAGCGTACAGCGGGGCGGATGGGCTTCACATCGTCGACCTCGCCTCTGGTGAAAATGTGGTTCTTTCCGGCACCTCGGATTACGACTATAACCCTCGCTGGTCTCCCGACGGATCAAAGTTGGCCTTCGTGCGGATCCACGATCTGAACCTTTATGTCATTAACATAGACGGCTCCGGGATGCGCGGGGTGACAGAGGGCCCCGAGTACGAGTTGCTTGTTGATTGGTTGTCTGACGGGCAGAGTCTTGCCTATGTGTTTCCGGCAGCCATGGGATTACAGCTGCGATTCTTGAATCTCACAACCGGGGAGCAACTGGATGGATTTGTAATCCACTCAAAAGGTGCAAATGTATCCATCTCGCCGGACGATCAGCAGATCGCATTTCTCGAACGAGTCGAAGGGGGAATGGATTACGGGCTGTATGTGGCTTCGCTGGATGGATCTGATCGCAGACTGATCACTCAACTTGGCCGCTGGAGTCTCAGCGACCCGTGTTGGTCACCCGACGGCAATTGGCTGAGTCTCGGCATAAGCAACCCGGAGGAATATGATTCGGGCACGGTCACCGTGGCGATCAATCCGACCACCTGCGAAATTGTCCTTTTCGATGAGATTATGGGTTATGTGCAGGACTGGTCAAAGTAGAATATAGGGAGGATTCCAGTTCGCTTAATAGGAGCGATTTGTGTAGTAGTTAGTCCTTCAGGGTAAAACCTTTATGGGAATAATATCATCTGGATAAGACAGGTAGCAAGTGACATGTAGAGCTATGACCGAAATTTTATAATGGTAATGTAAATGTCGACTTAGGTGTAAGGGACGTTAGATTGCGGTGAGGTTGAATTGTAGCTACGATTGGATATCATTCTTCCGCTGTATACCCTTGATATGGTTTGGCCAAATACATGAGAAATAAATGCAGGTTTGGCGGGTTTTCCGTGAGGAAACTTCCCAGAAATCTGTGAAGTAACAGTAAGATACTCCGTTGCTCGGCCGGAAATGAATAAAAGCCAACATCGTTCAAAGGCTGCTTGCTCGATACGAGCCGGAGTGCGCCTGACGGCAGAAAGGCGCGAAGTGGGGGTGTATGGTAAAATTCATTTTCGTGAATAATCCCATGAATGACCTGCAATCGAAACCCATTGGCGTGGTCTCATCCATCATGGCGGGCTTCGATCGGGTGGCCGCAAAACCACAGCTCGTCCTTCCCATCCTGTTGCTGGATCTTTTCTTGTGGTTCGGTCCGCACATTTCGATCGAACCGCTGATCCCCCAAGATTTGGCGTTGATTGATGCATCAACGGGAGAGTTTGTGAGTGCAGAGGAAGCAGGATTAGATTACGAAGAGATCAGTGAGGGGATCAACATTCTAAGCGGGTTGAGTGTGTTCCCATTGGGGTTGCCTTTCAATCTGGTGGTTGGACTGGGCAGTCTTTCGCCAGGTATACCAAGTTTGATGGCTTCCTGTTTTCCAACTGAGACACCCATTGGAAAACCTGTAGTTATTACTGTCGATAATGCCGGTGTTGCGCTCCTGATCTGGGCGGCTTGTCTGATTGTGGGGATCTATCTGGGAGTCTTCCTGCATCGCAAGGTGGCCAGCCAGGTTGTGCAGGATACCGATTTTGGCTCCAGCTGGATTACCTGGAGGCGATCGTTGATTTTGGGATTGGGCGCTTTAATTGTGACTTTGTTGTTTGCATTAATTACTGCGCTGTTGATCGCCATTTCCGGTTTTATCTTTGGAGGAGACATCGGATGGATCATGGGCGCAACACTGATGATCGCCTATTTGAGTATCGGTTCCTGGATGGCGATCTACTTATTCTTTTCGATCCACGGGATCGTACTCAAGGGCTTTGGGATCTTGCGTTCCATGTTGGAAAGCGTGTTTTTTGTTCGCATGAATTTCTTAAGCAGCGTATTGTTCCTTTTTTCGGTATGCGGGGTCACCTTGCTGTTTCGGCGCTATATCTGGAGCTTGCCTGAGAACGAATCATGGTTAATGGTATTGGCAGTCTTCGGACATGCATTCGTCGCCGCAACACTTCTGGTAGCCAGTTATATTTTTTACCAGGAGCGCCGTGAATGGCTGGTTGCTTTCATGGCATCATCGGCACCTGCCGCAGATGATGTCAAGCCCCCTGTGGCATAGCGCTTGCCGTGGACTGTGAAGCCTCTGAGTTTGAAGAGCACTGTTCGGTTGGATTTATTGATCACAAGAGGAGTAGAGTGTGACCAAGCGTAAGCAAGAAGTCAGCAGTTACGCAGCAAAGGATATCCAGGTTCTCGAAGGCCTGGAAGCCGTGCGGCGTAGGCCGGGTATGTACGTCGGTGGTACGGATATCAAAGCATTGCACCACCTGGTGTATGAGGTGGTAGACAACTCGATTGACGAAGCGCTTGCCGGTGTGTGCAAGTACATCGATGTATATCTCAAAGAGGACGGCAGTGTAGTGGTTCAGGATGATGGGCGCGGCATCCCCGTGGATATTCATCCGGAAAAGAAAAAGCCTGCCCTGGAAATCGTAATGACCGTTTTACATTCCGGTGCCAAGTTCGGCGGCGGAATCTACAAGGTTTCCGGTGGATTGCATGGTGTGGGTGTCTCAGCTGTCAACGCTTTATCGGAATGGTGTGAAGTTGAAGTCACGCTGGATGGCCAGGTACATGCGCAGCGTTATGAGCGGGGTGCACCGAACGGGCCGGTAAAAGTGATCGGGAAGGCGCCTAAAAAGGCACACGGAACGAAGGTGCACTTCAAATACGACAACGAAATCTTCAAAGGTGATGTTACGTATCGCTTCGAAACGCTGCTTCAGCGCTTTCGCGAGATGGCCTTTGTCACTCGCGGCGTCACGATCAACTTGATCGATGAACGCAGCGATCGCAGAATGACGTTCTACTTCGAAGGCGGAATCACATCGTTTATTCGCTACCTCAATCGAAATCGAAGCACGCTGCATCCAATTGTATTCGTCGATAAAGAGATTGATGATTCAGTTATTGAAGTTGCATTACAGTTCACGGATGCCTATGCGGAGTCGGTCTATTCCTTCGCCAATACGATCAACACCGTGGACGGTGGGACGCATCTCACCGGATTGCGGGCTGCGATCACGCGTACGATCAATGATTACGCGCGCAAGAACAATCTACTAAAAGATGCGGATCAGAATTTCTCTGGTGACGACACCCGGGAAGGGCTTACGGCGATTGTGAGCATCAAGCACCCGGATCCTCAATTCGAGAGCCAGACAAAGGTGAAATTGATGAACGCCGAAGTCCAAACCCAGGTGCAGCAAGTGCTTGGCGAAGCGTTTACGGCGTTCCTGGAAGAGAATCCTCGAGCGGCGAAATCCATCGTGCATAAATGCCTCACCTCTGCTCGAGCCCGCGATGCCGCCCGAAAAGCGCGTGACCTGGTCATTCGCAAGAGTGCCCTGGAAAGCCTCACGCTTCCCGGAAAACTCGCCGATTGTTCGGAGCGCGATCCAAATAAATGCGAGTTATATATCGTCGAGGGTGATTCGGCGGGCGGTTCTGCCAAACAAGGCCGCGATCGTCACTTCCAGGCCATTCTTCCGCTGCGCGGCAAGATTCTCAACACCGAGCGCGCACGACTGGATAAAATCCTTTCCAATAACGAAGTCAAGGCGTTGATCTCAGCTTTGGGCACCAGCATCGGGGATGGTTTCGACATCACCGGCTTGCGATACGGGCGTGTAATCATCATGACCGATGCGGATGTGGATGGATCTCATATTCGCACCTTGCTGCTGACGTTTTTCTTCCGCTATATGCCGGAGCTCATTGATGAAGGCCACCTTTTCATCGCCCAGCCTCCTCTCTATCGTATCGGATACAAGAGTACGGTCCAGTATGCCTACACTGAAACCGAGCGCGAAAAAGTCATGAAGGATATGGGCTCGAAGGCCAAATCAGTCTCATTGCAGCGCTACAAGGGTCTTGGTGAGATGAACCCGACACAGCTCTGGGATACAACGATGGATCCCTCCAATCGGACGTTGCTACAGGTTTCGATCGAAGATGCTGCTGCAGCGGATCGGACTTTCGATATGTTGATGGGTTCAGCTGTGCCTCCGCGGCGGCGGTTCATTCAGACCCATGCACGCGAAGTACGCAATCTGGACGTCTAGAAAGAGTCAACGTTTCACCAGATTGCTTCCTTATTGGCAAATCGCGAGTTGGACAATCTAGCAGGCGAAATCCAAGGATTTCGCCTAAATTTGTGTTTTTTGCTTCAATTAACCAATTATCTATCGAATGCGTAAATATATTGACCTATGTATTGGCTTTGTTGGGGCAGGAAGCCAGCAGGAATTCCGCTTTCGCGAGAGTAGCAACTTGCTGCTTCCAGTTGCTGCAGGGAATGAATGTTGACCATAATTAGAAACATTAATATAAATTTAATATAATTAATACGGAAAACATGATAATATCAAACGAGAAAGGGGGGATGAAGATGGTTTCGTGGGCTCGCAGAAATATTCTTGAGAGAAACGAGAGTACACCATGGGAAGAAGAGTTAGGGAAATCGGCGATGAGTTGTTAGAAAATGAATTTGAAGATGAAGATGCTGCCGAGGTAGAGACTCAGTCGGCTGATGCGCAGGGGGAAGAGCATGAAGAAGTGATGGATGACTTACCGGCGCTGATTGATATCGAAGATTTACGGCGAACGTATTTGGACGATATCACGCAAACCCCGTTGCTCACAGCTGAGGAAGAAGTCTCGCTAACAAAAAGTCTGCAGCGGGCGCGTAAAGCTCGAAATGAGCTTATAACGGGTAGGGTCGATCGAAAGCGGCGGAGTGAACTCAATGCGATCATCGAGGCCGGCTCGGCAGCCCGAGAGCGGTTGCTCATGGCGAACACGCGGCTTGTTGTCAGTGTGGCCAAGAAGTATCGTTCCCGCGGTTTGCCGTTCATCGATCTCGTGCAGGAAGGCATCATCGGACTAATTCGTGCCACAAAAAAGTACGATCCAGGCCGGGGTACCCGCTTCAGCACCTACGCGACCTGGTGGATACGCCAGGCGATTACCCGCACGATTGACAACCACGCTCGCACGATTCGTCTTCCGGTCCATAAGAAGACCGAAATCAACCGGCTTTACTACGCACGGCATCAACTTTCGCAGGATTTGGGTCGAGAACCTACCGTCGAGGAGTTGGCGGAAATCCTGGATAAAACATTGGATGAGGTTCAAGATACGATCAAGATTTCGCAGCACCCGCTGTCACTCGAGACTCCTCAGGATGATAATGATGGCCGGCTCCTGGGTGATATGCTGCCGGATGATGAGGCGCAATCTCCCGAGGAGGCTGCGGAGATGAGTATGATCCAGGATCACGTTCGGGAGATCTTGGAGGCTCTATCACCGAGGGAAGCCAAGGTAATCAAGCTGCGTTATGGCCTTCACGATGGACAAACTTATGCCCTTCAGCAGGTGGGCGATCGCATGGGGATCACGCGCGAGCGAGTGCGTCAAATCGAATCCCAGGCGCTTTCCCGTCTGCGCAACAACGCCAAGTGCTTCAGCTAGATTGGAAGCGGCTTGCACCTTGCGGTTTATCGAGCCATATGGTTCGTGGAAGTAAATTGCATGAATGGAATGGTAGAGGAGGGCATCGTGGTGAATGGTTATAAGGGCGCGCGTGGTTTGAAGCTTATCGAACAATATGCAAATGGTGAAAGATTGGATGAGGATCAAATTCAATCGATGCGTGCGATGATGTATCTCATCTCACGCTATCTCGAACCGCAACGAACCTGGGCGGATTTTCGCTGGCGCGGCCCGGAACACTTTATCAAGGAATTGTGGCCCAATATCAAAGATCGGCAGCAACTGCTTAACGGCCAATTTGGACATGGTGCCGTGAGACCTTGATCCGGAAGATCCTCTGGCAAAAAATGAACGCCCGAAGGCGAGATCGCCTCCGGGCGTTTTTCCTGCGTTCAAATTGTGTCTTGCATTAACCTCGATAGTAGGGGTTTTTTCCCTCGGCGTGATCCGTGGTATCCAGAACTTGCTTGATCTCGGGAATCTCCTCAAGGATCGTCGCTTCGACCCCGCCTTTCAGCGTGGCGTCAACCATTCTGCATCCCTGGCAGCCACCACCGAATTGCACGTAGGCGGTTGAATCTTTGACATCCAAAAGGATCACGAATCCGCCATGCGCGGCGATGCCCGGATTGATCTTCTTATCGATCACGTCCTGGACAGCTTGCGCCACGGGTTCTGTCCAGAGCGGGTTGGGATTGTCGATTTTAAAACCAGCACGATGATCGTCTTCAATAAAGTCCAACGTTGAATTCTGCAATTTTGGGGCGCTTTCAGCGTCAATCAACACCAAGAGGTCATCGAGCTCGACGACGGAATCTTCTGGCTTGCGATCATCCTGCGGAACGAGTCCCAGTGAATAATGAAATCCAAAAGGACCTCTTCCGGCGATGGAAAGTCGAAGTGCCATATCCTCGCCGCCTTCCGCTTGTATATTCTCCAATATTTTTTCTTTCGCAATAGTGGTTACCGATATCACGCTGCATCTTCCTTTCTTCTTGACATCACAATGAAGCGGGTTGTTCGCTTGAGCTTCTAATGTAGCCATCTGGCATAACAATAAAAATTATACCCGACAGATGGAAAGTTTTACTCAAGGTTCCCAGTGCAGGAATACGTGTAATATCTCGATATTAACTTGTAGATCGCTATCTCTGTGGTTGGCGAGTTCGATGTCGATCGCGGCGATACCCTGCATCGAGGCCCAATCGATCAACTGCCCCGTGAAGACACAGCCCGTATCGATCGGGGGATAGGCGTAATCGCTCACTGCTGCGACCGCTTCCGCCAGGCTAACGGATGCCGCATCGGGCGGCTGACCCCCAGGAAAAATTCCCAGGGCTGCACTGTGGTAGTTGATCAGCGCAGAAATGTCCTCGTCGATCATGAATTGCATAACCGCCAGAGTTTCCGGTTCGGAGGCTGGATAGGGCCCTCCGGTGACGGGCAGGTAACGCCAACAACCATCGATCGGCCACTCCAACTTCCACTGCGCTGGGAAGTTGCGGTTCAAGTCCACGCCGTTTTCATTCGTGCGCCCATGGATTCCTTGGGCGCGTGCTTCTCCGTCGGGATTTAATGAACGGATGATGAACAAGGTAACGTCATCCGGAATCCATTCGGGGCGTCCCCGAATCAGCGAGATTAATTGTTCCGTGAGATTGATCGTATTCCATTCATATCCCCCGTGGATGCCGCCAATGATCAACAGCTTTCTGGGTCCTGTGCCAAAACGATATACCTCGATCGGCCGACCGTCGACGGATTCTCCGATCACGAGTGGGCCATCCCAGAAGGCGATGGGTGAAGGCGTAGTGCTGGGTTGTGAAGTGGAGGCTGGCAATGGCGTGTAGGTCGGCGTGCTCTTGGATGTGGCAGATAGAGTAGCTTCCCGCGTTTCGCTGCCTTCGATGACATCTGCATTGGGTTGAATCGAGGCGAGTGTGGCACATGAAGCAAGGAAAAACATGACGAGTATGAAAACGCCAGCAGTGATGATCTCTGGAATCTTCCGTATCCGAGTTCTGACGATGTGCTTCATCTCTTAACCGGCATCTCCTCAACCAATCTGGAATATATACCAGCAGCATGGGACTTCATCTAGATGGGCGACATTGTGCGCGCTTGGCAGGTGATACTTCGGCGTCAGATAAATCCCGATGGCATACTTTACACACGACCATGATTTCTGCCAAGTATGCTTCTTTTTCCGTCTTCACGAGCGGTGCACGGAGTGTAGAACCGCTCGTCAAGATGGTGAAAATCGGAATGACGCCTGTCTCAAACTTAAGATGCCCTTTATCTTCCAATTGGTTATCGACCGGATTCTCCTTCTGCACCACGTATTAGCGGACCTCCAAAATGGGTCAAATACCTTCCAATCTCTTAACAAATCTCTAATTTGGACGTTACCCGGTAGTCAAAAATTCCACCATCGGCTACAATACCATAGAAGCATTGGTTTATGCATAAAGATTTTGAGAAATTATTGAGATCTACATGGCCCTCGAGATAGGATCAATACTTCGTACTCGATATCGAATTGATGGTGTCCTCGGGCAAGGCGGAATGGGCGCTGTCTATAGGGCGTTCGATCTGAACCTGGGCGTCGAAGTCGCGGTTAAAGAGAATCTTTTCACGACCGAAGAGTTCGAGCGACAATTCGAACGTGAAGCCCAGATCCTTGCCCGATTACGACATCCCAATTTACCCCGCGTATCGGATCACTTTGTAATCGAAGGTGAAGGCCAGTATCTCGTTATGGATTTCATCCAGGGGATTGATATCCGGGAGCATCTTGAGAAGGAAGGTCCGATCCCGGAAAAAGTAGCACTGCCCTGGTTCCTCGATATTAGTGATGCGCTATCCTACCTGCACAGCCAGACCCCGCCGATTCTGCATCGGGACATTAAACCCGGCAATATTAAAATTATGCCCACTGGAAAGGCCATCCTGGTTGACTTCGGCTTGGCGAAGTTCTTTGAAAAGGGAGGCGCAACGACGACGGGTGCAAAGGCAATGACGCCCGGTTTCTCCCCACCCGAACAATACGGGACAGGGGGAACGGATCCGCGTACGGATGTGTATTCACTCGGCGCAACAATGTATGCGGCTTTGACGGCGACCATTCCTGAAGATGCGATCGAGCGGGCGATGGGGCATACGAATCTAACGCCGATCCGGAAAATCAATCCAAATATCACGCCTTCCGTTGCTCGTGTCATTGAAAAAGCATTGGAGGTAAAACCTCGAAATCGCTATCAATCGATAGTGGCCTTCGCTTCCGCCCTTAGTGGATCGGGGACGGCAAGCCAATCTACCGTCGTCAGACCATTCCAACGCATCGACGATCCCGTTCGCAATTCGGACACAGTCCGGCTAATGGACGATACATTAAACTCCTTGCGTACCACGCAGGAGAAACCCAGCCGATTGCCGATGACGATCCTGCTCGGTTCTGTCGCCGTGATCATCGCCGCGGGTTTGCTCTACATGGGGTCAAACCTGGGGAATTTGTTCAATGGGGATGGAACATCAGCGGCGATTACGAATGAGTTGGGTACAGTGATCAGTCCTGAGCAGACTGATGGAAACGGCGAAACTGATGAGGCTCCCGTTTCATCACCTGATGCCGAAGAGACAGGATCGATTTCTGAAGCTGATGCGACACACATTGCGGAAACCGAGACAGCCCTGCTCACGGCGACGCCCACCGGTGGTGGGGTTGGCCAAATCGCCTACGCCTCGGATAAATCGGGTGTGCCCCAGATTTATCTGATCAACATCGACGGGACCGACGAACGCAAGTTGACCGATTTCGAGGAGGGCGCTTGTCAACCAGCCTGGGATCCAGGTGGATTTCGCCTGGCCTTCATCACTCCCTGCCTTAAAAATCGTGATGAGTACGCTGGATCGAACATCTGGTTGGTCTCGATCGACGTGGAGGGAAACATTGGCACTCCCGAGCCGCTCTTGTTGGGGCAAGGAGGCAATTTCGATCCCGCCTGGTCACCGGATGGTAAACGCATCGCCTTTACCACGCTTCGGGAGGGTCGTCCCCAAATCTTCGTCACCAATCTCGATACGGGCGATCTGTTGAATGTTAATGAGGATTTGGGCTATAACTGCCAGCCAATATGGTCTCCTACGGGCGATGAGATTATGTTCAAGTCCGACCGCGGAGGCGAAAGCTCGATTTGGTCTGTCCCGGATACCGGCGGCGAGGCGCGAGTCTTCAGCCGGGGGGAATATAAAGATGATTCCAACCCCGATTGGTCGAAGGACGGAAAATTTATTTTATTCGTCCGGCGAAATCCCGATTCCCCCCCCAATCTGGTCATTGCACCTTATGAAGATCTCGGCTTCGTCAACTCACGCGTTTGCGTCGAAGGCAAACTGAGCGGTGCGCCGATGTCGGAGCCAATATGGTCTCCCGATGGCAATTGGATCGCCTTCGAAACGTGGCCGGATGGCACCAATCACAATATTGCGTTGGTCTCCTCGAGCTGCAGTGGTTATGCGGAGATAACCACCGATCCGGCATACGACTTCGATGTCAGCTGGCGGCCGATACACTAAACTCCAGTATTTATAACGGGTGTCTACCGTACGAGAACAAACAGAGCTCATTCTTCCAACGACTGCAGCGAGATGCAGTCTTTTTTTATCTCTCGCAACCGCTTCGACGATCTCGAAACAGGAAGGGTGTCAGGTTGGGTTTGGAACTCTGTTCTTGATGTCTCATGCAGCTTGGTGCATAATCTCATTATTGGTTTTTGATGTAAAGTATCCCGCAGATAAAACTTTCCAATGTGGGATTAATTATGGAATCCAAGACCGAAATGGGAGAGAGAGATGACAGCAAAGATCATAGACGGTAAAGCAATCGCTGCTGAATTACGCCAGGATGTTGCCAAAGGTGTCGAAGCGCTCGTCGCCTCAGGGGCGAACAAGCCGGGATTGGCAACGGTGCTGGTGGGGGAGGATCCCGCTTCACAAACCTACGTGCGCATGAAACGCAAGGCGTGTGAGGAAGTTGGCATCGAATCCTTTGGGCATACGTTATCCGCAGACGTATCGCAAGGAGAGGTCGAAAAACTGGTCGCGGACCTGAATGCCGATCCCAAAGTGCATGGAATACTGGTGCAGCTGCCGCTTCCGGCGGGTCTGGATGAGGAAGCGATCTTGAGAGCCATCAGGATCGAGAAGGACGTGGACGGATTTAACCCGATCAACATCGGCCGTTTAGCCCAAAAAGGACGCGAGCCCTTGTTTGTGCCTTGTACGCCAGCGGGATGCATCACGCTGCTGAAAAAAGCTGGTGCGAAGTTGGAAGGGGCGGAAGCAGTTATCGTTGGACGCTCGAATATCGTGGGCATGCCGGCTGCATTACTGCTCGTCAAGGAAAATGCCACCATTACCATCTGCCATTCGCGCACACAAGATTTGCCCGACGTATGCCGTCGAGCGGATGTTCTCATCGCGGCAATCGGGCGTGCGGAGATGATCAAGGGTGATTGGATCAAGCCAGGCGCTTATGTGATCGATGTGGGCGTCAATCGTGTAGACGACCCCGGTGCGAAACGGGGCTACAAACTCGTGGGTGATGTGGCCTTCGATGAAGCCAAAGAAATCGCCGGGGCGATCACACCTGTGCCCGGCGGCGTAGGCCCCATGACCATTGCTGGACTGCTTAACAACACCCTGCGTTCTGCGCAGCGCAGTGCCGGCTAATCATCGTGTAATTTTACTGAGACGCCGCCCAATCAAGGCGGCGTTTTCTTGTTCGCTGCAGTCTCACTACCATGTCATTTTCATGGGATTCGATGGATCGGGCTAGTTGTCAGACAATTGACCCTTTGCGCCAAGTTTGTTAGACTCAAGTTGTCGGGATTGAGGAGGTTGCATGGGAACACTGCTCGTGAAAAACGCCGCAGTCATCGTAACCATGGATAACCAGCATCGCGAAATCCCGCATGGCGCAATCTTCATTCGCGATGGTTGGATCGAAGAAGTCGGGACGAGCGAGCGCCTCACACAGGAAGCGGATGAAGTGCTCGACCTGGAAGGTCAGCTTGTCCTTCCTGGTTTTATCAACACCCATCATCATTTCTATCAAACGCTAACCCGAGTGATTCCCGCCGCACAGGATGCAGATCTTTTCCAGTGGTTGAAGACACTCTATCCGATTTGGGCCGGATTGACGCCTGAGGATATCCAGCTCTCCACGCAGTTGGCTATGGCGGAGCTGGCACTCTCCGGTTGTACTACGGCTTTGGATCACCTCTATATTTACCCCAATGATTGTCGTCTCGATGACCAGATCGAAGCCGCTCGTCCACTAGGTATGCGCCTGCATGCCTCGAGAGGCTCGATGAGCCTTGGTGAGTCCAAAGGAGGCTTGCCGCCGGACAGGGTGGTTGAAGATGAAGAAGCCATCCTCAAGGATACGCAGCGATTAATCGAGACCTATCACGACCCGCAGCCGGGGTCGATGCTGCAGATCGTGGTTGCGCCCTGCTCGCCGTTTTCGGTAACTCCCGATCTTATGCGTGAAGCGGCGAGTCTTGCTCGAACGTATAGTGTGCGTTTGCATACACATCTGGCCGAAACCATGGATGAGGAGCTTTTTTGTCTGGATCAATTTGGTCATCGACCACTTGCCTACGCCGAGGAATTGGATTGGGCCGGCGACGATGTGTGGTTCGCTCACGCTGTGCACATCAATCCCGAGGAAGTCGATCGCATGGCCAGAGCGCAAATCGGTGTAGCCCATTGTCCATCTTCGAATATGCGCCTCGCTTCCGGAATCGCACCCATACGACGGTATCTTACCGCGGGGGTCCCTGTAAGCCTGGGCGTGGATGGCTCGGCCAGCAATGACAGTTCGCATATGCTGGCTGAAGCACGTCTCGCCTTTCTGCTCTCCCGGGTCGGTTCGGCGGTCGCCCCGGAGATCGATGATTCAGAAGATCTTTTAACGGCACGTCAGGTGCTCGAGTTGGCTACCATTGGCGGTGCAAAGGTGCTTGGAAGATCGGACATCGGTTCGTTGGAAGCGGGTAAATGTGCGGATTTTGTGGCGATTAATTTGGAACGTATCGAATACGCCGGAGCGCTGCACGATCCTGTAGCCGCGGCCATTCTGTGTGCATCTGTCTCTGTTGATTACAACTACGTACAGGGAAAACCGATCGTCTGCGAAGGCAAGTTCATGCCGCTGGAAATCGAAACGTTGATCGAACGGCACAATCGTGCAGCCCTTCGCCTGGCAGATGGTGCTCAGCAGCAATAAGCATGAGCAAGGAGTACGCCGTGGACGCAAAAAAGTGGAGTGAGATTACGCGCGGTCTGGTGGATGTTGCCATGGGCCGTGAAAAAGCCGATCTCGTAATCCGGGATGGACGCTGGGTTTGCGTACAGTCAGGTGAGATTCTGGATAATATCGACATTGCTGTTCAGGGCGAACGCATTGCATATGTTGGGCCGGATGCGAACCATACCATCGGTCCAAATACGGAAAATGTCGATGCCGAAGGACGCTTTCTTGTGCCAGGTTTGTTGGACGGCCACATGCATGTTGAGTCCGGCATGGTAACAGTGACGGAATTTGTGCGCGCCGTGATTCCGCACGGCACCACGGGGATGTTCGTCGATCCACACGAGATCGCCAATGTCTTCGGTCTTAAAGGCGTGCGCTTGATGGTCGATGAAGCGGCTGTGCAGCCGATCCACGTTTGGGTGCAGATGCCATCCTGCGTGCCTTCAGCCCCCGGGTTGGAAACGCCGGGCGCAGAGATTGGGCCGAACGAAGTAGCTGAGGCGATGGGATGGCCGGGGATTATCGGTCTGGGTGAAATGATGAACTTTCCCGGCGTTTTCCTCAGCGACGAAAAAATGCACGCTGAAATGGCCGTGACACGTACGGCGGGCAAGGTTATTGGCGGACATTACGCCTCACTCGATCTGGGACTGCCCTTTCATGGATACGTAGCCGGCGGTCCGCAGGACGATCACGAAGGTACCCGGTTGGAGGACGCCATCGCCCGTGTTCGCCAGGGCATGAAAGCCATGCTTCGATTGGGATCGAGTTGGCACGATGTGGCGGCACAAGTGCCTGCGATCCTTGAAAAGGGATTGGATTCGCGGCATATCATCCTCGTCACTGATGATAGCCATTCCGGGACGCTGATCAGGGATGGACACATGGATCGTGTCGTACGGCATGCCATCAAGCTGGGTTTGGAACCGATGACTGCGATCCAGATGGCAACGTTAAACACGGCAGAACATTTCGGCGTTGCCAACGATGTCGGACAGATCGCTCCCGGCCGTTATGCTGACGTCCTGCTTGTGAGCAATCTCGAAACCATGCAGATCGACCAGGTCATCGCTAAAGGAAAACATCTTGCTGCGGATGGCCAACTGGTCGTCGAGTTGCCTGCATTTTCTTATCCGGCGGAGGTCAAGTCGTCCGTCGTTCTCGGACGCAAGTTGGAAGCCAAGGATTTTCGGCTGGCCTCTCCGCAGGATGGGAAAGTCACCGCAAATGTGATCGGGGTGGTCGAGAATCAAGCCCCCACAAGACATCTCACACTCGAAGTCGAAGCGGCAAATGGAGAGATTTCGATCGACATTAGCAACGACATCGCCAAAGTGGCGCTTGTCGAGCGCCACCGCGGTACGGGGGAGGTGCAGGTTGGGCTGGTGCAGGGATTTGGTTTCGATACGCCATGCGCTATCGGTTCGACGGTGGCACATGACTCCCATCACATGATCGTGGTTGGCACAGATGAAACGGACATGGCCTTGGCGGCGAACGAACTGGCGCGCCTCGGCGGCGGCCAGATCGTGATCCGCAACCAGGAAGTGATTGCGCTGGTCGAACTGCCCATCGCCGGGTTGATGTCCGACGAACGGGCGGAGGTTGTGGCAGAAAAAGCGGACGAGGTGCTGGAGGGTTTCAAAGCATGTGGCTGTTCGTTGAACAGCGCCAATATGCAGCTCAGCCTTTTAGCACTGGTCGTGATCCCTGATCTGCGTATCTCGGACATGGGTTTGGTGGATGTAAATACATTCGAATTGATACCGGTTATCGCTCAAGGAGTGGAATAGGGTAAATCAATGGGACCCAAAACTGGAAAAGCAAACAAGGGGGATCATACCAAGCGTTCGAAAAAAAGCGGCGGCAGACGAAAATCGGAACGACGGCCTCTCTATCAACGTACCGCAGATACGCTCGGGAAGATTTTGGAATCGATGAAGCCGGGCATGTTTCTACCTTCTGAACCGGATTTGGCAAAGCAGCTGGGGGTCTCGCGTGCTACGTTGCGTGAAGCGATTCGCACCTTCGAGGAACGAGGTCAACTGATCCGCCGCCAGGGGATCGGAACCTACATTTCCCATCTGCCGCCGGTAATCGATACAGGGTTGGAAGTGCTGGAAAGCGTGGCGACGCTGGCTTCACGGATCAACCTGGATATCGAAATGACCGGCCTGGACGTCTGCGAGCGCCAGCCAACGGAGATCGAAAAGAATCAATTTGGGATCAAAGATACGGATGCGGTTATCGAAGTATCGCGTGTCCTGGTGACGAGCGATCGTCCTGTCTCGTATCTCATCGATATCCTGCCGCAGGATATTCTCCCCGCAGAAACATTCGAGGATGATTTCAAAGGTTCTGTACTCGACATCTTCTTGCAGCGTGGCGAGTTGTCTCAGGGGCATTCGCGCACCAATATCACGGCAATTTCCGCCCCCGCGGATATTGCTCGCCAACTACAAATCAGTCGCAAAGAGGTCTTGCTGGTGCTGGAAGCCTGGTTGTATACCGATGAAGGCAAGGTGATCGATCATTCCTTCACCTATTCTCTGCCGGGTGTTTTCAAGTTCCATGTCGTCCGGCGCGTGGGTCGCTGAACGATTGTATTGGCTCGATGTTGTTGGCGTATTCAAAGGATATTACGAAGTGTGATCGCTTCGAAATCGATCTTACTATGGAGGTGTCATCATGCGAAGTTTCGCAGGTCGTGACATTCTTTCCCTGAAAGGCTTCGAACGGAATGAATATATTCGGGTATTTGAAGTCTGCGATCGACTCGCGTCCTTCGCCCGGGATCGAAAGAAATCCGATCTCCTGGCCGAAAAGATACTCGTCACTGCTTTTTACCAACCCAGCACGCGCACACGCCTGGCGCATGAAGCTGCGATGCTGCGTCTGGGTGGAAGCGTGACCGGATTTTCAGATGCGAAAATGACGCGCGCCGGCGATTTTTACCAGGAAACGATAAAGGATACCGTGCATATGCTGGAATACTACGGCGATGTGATCGTGATGCGTCATTTCCAGCAGGGAGCACCTGCAGAGGCGGCTCGCTGGGCGAGCATCCCCGTGATCAACGCCGGCGACGGTTGGGGAGAACATCCCACACAGGTCTTGACCGATTTGTACACCATTTGGAAGGAAAAAGGTCGCCTGGATGGACTGAACTTCATACTCGTAGGCGACATGCGCATGCGTACGATGCACTCCATGAGCTACGCTATGTCGCAGTTTGATATTCAAGCAACGTACATCTCCCCGCCCGAAATGGCGTTGACCAAGGAATTCAAAGCCGAGTTGGACGAGCTCAGCCTGAACTATCGAGAAGTGAAGCACATCGAAGAGGCGATCGCCGACGCAGACGTTATTTACATGGAGCCTGTGGTGCAGCCCGATTACACCAAGAGCCGGGATGAGCGTGAGGGAGATGTCGGTCGCACACCAGCGAATTACCAGGTGACTAATGCATTAATGCGTAAAGCCAAGCCTGACTCAATCATCTTACATTCCCTACCGAGGATGGACGAGCTTCTGGCTGAGGTCGATGACACGCGTCACGCCCGTTATTGGCCGGAAGCCTACAACGGAGTCGTCACGCGCATGGCGCTGTTGGCCCTCGTCTTGGGAGCGATGGAATAAGCAGGAGAAGAAGCTTGGGGTGAGGGTGACGTTCATGCCGGTATATAATCCGCGTGGCGATTTCATTCGGATATTCACGCAGGAGGGTTGATCGATGCAAACGGATCTTCGAGGACGTGATCTGATTGGGGATTTGGATTTCAGTCGTGAAGAGGTCGAGACGGTTCTCGATGTCGCCCTGGATCTGAAACGCAAGCGTGCGCTTGGAGAGCCGCATGCCTACCTGCGCGATAAGGTGCTGGCGATGTTGTTCTTCTTCAGCAGCACACGCACGCGGGGTTCCTTCGAAGCCGGTATGGCGCAGCTGGGCGGACACGCGGCGTTCATTGAATCGAGAACGACCCAAATCTCGCACGGTGATACCGAGAAGGAGATGGGGGAGATCTTCGGCCGGTATTTCGATGGTATTGCCATCCGCCGCGTCGATTGGCAGATCGGCAACCATTACATTAACGATGTGGCGCATGCCTCTCGAGTGCCGGTGCTCAATATGCAGTGCGATCTCTACCATCCCCATCAATGCCTCGCCGATTTACTGACCATCCATGAGAAGAAAGGGAAATACCTGCGCGGCAAGAAAATCGTGGTTTCCTGGGCATACGCAGCTTCCTATTTAAAACCGATCTCGGTTCCCCAGTCGTTGATTTTGCAGATGCCTCGCTTTGGGTTGGATGTTGTACTGGCGCATCCACCGGAATTCGAACTCATGCCCGAGATCGTGCAGGAAGCACAGGCGATGGCGAAGGCACACAGAACCGGATTCGAAATCGTTGACGATATGAAAAAAGGATTCAAGGACGCTGATATTGTGTATGCCAAGTCGTGGGGGCCGCTGCTGACTACGACCGATGCAGACCAGGGAAAACGTATACAGGATCAGTATCAGGATTGGATCACGGACGAGGAAAAAATGAGCATCGCCAAGTCGGATGCCATCTACATGCATCCGCTTCCGGCAGATCGCAATATCGAGGTCACGGATGATGTCATCGATGGCCCACACAGTGTTGTGTTTGACCAGGCCGAAAACCGGTTACACGTTCAGAAGGCGGTGATGGCGCTTACCATGCGCTAAGACGGAAGGCCAAAATGTCAAAACAGAATGGAAGGAAGGTGGCGGTTGTTGCTGTAGGGGGGAATTCGCTGATCAAAGACAAACAACACAAGACGGTTCCGGACCAGCTTGCCGCAGTGTCGGAAACCGTCACACACATCGCAGAGATGATCGAATCAGGATGGGAGGTCGTGATTACCCATGGCAACGGTCCACAAGTTGGATTCATCCAGCGCCGTTCGGAGTTGTCCCTCCACGAACTCCATCCGGTGCCCCTGGATTACTGCGGTGCGGACACGCAGGGTGCGATCGGGTACATGTTTCAGATCGCACTCTATAATGAATTTCGCAAGCGCGGGATGGAAAAGCAAGCGACAACTGTGGTCACGGAAGTCATGGTGGACGCAAAAGATCCGGCATTCCAAAACCCAACCAAACCGATTGGTTCATTCATGGACCACGAGACGGCGCACATACGCAGCAAAACCGAAGGTTGGTCGGTCGTTGAAGATGCGGGCAGAGGCTGGCGGCGTGTGGTTCCCTCCCCAAAGCCCAAGAAGATATTACAGTGTGATGCGATTCAAACCTTGATTGATACCGGATTTGTGGTCATTGGAGTGGGTGGAGGCGGCATTCCCGTTATAGAGACGGAATCGGGTGACCTGATCGGAGTGGAAGCGGTTATCGACAAAGACTTCGCTTCGGCGATGCTGGCGATCGATATCGAGGCAGATCTTTTATTAATTTCGACCTCTGTTGAAAAAGTCGCCTTGAATTATCACAAGCCGGATCAGCGCTGGCTCGATCTTCTGACGGTGAGCGAAGCGAAAAAGTATCTTGCCGAAGGGCATTTCGCCAAAGGAAGTATGGAGCCAAAAATCCAGGCGATTATCGATTATCTGGAGCGAGGTGGAAGTAAAGCGATCGTCACGGATCCGGAGAATATCGAACGTGCATTATCCGGTATGACGGGAACACACTTTGTTATGGAGTAAACTTAAGTCGTAGCGTATTGGGAAGGAGGTGAGTCTACGCACGGCAAACAACTTATCGACAATGGGTTTGATTTAAAGACATTCTAGGATTCAGGAGGAGATTTCATGGATACGAGGAAATTGTGGAAATTGGTAGCGTTGATTTTGATCCTTTCGCTGGCTTTGTCGGCATGTGGCACAAAGACGGAAGAGCCCGCAGCAGCACCGGCGGAGGAGGAGCCAGGGGTAGTTGTTGAAGAACCTGAAGAAGTTGAAGAGCCTGAGCCAGGGCCAGAGGAATTCGTCTTCGGTGTGATCCTGGTCGGTCCAAAGAACGATCACGGCTGGAGCCAGGCGCATTATGAGGGCGGTCTTTACGTCGAGGAAAATCTTCCCGGTGCGCGCATGATCGTTTTCGAAAGCCTCAACCCCGCCGATAAACCAGAAGCCACGCTGGAAGGTGTGGTGGACGACATGGTCGCGCAAGGTGCGCAATTGGTGTTCACGACCTCGGATGAATTCGAGGAGGACACTGTCGGCGCGGCTGAGAAGTATCCGGATGTAACCTTTATCAGTGTATCCGGTGATGATGCCTGGGCGGAAGGCCAGGATGCCGGCGCCGCTCCACCAAATGAAGGAAACATCATGGGGCAGATGCCGCCGATGAAATCCATTGCGGGTTGTGCTGCGGCACTCGCCACCGACACGGGCAAGATTGCTTATCTGGGACCACTGATCAATTTCGAAACTCGTCGTCTGGCAGCCTCCGTGTATCTCGGGGCGCGCTACTGCTACGAGAACTACAGAGGTATGAACGCAGATGACCTCGAATTCACGGTCACCTGGATTGGCTTCTGGTTCAACATCCCCGGCGTGACCCTGGATCCGACGGAAGTCACAACGGGATTCTTAGACAGCGGCGTGGATGTGGTTCTCAGCGGCATTGACACCACGGAAGCCATCGTCGTTACCGGACAACGCGCCGAACAAGGTGAGAGCGTCTGGGCAGTGCCCTACGATTACGAGGGCGCATGCGATGAAAAACCGGAAATCTGCCTGGGCGTGCCGTACTTCAACTGGGGTCCAGCATACCTGGAAACCGGCCAAGCGGTAATCGATGGCACCTGGACTCAAAGCTGGGATTGGAATCCTCCATATTGGCAGGATCTGACCGACAAAGATAAATCTCCCGTTGGTTGGGTAGACGGTCCTGGATTGACGGACGAAATGAAAGCCGATCTGGATGCCTTCATCGCCGGAATGGCTTCGGGCGAGATTGTGATATGGCAAGGTCCGCTCAACCTTCAAGATGGCACACCCTATCTGGCAGATGGGGAAGTGGCCACGGAGGCACAAATCTGGTACCTGCCGCAGCTGCTTGAAGGCATGGAAGGACCGAGCGAGTAAATTCGACAATTCGTAGGTTTTTTGAGGAGAGTGACGGTAGCGTCGCTCTCCTCTGGTAAAGTCGCGTACTTTGTATCTTCACATTGGATAAGTGAATGGAAGTCGTATTAGCAAACATCCGCAAGTACTTCGGGGACGTGAAGGCGAACGATGGTATCAGCCTTGCGCTTGAACCCGGCAAAGTCTATGGCGTACTGGGGGAAAACGGTGCGGGAAAATCCACGTTGATGAAGGTTTTATCGGGTTATCATCCGCCGGACGATGGACGTATTGTTTTAGATTCAGAGCCAGAGGCATTTTCATCTCCTTCGGATGCGCTTGCGCAGGGTATCGGTATGATCTATCAGGATCCGCTCGATATCCCCGCCATGCGTGTGATCGACAACTACATGCTGGGATGGGATCGACGCGTCATTCTGGATTACACCCGGGCTGAAAAGGAGCTGCGCCAAAATGCAGGCCGAATGGGTTTCCAGATCGACCCCGATGCTTTCATCGATAGCCTTTCGCTGGGGGAGCGGCAGCAACTGGAGATGCTGCGGCTTCTGGCGCTTGGCGCCGAGGTTCTGATCCTGGATGAGCCGACGACAGGCATCAGCACCGAGCAGAAGGAAAGTCTCTTCGCTTCTTTACACAGGTTGGTGGAAGAGGAGGCCAAGACCGTCATCCTGGTATCGCACAAACTGTCCGATATCCAGGAATTGTGCGATCACGTTTTTGTACTTCGCAGGGGCAAACTAATCGGATCGGCGGATATTCCCTGCCCGACTCAGCAGTTAGTGGAAATGATGTTTGAAGAGCTGCCGCCCCGTCGGCCCCGGGTGTCCTACGTGCGGGATGAGAGTGTCCTCATGCAATTGGAGGGCGTTGAAGTCGAGGATGATCGTTTGCAAGTTGGAAACGTAAACCTGAACATCCGTGCCGGAGAGGTATTTGGTTTTGCAGGATTAGAAGGCAGTGGACAGCGACTGATCTTGCAGGCCTGCGCGGGATTGACGCCTGTTTCTAGGGGCAGGATTTACTTCGATCAACAGGATGTCACCCGCTGGACCTATCGCAAATTACTGCAAGCTGGTGTGGCCTACCTTCCGGCAGGAAGGTTGGAAGAAGGTCTTATCGCCGGATTGAGTTTAATGGAACATATCGCCTTGTCCAATCCTATGCCCGGTTTCTTAATCGACTGGCGTCATTATGCACAAGAAACGGAAGTACGTATTCAACGCTACCAGGTCGTGGGACAGGCAAGTTCAAATATTGAAACGCTATCCGGCGGCAATCAACAACGTTCGTTATTTGCCATGCTGCGAGATGATGTGAGGCTGCTGCTCATGGAACACCCCACGCGCGGACTCGATGTCCGTTCTGCGGATTGGATTTGGCAGCTGCTCTACCAGCGTGTCGAAGCGGGCACGACGGTACTGTTCATTTCCGTCGATCTGGACGAATTGGTTGAACGCAGCGATCGCATTGTGGCGTTTTCGGGAGGTTCAATGTCACGCGTCGTACAGGCGAGTGAAACATCCGCCGATGAACTTGGCCATCTGATCGGGGGTGAGTGATGCGCAAGATCATATGGCGTAATGCAAATTGGCTTGTTGTTCTGATCGCAATTATTGCTTCGTTGCTTGTCACGAGTGTTCTCTTACTTGTCTTTGGTGTCTCCCCAAAAGATGGTTTTGATGCCATGATGTTGGGTGCCTTTGGGGACTCGACCAAGGTGTTGAGCGTTACGGCGTTCTGGGTTCCTTTGGCGCTGGCTGCAGCCGGCCTGATCCTTACCTTCACCGCTGGCTTGTGGAACATTGGCGTGGAAGGTCAGATCGTCATGGGCGCCATCGCCGCCAGCTGGGTGGCGTTAAAAATCGATGCGCCGCGGCCGCTGCTGATCATCCTCGAATTGTCCCTTGCCATGGCGGCGGGTGCGTTGTGGGCGGGAATCGCCGGATTACTCAAGACGCGTGGAAAGGTGCATGAGATTTTTGGTGGACTGGCGCTCAACAATCTGGCCATTATCCTAACCAATTACCTGATATCAGGACCCTGGCAGCCGCCGGAAGGGGGGACATTCCGCGGTACCGAGCCTTTTCCTGCCACAGCCCTTCTGCCGCTCTATCAGGATTCCCGGCTCAGCCCGTTATCTGTGGGTATTGTTTTGACCGTGATCGTTTTGATCTTTTTCGTTCTGCGCGGCACCAAATGGGGACTGCGGTTAAAGGCACTGGGCAAGAATCCACGCTCCGCTTTCATCATGGGGGTGTCGAGCGAGGGCGAGATGATCGTGGCTTTGATGCTTTGCGGCGCGTTAGCGGGGTTGGGAGGTTCGGTTCGGGTTTTGAGCTGGTTCGACAGCTTGCGACAAAGCATTTCGGGCGGCATCGGATACCTGGCGCTGTTGGTCGTCATGCTCAGTGCCACCCGTGTCTTGCTCACGCCTTTCATTGCCTACTTCTTCTCCGCCGTTCTTAACGGTTCCATCACCCTGCAGTTACGAACCCAGTTGCATTCCTCGCTGGGCGGCATCCTTACCGGCGTGATGGTCTTATTCGTACTCTTGTTTGGCGGGGTTCGACCGATGAAACTTCCATCACAGACAACGATCGAGGTGGAAGAAAATGAATGAAACCGAATTTATAAGGATTCTTTCTTCCATCGTACTACAATCCACCCCGTTGATCATCGCCGTGTGCGGTGAGACCATCAGCGAGCGGGTTGGCGTCGTCAATCTCTCCCTCGATGGCACCATGCTGCTTTCAGCCATGACGGGTTTTGTGGCCGGCTTGCTCAGCGGCAGCGTGTGGATCGGATTTCTCGCCGCTGCACTGGTGGGCGCGCTTTTCGCCTGGATCATTGCCTTCGGGTCGATCCGCCTGCGCAAGGATCAATTCGCGGTGGGATTCGTGCTCACCTTACTCGGTGACGAACTGAGCGCATTTTTGGGACAAAATTACACTCGCATTCCCGGCGAGAGTGTCCGCCATCTGGGAATTCCGTTTCTTAAGGACTTACCCATCCTCGGTCCGATTTTCTTCGATCACGATCCCGTGGTTTACTTCGCTTTCCTTTTAATAGGCGTGACGTGGTGGTGGTTGTTCCGTACACAGCCGGGCTTACGCTTACGCAGTGTCGGCGAGCGGCCGGAATCCGGTTTCGCCCGCGGGGTGGATGTCAATCACCTGCGGTATGTGTATACGTTGATTGGCGGCGCGCTGGTCGGAATCGCCGGCGCGGCATATTCCCTCGACATCAAATTGGGCTGGAGCGAAGGGCATACGCGCGGCCTGGGTTGGATCGCGCTGGCGATCGTGATCTTCGGCGGGTGGTCACCTGTGCGAGGGGCCATTGGCGCGCTGTTATTTGGCGCCAGCAAGGCTTTGGCGGCCGCGCTGCAGCGTCGTTTTCCGGAAGTATCGGTCGTGGCCTTCAATGCGACGCCCTGGCTGTTGATGATCGCCGTGCTGCTTTTGGTGGGCAGCGACGTGACCGAGAGGTTGGTCATGATCATGCCAAGACGCATACAACCTCGATTGCGGCGTCTATTACGGGTGCGCCCTCCGGCAGCGTTGGGCGTGGCGTTTTCCACACCCGAATCTCAGGGGGAGTAGCTTGGGAAAGTTGCGATGCTACCGTTGTTCGATTTGCGGCCAGGAATACGATGAAGGCGAGGTTACTTATACCTGTCCGCAGGACGGCGGCAATCTGGATATCCTGCTCGATGTGGACAACATCCAGGAGACTACAAATCCTGCCGCAATCATGGCCTCAAGGGATGAGTCGATCTGGCGTTACCTCCCCTTGCTGCCGGTCGACGATCCGGGGCATATGGGTACACCTTTGCGTGCGGTTGGCTGGACGCCAATCTTCAAACCTGCACGCCTGGCCGATCGTCTCGGTCTGCACGATCTCTGGTTGAAAGACGATGGACGCAACCCAACGGCTTCATTTAAAGATCGCGCCAGCGCAGTTGTCGTTGCACGCGCAATGCAAATCGGTGTTCAGGTGGTCATTACGGCATCGACTGGCAATGCCGGTGCAGCGCTGGCTGGGATGGCGGCGGCGGTTGGCATGCCGGCGGTGATTTTAGCCCCCAAGAGTGCACCCAAAGCCAAAGTGGCGCAGCTGCTGATTTTTGGCGCCCGCGTGGTTCTCGTCGATGGCACCTATGACGATGCCTTCGATCTCAGCCTGGAAGCCTCGAAAGCCTTCGATTGGTACTGCCGTAATACGGGAACCAATCCGTTCACGGCCGAAGGGAAGAAGACGGTGGCTTTCGAGATTTGCGAACAGCTCACGATCTTGAACGGGGGTTATGATGCACAGGTTTGGCAGTCGCCGGATGCGGTTTTCGTTTCCGTAGGGGATGGCAATATTATCTCCGGATTGCATAAGGGCTTTAAGGATTTGCTCGCACTGGGCTGGGTGGATTGCATTCCCCGCATTTTCGGGGTTCAATCCCAGGGATCGGCGGCGATCTTCAACGCATATGACCAGGGTACAGAGGCCATCGAACCCGTTCGAGCCGACACCCTGGCTGACAGCATCTCGGTGGATTTACCCCGCGACGGGCTGCGCGCATTGCGCGCAGCCACGCAAACCGGAGGTGCGTACATCGCCGTGCCGGATGAAGCCATTCTAGCAGCGATGCGCGATCTCGCTCGCCAGGCGGGTGTCTTCGCCGAACCTGCCGGGGCAACGGCGTATGCAGGATTGGTGCAGGCAGTCGATCAGAGTTTGGTCGATGCGGGGGAGCGCATTGTGGTGCTCAACACGGGAAACGGATTGAAAGACGTAAAGGCGGCCATGCAGGCCGCTGGTGAACCTGTGGTCATTCAGCCCAATCTCGAAGATTTGAAGCGGGTTTTGGATGCATAATGGGGAAGGAGATGGGAGCGTGATAAAAACTGGGGGGTCTGTGACCTTCACGGTCGCAGTACCTGTATTCAACGAAGTTGAGTCCCTGCCCGAACTCTATCAGCGGGTGCGTGAGGCGATGGGGACCCTGGGCGAGGATTGGGAACTCATACTCGTCGATGATGGCAGCACGGATGGCTCTGCGGATGTCATCCAGGATCTGGCGAAGAAAGATGCGCATGTGCGTCCGGTGATCTTCGCCCGCAACTTCGGTCATCAAATTGCGCTCACGGCGGGTCTGGATTACAGCCGGGGTGCGGCGGTGATCGTGATGGACGCCGATCTGCAGGATCCACCGGAAGTGATTCCCGAGTTGATCGGAAAATGGCGGGAGGGGTACGAGGTTGTTTACGCCGTGCGCAAACGCCGGCAGGGTGAGACGTTCTTCAAGAAACTTACCGCTTCGTTGTTCTATCGCCTGATCAACCGCATCACGGACGTGAATCTGCCACTCGACGCCGGCGATTTTCGTTTGCTGGATCGCAAGGTCGTGGATACTTTAAACCGCATGCGTGAGAAGCATCGCTTTCCGCGCGGCATGACCGTCTGGGTTGGTTTCCGGCAAATTGGCGTGCCCTACGAACGCGCCGCTCGCTTTGCCGGCGAGACCAAGTATCCCTTCAGCAAGATGTTTCTTCTGGCGATCAATGCCATCACCAGTTTCTCCTATTTCCCGCTTCAATTGGCAACCTACTTCGGTTTCATTTGTGCGGGCGTGAGCGCGCTGGCGATTCCCATTGTCATCGCGCTGCGTCTGGCGGGGAACCAGGCATTTTTCGGACAAGCCTCGACATTGATCGCCGTGCTCTTTCTGGGCGGTGTGCAGCTGATATCGTTGGGCATCATTGGAGAATACCTGGGCCGTTTGTATGATGAAGCCAGAGATCGCCCGCTGTATATCGTGCGAGAAGCCCCGGATGAGGATGAAACGTAGTCGGCAAAAGGGAGTAACGGAGTACATGATCGATCTAACGGTTTATCAAGAAAGCCTGGCCAGAACGGTAGAACGTGCCAGGGAACGCAATATCATCATTCCCACATTCGCCATGATGAAAGACCCCAGCTTGATTCCGGATCGGATCAAGCAGGAATTGAAGGGGATCGGTTTGTGGGATATCGTGCCGCAGAACCTGTACCGCATTACCTGGAAGAATGATCCGCAGCCCGATGGTGGTGGGTTTGATGGTGTGAACACGCTCGAATTGCCCAAGAGCCTGACGGGTGTCGGCGCGCGTATCATCGCCCTGGTAGGCAAATGGCTTCCGACCGGGTCGCATAAAGTCGGCGCGGCGTTTGGATGTCTGGTGCCGCGCCTGGTGACGGGTCAGTTCGATCCCACGACCCAGAAAGCAGTCTGGCCTTCGACCGGGAATTACTGCCGCGGCGGGGCGTACGATTCGACGCTCCTGGCGTGTGAGTCTGTAGCCATCCTGCCGGAGGGGATGAGCAAGGAACGCTTCGATTGGCTGGCTAACGTTGCGGGGGAAGTGATCAAAACCCCGGGGAGTGAATCGAATGTCAAGGAGATTTTCGACAAATGCTGGGAGCTGCGCGAGTCGGGCGAGAATCTGGTGATCTTCAACCAGTTCGATGAGTTCGGCAACTACCTGTGGCATTATGAAATCACAGGCCGGGCGATGCAGGAAGTCCTCGAGCGCGAGCTTGGTCCTCAGGATCGTTATCGCGGCGTCGTGCTGACCACCGGCTCGGCGGGCACACTGGCATGCGGCGATTACATGAAACAGCTCTTTCCGGGGAGTAAAGTGGCTGCCGGAGAAGCGCTGCAGTGCCCGACGCTGCTGGAGAACGGGTTCGGCGCCCATCGTATCGAAGGTATCGGCGACAAGCACGTGCCCTGGATTCACGACGTTAAGAATACGGACATGATCATCGCCCTGGATGACAACGTGATCGTCAACCTGGCGCGTCTCTTCAACGAGGATGAAGGCAAGGAATATCTTGTGGATCGAGGCGTCCCCGAGGATCTCGTCGCGCAGCTGGACTTGCTCGGTTTTTCCAGCATCGCCAACCTGGCCATGGCGATCAAATTCGCCAAGTACTACGAACTCGGTGAGGAAGACGTCGTGCTGACGGTCTTCACCGATTCGATGGAGCTCTATCAGAGTCGTTTGCGGGAAATGCATGCGGAAATCGGCGCCTACGCAGACCGTGATGCCGCCGTGGCATACGAGCGCTACCTGCTCGGTTTGGCGACGGACAATCTGCTCGAACTGCGTTACACCGACCGACGCCGTGTGCACAACCTGAAGTACTACACCTGGGTAGAGCAGCAGGGGAAAACGTACGAGGAGATCGTCGACCAGTGGGAAAATGATGACTACTGGGTGGAGATTCAAAATCTGGTTCCGCAATTCGATGAGCTGATCACGGAATTCAATCAGAAGGTGGGGTTATTGGATTGAATCAGTAGCACATAACTTACAATTGTTGCCATGCTACAATAGGTTATCTTTCCTTCCAGAGGGGGACAAATGGAAGAAATTTATCCCGACGATTTAATCCTCGTTGCCGTGATGAACGATCCACGCGATCTCGAAATTGCCCGTTTGCTGGGTTGGTACCGTATTCCGGTACAGACGGCGCCCAAGACGGTGCGTGTGGATTGGATCGCCTTCTACCTGACGAGCGCCTTTGGCGATCTGAAATGGTCGATACAACATGTCGCGCCAGTTCTGGGGCACGAACTGGTTACGCGGCGGGAACTACTCCGCGAGGAGCGCGATCATCCGCGCGCCAACGAGCCCTATTTCAAGATTCAGCTCGGCCCCATGTCGCAATTATCGCAGCCCATTCGTTCCGCTCGATGGAGACGATTTACATTTCTATACACCACGGGCGAGCGTTTTTTGACAGCGACAGAGATGAAGCAGTTACGGGTACCCCCTTCCAGCAAGCGCGACCGCTTGTGGCGTATCCTGCGCGAACGGGCGGAGGCGGTTCCGGATCAGCGCCGCGATTGACTTTCCCGTCTATAATTTGAATATCGGATAAGAGACCAGCAATTCTACGAGGAGTGGATCGCCATGTCCTTGAAATTGATCCGTTCGGGAAAATTGATTACGGATAGTGAAAGCTACACGGCCGATGTGCTGATCGATGGCGAAAAGATCGTCGAGATCGGCGGGGATTTGAATTCTTCGGATGCGGAAGTGTTCGACGCCGCGGGGAAGCTCATCTTACCGGGCGGCATCGATCCGCACACCCATTTCGATCTGCCCATGTTCGACACTGTCTCCTCGGACGATCACTATACCGGTCACAAGGCGGCGGCCTTTGGTGGGACGACGACGGTGATGGACTTCGTTCCCCAGGAGCGCGGCGGACTGCGGGAGTCGGTCGCCGCGTGGCGGCGCAAGGCCGATCCGAAAGCCGCCATCGACTTTGGCTTTCACATGAATATCACGCAATTGGATGAAACCATCCTGGCCGAAATCCCCCGGCTTCTCGAAGAAGGCATTTCTACATTAAAGGTATTCACGGCCTACAACGGGCGTTTGCGCCTGCAGGACGGCGAAATATTCCAGGTGATGCGTGCGGCGGCGGAGCACGGCATGTTGACCATGATGCATGCCGAGAATGGGGATGTGATCGAAATTCTCACCGCGGAAGCATTGGCGGCCGGCCACAAAGAACCGATCTGGCACGCGCGCACCCGGCCTGCCTGGGGCGCGGTTGAATCCGTCCTGCGCGGCCTTGCACTTGCCGAGCAGGCGGATGCCGCGCTGTACGTGGTGCACTTGAACACGTCCGGCGGATTGGATCAAATCCGATACGGACGGGAACATGGCGTTCGTGTGATGGCGGAAACTTGCCCGCCGTATCTCTTCTTTACAACGGAACACCTCGAGCGAGACGACGGAGCCAAGTGGATCTGCTCGCCGCCGATGCGCAGCGCGGCGGACAACGCCGCCTTGTGGGACGGGTTGACGGATGGCAGCATCCAGACCCTGGGGACCGACCACTGTCCGTTTTTCTTCGATGGAAGCAAGCCGATCGAATACGAGGGAGAACGCGTCGCTATCCCCGGCAAAGAGTTGGGCGCCGGGGATTTCACCAAGATCCCCAACGGGCTGCCGGGTGTGGGCGATCGCATGCCCATCCTTTGGACAACCGGCGTAGGCGCGGGGAAGATCACAGCCAATCAATTCGTGGCTTTAACAAGCACCCAGCCGGCGAAGATCTTCGGGCTCTACCCCAGAAAAGGTGCGCTGGCTGCCGGCTCCGATGCGGATGTGGTCATCTGGGATCCGGAGAAGAAACTCAATTACGGTGTGGCGTATGCGCAGCACCGCACGGATTACAACCTCTATGAAGGCTGGGAGTTGACCGGCTATCCGGAGAAGGTCTTCCTGCGCGGTTCGCTGATCGTCGATGAAGGTGTTTGGCATGGCAAGCGCGGGATGGGGCGTTTTTTGAAGCGAGAGCCCGGTGCAGAGGTGATATAGAATCCCTCGTTGGCGCCGGATGTGTATCCGGTGCCGATATTCGGTGGATGTTCATCCACTGATCTTGGGTAGTAAACATGACAAGGTATTGAATGAATACTCACATTTCGTGGTGAGAATTCGTTTCAGAGATTGGCAGATTCAAATTTGCCCAATACCGGTTGCGGATGAATATCCGCAACCAGCGGAAAGAGAAGTGTTGGGTTTCGGTTCCCCTCAACCCAACCTACGGGCTGCCAGATGAAGGTTGTGGATGAATGTCTACAATCAACGATTACCTCGCTGGCGCCGGATATCTATCCGGTGCCGATATTTTACGGATATTCATCCGTTGATCCTGGGAAGCAAGTACGACAAGATATTGAATAATAGCTCCTGTTTCGTGGTGAGAATTCATTTCAGGGATGGCAGATTCAAATCTGCCAGTATGGGTTGTGGATGAATTTCCACAACCATCAAGAGAGAACCCGCTTGTTTCCAATATTCCGGCATGTTAGAATCGGGATTACCTCAGATCGGGGGTCGTATGGCGGAAAATCTTTCATGCGGCGTCGAGCATCCTCGCTCGTCGAAAAGTGCCACTCGATCTGCGCAACCTCGAAGAATCGGCAAAGGAATCAAGTATTTATTATGGGAAGGCGATTATGAGTCGGGGTGAAGCGATGTTGATCCACAACGCACGACTCGTCACCTGGGGCGAAGAGTCCCAACTGCTCGACAACCATGCACTCCTGGTCGAGGCTGGGAAAATCGTCGAGCTTGGCCCTGAGAAAATACTGCTATCCCTTCATCCGAAAGCCGATAGGCTGGACGCGCGCGGCCAGATAGTGATGCCCGGCAACATCTGTGCCCACACCCATTTCTACAGCGCCTTCGCGCGCGGCCTGGCCATTCCGGGGCGTGCGCCGCGGGATTTCCCGGAGATACTGCGTAAATTATGGTGGCCGCTCGATAAGTCGCTCACTTTGGAAGACGTGCGCGTCTCCGCCCAGGTTTGCCTGCTGGACGCCATCCGGCACGGGACGACGACCCTCATCGATCACCATGCTTCACCCAATGCCGTCGAGGGATCTCTCGATGCCATTGCGGATGCCGTGGATCAGTCTGGTTTGCGAGCCGTACTTTGCTACGAGGTCACGGATCGCGACGGGGAGGAGAAAACCAGAGCGGGCATCGTGGAGAATGTGCGTTTCCTCAAGCGTTGTGAATGCGGGGATGTCGCTGACGGGCGAGTTGCGGCCACATTCGGACTGCACGCCAGCCTGACTCTCTCCGCGGAGACTCTCGATGCCTGTCGTGCTGCTGCACCACCAGATACGGGTTTTCACATCCATGTTGCCGAGCATGAGTCCGATGAAGAGGACAGCCTGGCGAAATCGGGACGTAGAGTCGTGGCGCGGCTGCACGACCACGAGATCCTGGGCAAAGAGACCATCGCCGCGCATGCGATCCACGTCGATGGTCAGGAGATCGAGCTGCTGGCAAATAGCGGCACCTGGGTGACACACCAGCCGCGCTCGAACATGAACAACGGCGTGGGCGCAGCCGATGTGGAAGGCTTGATGCGCGCCGGTGTGCGCGTGGCTTTGGGAAACGACGGTTTTTCGAACGCCATGTGGGAAGAATGGAAGACGGCATACCTGCTGCATAAACTTGCCAATCGCGATCCCCGCAGGATGCCGGGAGATACGCTCGTGGAAATGGCCGTCCATAACAACGCCGATCTGACGAAGGTATTCTTCACTGACGCGGCCATCGGTCAGCTCGTTCCCGGTGCATACGCCGATCTCATTTTCGTAGACTATCATGCCGCCACACCGTTGACGGCCGGGAATATACCCTGGCACATTCTCTTCGGTTTCCATGAATCAATGGTGACGACCACGATTGTGGCCGGTAAAATTCTAATGAAGGATCGAGTGTTGCGCACGCTTGACGAGCAAGCGATTACAGCACATGCGAGGGAGCTGGCGCCGGGCATCTGGCAGCGCTACCAATCCCATGTGCCGTCGGACTAATCGCCAATATCATTACATAAAGGAGGGGGCATGACCGATCGATTAATTCTAACTTTAAGTATTCTTGGAGGAACCGGCAACGAAGGCCAGGGATTGGCATTTCGTTGGGCGAAGGCCGGCTACCACGTGATTATTGGTTCGCGGACGATCGAAAAGGCCGAGCGTGTGGCTGCGGAGTTGAACGAAAGCCTGGGAGAAGATGTGATCCAGGGCATGCAGAACGAAGCCGCAGTTTCAATGTGCGACATCGCTGTGCTCACGGTTCCCTACAGCGCGCATGCCTCGACATTGGAGTCGTTGAAAGACAAACTTAAGGGCAAGGTCTTGATCGATGTGACTGTGCCCCTCGATCCGCCGAATATCGACGTGATAAACATGCCCGCTGCGGGCAGCGCGGCGCAGGAAGCGCAAGAGATCGTAGGCGATGACTGCTTTGTTGTGGCGGCTTTCCAGAATGTCTCTCACCTGCATCTGCGTGAGGATGGATCTGTGCCCTGCGACGTACTCGTTTGTGGGGACAGCGAGGCAGCCCGAAACCAGGTTCTTGAGCTGGTCAAGTCCGCCGGCCTGGTCGGCTGGGACGCCGGTGCGCTGCCGAATGCAGCTGTGGTGGAAGGTTTGACTTCGGTATTGATTGGGATCAACAAGCGTTACAAGATAAAGAACGCAGGTTTTCGCATCACGGGGAAGTAAATATTCGATTCACGCTGAATGGTTCTGTATGAAACAAATGATTCTCACACCGCTTCCCGGTTTTCCGCTGATCAAACCGGGCGATGATTTGGCGACCCTGATCCTGGAAGGCCTGGAACGAGCCAAGCTGTCTCTGCAGGATAACGACGTTATCGTGATCGGACAGAAGGTGATCTCCAAATCAGAAGGTTGTTTCCGAGATTTGCGGCTGGTCACGCCCTCCGACGAAGCACGGCGGCTTGCACGGGAAAGCCAAAAGGATGCCCGTGAGGTTGAAGTATTACTCCGTGAGAGCCGTAAAATCCTGCGTATCCGGCATGGCTTGATCATCGTCGAGCACAAGCTGGGGTTTATCTGCGCCAACGCTGGTATAGACCATTCCAACGTCGATGGGGAACCGGGTGATTGGGTGCTTACCCTGCCGCCCGATCCGGATGCATCTGCTCGAGAGATACGTCAGCGCTTGCAGGAGACTGCACGATGCGAAATCGGGGTTTTGATCATCGACTCGCATGGACGGGCCTGGCGGTTGGGCACCGTGGGAACGGCCATCGGTGTGGCCGGTTTTCCCGCCCTGCTGGATTTGCGCGGACGGCCGGATTTATTTGGCACCTCGCTACAAACCACAGAAGTCGGCCTTGCGGACGAACTCGCCGCGGCAGCTTCGATCATGATGGGGCAGGCGGATGAGGGACATCCCGTCGTTCATGTGCGCGGGCTGCCCTATCCGCTGCGGGATGGGTCGCTGGCTGAGATCATCCGGCCGGAGGAAGAAGACCTGTTTCGATAAACTATGAGTAAAACCGATAAGGGGAGATTATTGGAGCCTCGGGAATTCTACGATTTCTTAGCCAGCAGGCGTTCGATCCGGCGCTTCACGGGAGAAGCGGTGCCGGTCGAGCTCGTCGAGTGTTTGCTCGATGCCGCCCGTCAGGCGCCCTCGGCGCACGATCGGCAGCCCTGGCGTTTCGCTGTCCTTTCGATTGATTCGGCGAAGCAGGATCTCGCCGGGCAGTTGGGTGCAGCCCTGCGAGCGGCGCGTCTGAGGGACGGAGACGATGCGGACGACGTCGAGGCGGATGTCTCTCAATCCTACCAACGGATTACCTCGGCGCCGGTGGTTGTGGTGGTATGCTTGACAATGGAAGCAATGGATGCTTATCCCGATGAAGCACGCTCGAATGCTGAGTATGTGATGGCCGTGCAGAGTGTGGCCATGGCAGGGCAGAATTTACTGCTCGCCGCCCATGCCGAAGGATTGGCGGCGGGCTGGTTGTGTGCGCCGCTGTTCGCACCGGATGCGGTTCATAGCGCACTCGAATTGCCGCAAACATGGGAGCCGCAGGGCTTGATCTTGTTGGGATATGCAGACGAGCAGATACGTAAAAAAGAGCGCATACCGCTGGAGGCGGTTTCGTTGTGGCGTTGAAAATCACAGCTTTTGCGGGCGGGGTTGGTGGCGCCAAGCTGGTCGATGGCCTGGCAGCGATACTGCCCGTTGAGAACCTGCGCGTGGTGGTCAACACCGGGGACGATTTCGAACATTTCGGATTGACGATCTGTCCCGATCTGGACACGGTCACCTACACGTTGGCTGGCCTGGCGAATCCACTCACGGGTTGGGGGCGTGCCGAGGAAAGCTGGCACGTATTGGAAGCACTCGAGAAGTTGGGGGGACCGATCTGGTTTCAACTTGGCGATCGGGACCTGGCGCTGCATCTCGAGCGCACACGCTTGCTGCAGCGCGGAGAACCGTTGAGTGCAGTCTGTGCCAGGTTGTGTGCACAGCTGGGGATTGAGGTGCAGGTTTTGCCGATGTCCGATAATGCCGTACGGACGATGGTATTTACGGATGAGGGCGAACTACCTTTTCAGGAGTATTTCGTCGCAAGACGCTGTGAACCAAAAGTAAGTGGTTTTCGGTTTCGGGGTGTCGAGAAAGCCAGACCGGCACCGGGTGTTGTGGAGGCGATTCAATTCGCCGATTGCATTGTCTTCTGTCCCTCCAATCCCTGGGTGAGCCTCGATCCGATCCTCGCCGTTCCCGGTTTGCGCGCCGCGGTGGCGGAGAAGCCGGTGATCGGAATTTCGCCTATTGTGGGTGGTCAGGCGATTAAAGGTCCAGCCGCCAAGATGTATACCGAATTGGGCTACCAGCCTTCGGCGCTGGCGGTGGCGAAGCACTACGCCGATTTGCTCACTGCATTCGTCATTGACGATGAAGATGCTGAACAACAATCCAAAATCTCTGATTTAGGAATGCTGGCACTTGTCACCAGAATTGTGATGCAGAACCAAAATGATCGATGTCGCTTGGCCGAAGAAGTAGTTGAATACGTATCGAAAGAGGTATTAATGGTGGTGAAATCATGACCTTATGGGCGATCGTTCCTGTAAAACCGCTCCGTCGGGCGAAATCCAGGTTAGCTGAGGTACTCAACCGCGACGAGAGAGCAGTGTTGAGCCAGGATTTAATGATCCATACCTTGGAAGTGTTAAAGGAGGTTCCCCAGGTCGATCGCATGCTGGTCATCAGCCGGGATTCACGCGCCCTGGCGCTGGCACGCGAACATGGAGCCAGGACCGTTACGGAACGCGGCGCGCCGCAGCTGAATACCGCCCTGGTGCGGGCCACGATCCTGGCGCGCGGGTATGGTGTAAGTTCGGTGCTGGTCGTTCCTGCGGACCTGCCGCTGCTCAGTTCGGAGGACATCGAAGCGCTGATCGCTGCGGCGAAGAAACCCCCTGTGGTCATCATCGCACCAGACCGCCACGGCACGGGTACCAATGCGCTGCTAATGTCTCCGCCGGGATTGATCGAATACGATTTCGGCCCGGACAGTTTCTCGCGGCATCAGAAGCGCGCCAAGCAGGCGGGAGCCAAAGTCGTTGTTTGCGAGCTGCCATCGCTTGAGTTGGATCTGGACGTGCCGGAAGACCTCGAAATTCTCCAGGAATGGCAATCCCGGAAGCAGAAGGTCAGGGTGGAGGAATCAAGATGACCGATTGGCGAGCGGCCTTATATTTACAGGATGCGCATGATTTACGCCAGGGCCTCGATTACGTGCGTTATGCGGAGGAGCGAGGTTTTTATGCCGTTTGGCAGGCTGAATCGCGTCTTGTGCGCGATGCCATCGTGCCAATGGCGGCGTATGCCGCGGTTACGGAACGCATCAAGATCGGCTCCGGGGTGATCAACAACTGGACGCGTAACATCGGTTTGCTGGCGGCGACTTTCATGACGTTGGACGATCTTGCCCCCGGCCGCATGATTTGTGGGATCGGCGCCTGGTGGGATCCGCTGGCAAAGAACGTGGGCATCGAGCGCCGCAAGCCCTTGCTGGCCATGCGCGAGACGGTTGAAGTGTTAAGGCGACTGTTAAATTTGGAACGCGTAACCTTTCACGGTGAGTTCCATCATGTGGACGGCATCGAACTCGATGTGGTCCACGGCCGGCGCGAACCGCGGGACGTGCCGATTTACATCGGGGCCACGGGTCCCAAGATGCTGGAGTTGAGCGGCGAAATTGCCGACGGTGTGGTGTTGAATTACTGCGTGCCGCCCGATTACAACCATCAAGCCCTGGAGCGGCTGGAAGCAGGCGCCAGGAAAGCCGGCCGATCGCTCGACGATCTCGACCGGCCGCAGTTGATCGTGTGTTCCGTCGATATGGACGAAGAAAAGGCGCTCGATACGAGCCGGGAGTTGTTAACCCAATATCTGGCACAGCAGCCCCACATCGCCAAGGCGAGCGGTGTCTCCCAGGATGTGGTTACCAAGATTCAATCCATCCTGGGCTGGCCGGCGACTCACGAACAGATCCAGAGCGCCAAACATCTCGTGCCGGATGACCTGGTGATGCGGATCACTGCATCGGGCACACCGGAGCAGGCGCGCGCCAAAGTGCAGGAGTATCTTGACAACGGCGCAACGTATCCGATCCTCTATCCTGTGGGTGGTGATGTGAAACTGCTCGTGGATACGTTCTGTCCAAAATCGTAAAGGGGTTATGCCACTCAAGAACTCGAAATCCAGCGTGGGGAGCAGCGAATGACAACGAACAACCAGGCGCAGCGGCAGGAGAAATTGCGCAAGCAGCCCAATTCGCGACATTGTTTCATCTGTGGTCTTGAAAATAAATACGGTCTCGGTATGAGTTTCTACGATGCGGGACCTGATGAAGTTACGGCCACGGTGACCATTCCGGAACAGTATCAAGGCTATCCCGGCGTTGTGCACGGGGGAATTACCGCAGCGATGTTGGATGAAATCCTGGGGCGGGCGGTGATGGCCGACGATCACAATCACTTTCGTGTAACGGCAAAAATGGAAATTCACTATCGCAAACCCGTGCCGATCGGAGAACCGCTCACCCTGTATGGGAAGGTGGTCAAACGACGCGGGCGCTATGCCTTCGCACACGCCGAGCTGCGCTTGCCCGATGGCAGCCTTGGCGCGGAAGCGGACGGCGCATTGGCGGATGTGAAGGATGATTCTTTAAAGGAAGAAGACCTCGAGTCATTGGGCTGGAAGGTCTATCCGGATTAGGACCGGTCAGGAAGTGAGGGATACGGACATGCATGCGTTCGAATACTTGCGGCCGAAAACCATCGAGGAAGCTGTCTCGCTTCTGGAACGAGGCGTCCCGCTGGCGGGCGGTACGCGTGTGAGTACGAGGCGCAGACAGATCGAAGCCGTCATCGATCTTGACGATCTGGGATTGACGGATTTAAAGATCGAAAAGGGAGTGGTCACGATTGAAGCGGGAGTGAGCCTGCAAACGATTCTGGAGCGTGATCCGCCGCTTCCGGAAGCGCTGCGGTCTGCCTGCCGCCTGGAGGCCGCCTGGAACATCCGCAATGCGGCCACCCTGGGGGGGACGATCATGGCTGAGGATGGGCGTTCCCCGCTGCTGACGGCTTTGCTGGCCCTGGATGCACAGGTCACACTCGAGCCGGAATCCGATACGCTTTCCCTGGGATCATTTTTACAGGATCGCAAGGAAACACCGATCCGTCAGTTGATCACAGCGGTGCGGTTTAAACTGCCATTATCCCTGGCGTATGAACAGGTTGCCCGATCGCCCGCCGATCGACCGATTGTGGCTGTGGCTGTGGGGCAGTTCCCGGCAGATGATAATGAGTCTTCAACAACAATCGCCATCGGCGGTTTTGGAGCCTTCCCGCTGCGTGCTGAAAAAGCCGAGAAGAAAATCACCAATAAAGAGCCGCTCGAATCTGTGGCGGAAGCTGCGGCTTCCTGCTGCAACAAGGCGGACGATGCCTGGGCCAGTGCGGAATACCGCACTGCGATCGCCGGGGTACTCGTCAAGCGTCTCTTGTCTCATGGGGGTGCGTGATGAAAATTCACTTTACACTCAACGGCAAGTCGGTCGAATTGGAAGTCGACGGCCGGGAAACATTGCTCGAAGTGCTGCGTGAACGGTTAGGCTTGTTTGGCGTCAAGCATGGCTGTGAAACGGGGGAGTGCGGCGCCTGCGCCGTGTTGATCGATGGCAAACCGCGCAATACCTGTGTGATGCTCGCCCCGCAGGTGGATGGTCGTGAAGTGGTGACGATCGAAGCCCTCGGCGAACATCCCGATCCGGGATGGCGCGAATCTCAAGGTCTCGATCCCATTCAGCAGGCTTTCATCGAGACGGGCGCGATCCAGTGTGGGTACTGCTCGCCGGCGATGATCCTGGCCGCGCGCGCCCTGCTGCAGAAAGAGTCGAATCCCACCGAAGCGCAGGTGCGGGAGGCGCTTTCCGGTGTGCTTTGCCGCTGCACGGGATATTTGAAGCCGGTGCAGGCCGTGCTGCGCGCCGCGGCTGTCCTGCGCGGCGAATCCGTTGAGCCGTTGGATACACGCGGAGCAGAGGAATTCCGTCCACCGAGTGGGCCGGCGCCTGATGCGGGGGAAGCCGTGCCGGGCAGCCCCGATTTACTCACGCGAACATCCGTGATGCCGCAGATTCGGCTATGCTCACCGGACACTGCACTGCAAACAGTCGGCAAATCCGTTCCCAAAGTGGACGCTGTGAAGCTGGCGCAAGGCAAACCAGCTTTCGTCACGGACTTCGAAATGCGCGGCATGTTGGTGGCCAAAGTGCTGCGCAGCCCGCATGCGCACGCGCGCATCAAACACATCGACGCCAGCCGGGCGCGTGCTTTGCCCGGCGTTGCCGCGGTGTTGACCTGGGAGGATATCCCGCGCGTGGCCTATTCCACGGCCGGGCAATCCGATCCCATTCCGGGACCCCTGGATACCTTCTCGCTGGACAAGAAAGTGCGTTATGTGGGAGATCGCGTCGCCTTTGTGGCGGCGGAGACGGAGGCGATCGCTGATGAAGCGCTCGCATTGATCGATGTGGAGTACGAGATTTTGCCGGCGATATTGGATTACTCCCACGCCATGGATGAAGGGGCAGTGCAGATTCACGATGAGCCCGAATACGTCGATTTTGCCGATTCGGATGCCTCGCGCAACCTGGCGGCGGAAATCCGCATCGATATCGGCGACGTGGATAAAGGCTTTTCAGAAGCGGATGAGATCATCGAAGGTGAATACGAGGTTCCCAAGGTGCAGCAGGCACACATCGAGCCACACGCCGTGGTTACCTACTGGGATGAAGACGATCGGCTGGTGATTCGCACCAGCACCCAGGTTCCTTTTCACGTACGGCGCCAGATTGCACCTATGCTGGGGCTGCCGGTGAAACGCATTCGCGTGATCAAACCGCGCATCGGCGGCGGCTTTGGCGGCAAACAGGAGGTCCAGATCGAGGACGTTGCTGCGCATCTGACCATTGCCACCGGCCGTCCGGTGCGGTTTGAGACCACGCGCGCCGAGGAATTTTACGCCTCTCGCTCCCGCCATCCCATGCGCATCCGTATGAAGACGGGAGTTAAACACGACGGCACGATCACCGCCAACGAAATGTACGCACTCAGCGATACCGGCGCCTATGGCTGCCACGCGCTCACTGTAACGGGCAACACGGGCCATAAGGCAATGGCGCTTTACGTGGGAGACGGTGTGTACCGCGAGTCGCCCAATATTCGCTTTTACGCCGACATTGTGTATACCAACCGTCCCTCCGCCGGTGCCTACCGGGGTTACGGCGTGCCGCAGGGATTCTGGCCGGTCGAACGCCACATGGAGCGTGTAGCGAAGGCGCTGAACCTGGAACCGCTCAGCTTCCGATTGAAGAACGCGCTGCGTGAGGGGGAGCTGCATCCTTTCAGCACCGCCTGGTCGGAGGGACGTGAGCCGCGCCCGGAGACGATCAGCACCTGCGGGCTGCAGGAATGCGTGCAGCAGGGCGCGGCCGCCATCGGATGGGATACGAAATTCGGCAATCGCGATTGGCACCAGGTTTCCGGCGCGCCCCATCTGCGCCGTGGAATCGGTGTGGCGCTGGTGATGCAGGGGACGGCGATACCGTACCTCGACATGGGCGGGGCGAGCATCAAACTCAACGATGATGGTTCCTTCAATCTGCTGGTCGGCGCGACAGACCTGGGCACCGGATCGGACACGGTCCTGGCGCAGCAGGCTGCGGAAGTGCTGGGCGTGCCGGTGGACGACATCGTGGTCTATTCGTCAGACACGGATTTTACGCCATTCGATAAAGGAGCTTATGCATCCAGCACGACGTACATCTCGGGAGGAGCGGTAGTGCGCGCGGCGCAGAAGGTGGCGCAGCGTCTCCGCATCCGGGCGGCGCGCATGCTCAGCGAGGATGAAGCCGAGGTAAAACCTGACGAGGTTCGCCTGGCGGAAGGCAGCGCCTGGGCGCCGGATGGTCGTTCTGTGACGCTCGCCGAAGTGGCGCTGAACGCACTGCACCATGAGGACCAGGAACAAATCATGGGTGTGGCTTCCTTTATGTCGCCGGTAGCACCGCCGCCGTTTGCGGCGCAGTTTGCGGAAGTGACCGTCGACATCGAAACGGGACAGTTAACGGTCGATCGGCTGGTCATGGCCGTCGACGCGGGTGTGATCGTGAATCCGCTCACCGCTTCCGGGCAGGTGGAGGGCGGGATGACGCAGGCGCTGGGCTACGCCGTTTGCGAAGAGATGCTGTACGATGAAGCCGGCCGGGCGCGGGAAGTCGATTTCCGCGATTATCACATTTTCGCCGCGCATGAGATGCCGGAGCTGCAGACGATCTTCGTGGAGACGTTCGAGCCTTCGCATCCCTTCGGCGTGAAGGCGGTGGCTGAGATACCCATTGATGGTGTGGCGCCCGCGGTAGGCAACGCCGTGATGGATGCCTGCGGCGCGGACCTGGCGGAGATCCCGATCACACCCGAACGGTTGTGGCGGGCACTGCGGGATCAATAAACCCGATCTGGCTGAATCATGCAGCCGATTTATGAGCGGAGGTTGAATGGGATTCTTCGAGCGCCTGGCGAAGTTGGAGCGCGAGGGGGGTAGGGCCGTTATCGCTACCGTGATTCGCACAAGTGGTTCCGTGCCCCGCAGCGCGGGGACGAAAATGTTGATCCTCGCAGACGGCACACGGGAAGGGACCATCGGCGGCGGCGAGATGGAAGCGGGGGTTATCCAATTGGCGCGGCAGGTATTGGAAGATGGAAAACCGCGCATACACATGTACTCCTTCAAAGATTGGGGGGACGCCGAAGATGGGGAGTGTCGCGGGGAAATGGAGATCTACATAGAAGCATTGAACCCCAGTCCGAAATTGGTTGTTTTCGGAACGGGACATGTCGGCAAGGCCGTCGTCCATCTCGGGGCATGGTTGGGATTTCAAGTCGTGGTTATCGACGATCGAGTGGAGTGCACGACTCCCGAGGCCGTCCCGGAAGCACACGAGCGCATGCTTTGTCAGCCGGCCGATTTCGCAGCGGCGACGGTGATCCATGAGGAAACATACGTGGTGATGACCACGCGCGATCTCGAGATCGATCTGCAGGTGCTGCCTGCGCTGCTGGATTCCCCTGCGGCTTACATCGGAGTGATCGGAGCGTCGCGGCGTTGGGAAGCAACCGCAGCGCAGATGATCGAGCGCGGGATCCCGGCGGCCGAACTGGCGCGGGTGAATTCTCCCATCGGCCTGGATCTAAAGGCCGAAACGCCGGAGGAAATCGCGGTGAGCATCCTGGCGCAGATCATCATGCTGCGCGGCGGCGGGACGGGGGAGCGGATGGCGCATTCGCCGGATTTTGTGAGAGAATCGGAAGTATAACAAGTTGCTGGTTTCATGTAAAAACAAGGTAGCAGAGGTTCGAACGAGATTATGTGGGAACGGTATTTCGCACCCATCAGATTGGATGAAGCGCTTGCGTTTCTGGCCGAACACGCGGGAGCGGCGCGCATCGTTGCCGGTGGGACCGATCTGCTGCTGGAAATCGAGCGCGGCCAGCGAGCGGAGATCACCGCGCTGATCGATGTCAGCCGCATTGCAGGGCTGGATGAGATTCGACTCGATGACGACGGCTGGGTTCACCTGGGCCCGCTGGTGACGCACAATCACTGTGCCGGATCGGCGTTGATCGTCGAGCGCGCCTTCGCCCTGGCGCAGGCCTGCTGGCAGGTTGGCGCGCCGCAGATTCGAAATCGGGGCACGATCGCCGGCAATCTGGCAACTGCTTCACCGGCCAACGATTCCATCCCGCCATTGATGGCGCTGGATGCACGATTGACCCTGTGTTCGCACACCGCAGAGCGGACCGTCGCGCTGAAGGATTTCTACACCGGTGTACGCAAGACGGTGCTGCGCGAGGATGAGATGATCGTGGACATCGCCTTCGCCGCGCCGAAAGCGAACGTGCGCAGTACGTTTCAGAAATTCGCGCTGCGCCGGGCGCAGGCGATCTCGGTGGTCAACGCGGCGGTGTTACTCGAACTGGAAGAATCGAAGGTTGCGGGTGCGGCGATCACCCTCGGCTCGGTCGCGCCGACGGTGATCCATGCTTCTGAAGCGGAGTCGTTCCTCATCGGGAAGGAATTATCGCAGTCTGTTATCGATGAAGCCGGAGAACTCGCCGGACAGGCTGCGGTGCCGATCGACGACCTGCGCGGCTCGGCGGATTATCGTCGCACAATGGTGCGCGTTTGTATCGTGCGTGCACTGCGCGATCTGGTGGATCATCAGGAACGACGGGACTATCCCGAGCACCCGGTGATGCTCTGGGGCGCGAGTGAGATGCCCGCTGCTTCACGGCTTCCGAATTCGATCGCGCATGCTGCGGAAACGCCCATCGAGACGACGATCAACGGCAAATCCTATCGTTTTAAGACAGGTCAGAATAAGACCCTCCTGCGGTTGATTCGTGAGGAGGCGAATCTAATCGGTACCAAAGAGGGTTGTGCGGAAGGGGAGTGCGGCGCGTGTACGGTTTTTCTCGATGGAGTCGCCGTGATGGCCTGTTTGGTGCCAGCGCCGCGCGCACATGGGGCGGAGATCGTAACGATTGAGGGGATCGCTCAGGGGGAGAAGCTGCATCCGGTGCAGCAAGCTTTCATCGACGAAGGCGCCGTGCAGTGCGGGTACTGCACGCCCGGTTTCATCATGTCGGGTGTCAAGCTTTTGGAAGAACGACCGCATCCGACGCAATCGGAAATAATCCAGTCGATCACGGGGAATCTTTGCCGCTGCACGGGCTATTCCATGATCATCTCGGCGATCGATAAAGCCGCTCAAGATACTGAGGCCTGATATATGCAGGCGGTATCTACGTGAAAGACATTAGCCGAAAGGCTTAGGAGGCTGCAATGGGTCGAGGCAGTATGTGGTCCGATCGGAAATTCTATGAAGAGCGCGAAAAGGCGAAACGAATGAATCCGGTATGGCGTGGAGTCGGCTGCATTTTGCTCGCCATCCTGGGAGCCATCGCCTACGTCTTCTCCGGCTGGTTTCTCAGGGAGGGAATAATAAATATCCCCGCGGAGGTGATGCGCCCTGCTTTCGCGCCGTTTTTACCGGATGGCGTTTTTGTCCAAATCGTGATCTCGATTCTGTTTATAATGTTAGGCTACACGATCCTGAGCATCATCTGGGCTGTGCTGTTTCCCAAAAAGCCGAAAGAGACGGACTCGCCTCCAATTCGTAAAGGTGATCCAAAGATCGGCCGCGGTTTCTGAGAGGGGCTTCACGCAGCGCACAGTGCAGCGGTCGAGACTTGGTATGGAATAATTTCATGGGTGTTGAGGCATATTTATGGCGGTGATCGGCAAATCTGTTCCCAAACTCGATGCTCGCGGTAAGGTGACGGGGGAAACCCTCTTCCCCGGTGATGTCAACCGTCCCGATCAAGCGTATATGAAGATTCTGTTTGCCGGAAGGCCACATGCCATCGTGCGGCGTGTGGATACAGCTGCCGCGGAAGCGTTTCCGGGAGTGCTTGCCGTTCTCACGGCGAAAGATGTGCCGGTGAACGAGTACGGCTTGATCCTGCCCGACCAGCCGGTTCTCTGCGGACCGGGTTCATCGAAACCGCACTGCGACCGGGTCCGTTTCGTTGGGGACCAGGTGGCGCTGGTCGTGGCGGAAAGCGAAGCGATCGCTGCGGAAGCGATTAAGTTGATCGAAGTCGATTACGAAGACCTGCCGGTGGTAACCGATGTGCTTCAGGCGATGCAGTCGCAGGACGTGCTGCTGCATCCGGAGCGTGAGGACAATGTCTTTTGCCATTACCGCATCTGCAGAGGTGATGCTGCAGCGGGATTCGAAGCCGCGGATGTGGTCGTCGAGGCGGAGTACCACACGCCGGTGCAGGAACATGCTTACCTGCAGCCTGAAGCCGGATTGGGCTACATCGATGATGTAGGCCGCGTCACGGTGGAGGTTGCCAGTCAATGGACTCATGAGGATCAGGAGCAGATTGCCCATGCGCTCGACCTTCCTGTCGACTGGGTGCGGGTGATCTATCCCGCCATTGGCGGGGCTTTCGGCGGGCGGGAGGACATGTCCGTGCAGATCGTGCTCGCTCTGGCGGCGCAGCATCTGCATCAGCGCGGAATCGATCGGCCGGTGAAGATCATCTGGTCTCGCGAGGAGTCGATTCTCGGCCACCACAAACGCCATGCTTTCATCCTGCGCTCCAAGTGGGGCGCCAGCCGGGAAGGAAAAATCCTGGCGGCGGAGATGGAAGTCATCCAGGACGGCGGCGCCTATGCCTACACCTCGACCAAGGTGCTGGGGAACGCCACGTTGATGTGTACCGGCCCGTATGATATTCCCAACGTGAAAGTGGACGCCTATTCGGTGTATACGAATCACATTCCGGGCGGCGCTTTCCGCGGTTTCGGCGGACCGCAGGGCGCCTTCGCGGCCGAAGGACAGATGAATAAATTGGCGGAGGCGCTGGGCATCGACCCTGTCGAACTGCGCGAGCGCAATTTACTGCGCGAGGGATCGAGTCTCTCGGTTGGCACACCGCTGCCGAAAGGTGTCAGCATCGACCAGGTTGTGGCGCAGTGTGCGGAACGAGGTGGCTGGACGCAGACGAAGCAGGGTTGGAAGAGAGCGGTGGTCGAAGGGGAAGAGGATGGGGGCCAGGCGCATATTCGCCGCGGCGTAGGATTCGCCTGCGGGTATAAGAATGTGGGTTTTTCATTCGGCGCGCCGGAGCAGTGCACGGCGATTGTGGAGCTGCATGGTTCTAGGGAGATCGAGGAATTGGTACTGCGGCATGCCGGCGCGGACGTGGGACAGGGTTCGCATACAGTCATGGCGCAGATGGCGGCGGATGCTGCCGGCCTGCCGCTCGAGAAAGTGCGTATGGTTGTTTCCGACACAGCCACTTCCGGAGATTCGGGCTCGGCTTCCGCTTCGCGTTTGACTTTTATGTCGGGGAATTCGATCCACGGCGCCGTGGCGGCGGCTTTGGAGAAATGGGGGGCGGAAGAACGTCCGGCTGTGGCGGAGTATCAATACCGCCCGCCGGCAACGACCCCGTATGATGCGGAAACCGGTGAATGCAACCCCAACTTCGCTTACGGCTACGTGGCGGAAATCGCCTGCGTGGAAGTTGATATTGAATCCGGCCAGGTGCGACTGGTGGAGGTGATCTGCGCCAACGATGTGGGCAGAGCGGTGAATCCGCAGGGCGTCCGGGGGCAGATCGAAGGCGCCGTCGTGCAGGCCAGCGGCTACGCACTGCTGGAAGATTTTCAGCAGGCGGGCGGCTACGTGCAGACCGGGCAGCTATCGACGTATTTGATCCCCACGGTGCGGGACATCCCCGAAAAGATCGATTCCATCATTATCGAAACGGCCGATCCCATCGGTCCCTGGGGAGCACGCGGGATGGGGGAGATGCCCTACATCCCCCTTGCAGCGGCGATCGCCGCGGCGGTGAAGGACGCTACCGGGGTGTGGATCGATGAATTCCCTTTGACGCCGGAACGCGTGCTGGGGTACTTATCCGAAAAGGGATGATTTTCGATCTGGCGTGCAGGAAGGGCTGGCATGCGTGATCCAATTCAGCGGGATAGTTCCAGGGTTGCAGGAGTGATCCTGGCAGCGGGTGATTCGAAGCGTTTCCCGGAACTGAAGCAGCTGGTACGCTGGCAGGGCAAGGCCCTGGTCTGGTATGCGGTCCGCGTCGCGCTGGAAGGTGGTTTGAATCCGGTGGTTGTGGTGACCGGTGCGAGTGGGGATGAAGTTCGCAAGGAACTGGCGGGAGAACCCGTCGAATTCGTCGACAATCCCGATTGGGTGCGTGGGCAAAGCTCGTCGATGCAGGCCGGTTTGGAGGCGGTGCGCGATCGCTCCGAGGCGGTGGTGATGCTGCTGGCCGACATGCCCATGGTAGAAGCGGCGCTGGTGCGTGCCCTGGTGGATGCGTATGTAGAAAGTGATGCAGTCATTGCTGCTCCGCGCGTGGGGGAACGGCGCGGCAATCCGGTGCTCTTCACACAGGCGGCCTACGCGGATTTGTTAGCCGTGGAGGGAGATCGAGGCGGCCGTGCGTTGATTGGTTCGCTGCCGACAATATGGGTCGATTGGGACGATTCGATCCTGCAGGACATCGACAACCCGGAAGACTATGAACACCTGCTGGGGGATAACGAGCGGGATTGATGAGGGCCCAGTTTGACGATTGAGCAGGAATACACACTGCGCGTGAGCAAACGCGCCAAATACGCCCGGCTGCAGATGTCCCTGCGGGACGGGTTGGTGGTGGTGGTGCCCAAGGGCTTTGACCAGAAGCGTATCCCCGCGTTGCTGGAAAAGAAACGCAGCTGGATCGAGAAAGTATCCAGGCAGTATGCGGAACAGCAGAGACTGGCGCCGCATGATCCGGTGCCGGGACAAATCGATCTGCGGGGGATTGAGGAGGTATGGCGGGTTGAATACCGGGCAGGCGAGTCGCGGCGGGTGCTCGAACGAACGGGCAACTGTTTATGGATCCCTGATGGCGATCTCGAGAACGTCCAGGCTGCGCTGCGGCGCTGGCTGCGGCGCAAGGCGCAGCGGCATTTGAAACCCTGGCTGCGTCATTTGGCGGAGGAGAACGGATTCCGCGTGCGGCGGATTTTCATCAAAGCACAGCGCACGCGCTGGGGCAGCTGCTCGGAGAAAAAGAACATCAACCTGAACATGAAGCTGCTTTTCCTGCCCGAGGATCTGGTGCGCTACGTGCTGCTGCATGAACTGTGTCACACGGTGTATTTGAATCATTCGAAGAAGTTCTGGGCGCTGGTCGCGGAACACGAACCGCGCTACGCCGCCAGGCGGAAAGCGCTGCGGGAAGCATGGAAGTACGTGCCCGCCTGGGTGGAGGGATGATGTGGCGGGAATGTAAGCGCTGCCAGCGGAGGATGTTTTACGTCGAGGGTCAACCGCTGCCGCTCGAAGGCTACTGTGAGGCGTGCTACGAAGCGGTGACCGGCAAATGCGCCATGTGTGAGGGGACGGGGCAAATCGAGCGGGCGCACCTGGGAAAATCAGATTGTTTGAAGTGCGATGGAAGCGGCCGAGCCTCGCTTCTTAATGGGGAAAGCGGATGAAGGAATGAGAATCGATACTGATGATCACGAAAGTGGCAGCCCCCTCGGTGACTCAAACGAGATGGGTTCTGGGAAGAATCGTTCCGCAAAAAAGGCAATCGGCTCATGCGGTTTAATCTTGATATTGGTAGTGTTATTGCACGCAGCTTGTTGGTTGTGGCTGCCCGGGGAGGATCTATTTTATCTGCTTTACGGGGTTCCAGTAGTGTCCTATATCAACCTGGATGGCATTCTGTATTCCATTCCTGATGAAGAAAAAGCCGCGATTTATATTTCGTTGATTGCAGATATCCACGACAACGATCATGATCGAACGACACTCCCAGGGTACGGCAGCTTCTACATTATTGCTGATGAGGGGACAACGCCAAGCATCAGAATGGAGATCGAGGCGTACTTTTCGGATTACGCGGTAAGTATTCAATGGATCAACGATGAAAGCGAAGCGCCTCGGGAAGAATGCTGTACAGGCACGATCCTGGATGGCGCCATCATTGTATTGAACGAAATCAATTTCCCCGGAAAAACCAGCGCATATTCCAGGATCTATACCTTCGTTCATGACCTTTACGTCAGAGAAGCTGTATATCATTTAGAGAAAATGGACGGCGAATGGGAAATCAGCGGAGACCCTGTTCTAACGATAATAAGCGGGTATATACAGCCTGGCATGTATCTGCGGCAGCAGTTGGCTTCAGGCAAACGATCGTACTGAGGCTGATCGAGATATCGGTTTAAAGATCATAAAAATCATAGCCGAATCCGAAAAAGGGCAATCGAAAGAATTGACAGAGGTCTTCGCCAAGATCTGCAGAGATATAAACTATCAAGAATCGAGCGGGCTGCGAACGGCGAGACCACCGCGCTTGAGCACATGGGTGTAGATCATCGTCGTTTTTACATCTTTATGTCCGAGCAGCTCCTGGACGGTGCGGATATCGTAGCCGTTTTCGAGCAGGTGAGTGGCAAAGCTGTGGCGGAATGTGTGGCAGGTGATGGGTTTATTGAGTCTGGCGGTTTTGGCGGCATGTTTGACGGCGCGCTGCAGGGTGCTGGGGTGGACGTGATGGCGGCGCAGGTGTCCGGTCTGGGGATCTTTAGAGATACGCGTAGCGGGAAAAGCGTACTGCCAGTGCCAGGCTTTGGCGGCGTTGGGGTATTTCACGGCCAGTGCGAAAGGCAGGTAGACCTCACCGAGCCCGTCGGCGAGATCCATATCGAAGGTATGCCGGACGCGGGCGAGGTGGGTGATCAGGGGGGAGGCCAAAGCGGTGGGGAGGATGGTAAGGCGGTCTTTGGCGCCTTTACCGTCGCGTACGATGATCTGGTTTTGTTCGAAGTCGATATCTTTGATGCGCAGATGGACGCACTCCATGAGGCGAAGACCGCTGCCGTAGAGCAATTGGGCCATGAGCTGCTGGACTCCCTGGAGGCATTCGAGCACAGTACGTGCTTCGGATTTGGACAGGACGGTAGGCAGGCGTTGGGGTCGGCGGGCGCGCAGGGGTTGGATGGGTTCGGTGACTTCCTGTCCGAGAACGGTACGGAAGAGGAAGAGAATTGCGCTGAAGGCCTGGTTTTGGGTGGAAGCGGAGACCTTGCGATCGATGGCCAGGTAGTTGAGATAAGCTTCGATTTCGTTTTTTCCCATGCTGCGAGGGTGTTTGAGATTATGGAAACGCAGGAAGCGCCTGATCCAGCGCAGGTAAGTATTCTGGGTTCGGCTGGAATAGTGTTTGCGCTGCAGCGTCCGGCGCACTTCTTCGATCAGCGAGGTTTGTGTGCGGTTCATGTAGATCCCCCTGGGTGCTTGAATAAGCGCGTATATCATTGTATGCTATGCGAAGGTGCAAGCATAAAAACTTTATTTTCATCTTAGCACGCCTTTTCGCTCGTTTCCATTCCCTGAAGGGGGGATATCCAGCTTATTAGCATGAGATTATACTGAAAAGTGCAAATAGGGAGCGGGTTTGAAGTCTAATTAATAGTTAGCCTGCCCGTGCTAGTTTTTTCTACTTAAAGGGGGGATTTATTGTATAATAAAACGTAATACGAATACGCCAACGATAGGAGAATGGTATGGAAAGGGCGACGGTTTCAACGAAATTTCAGGTTGTAATCCCCAA
>DAOUEK010000082.1:0-22627 GCA_034430425.1 Anaerolineales bacterium | reverse complement strand
TGCATACGTTGGTCAAACCCTCCTGTGCGGCGCGATAGAGAGTGTGATCAGCTTGCGCAGGCAACTCGCGTTCCTCACCGGTAATCTGTAATTTGCCCTGAATACCTGCCGTCCGACATTCTTCGAGTAATCCCTCGATCGCGACAGGTAATGGACGACATTCCATGGGAGAGGCACGAAGTGCGGCGACCGAACGTCGTACTTCTGATAACCCGTCTTTCGCCAGCGACTGTGCTTTCTCCAACGCTTGATAGGCCGCATCCCGATCTGTATCGAGTACGACACGCGCCGCTTCGAGCTGGACGTTAATGATCGTCAGATAATGACCCAGACTGTCGTGAATCTCGCGCGCCAGTCGATTTCGTTCCTTGGTGGTGGCTAACTCTTCGGCTTGCACCGCATATTCTCGCAGCTGTTGGTTCATTCCTTCCAAACGCTCCGCCATCTGCTGCATTTGCCCGCGTGCCCGATCCGCCTGTGCCAGAACGTGGGTGAAGATGCCGACAAAAACCACACCCGACGATATCCCCAGAAAGTTGCCTATACCGCCTTCCCCTTCAGCGAGGATTTCGCTCGGGTAAACGAAAACCATAATCGTAAACAGTAAGATCACTGGCGTCCAGCGCGGGGGCAGCGCCATAACAGCATGTGAAACCAACGGCAACACGATCAGCCACAATTGTGCAAAGTATGGGCTAATGACGATGGCCAAAGTCACCAAGGCGATTTGAACGGCGAAATACACCACATACCATCTACGATCATCCTGGCGCTCGACCCACTCGAACCCAAACGTCCCAATAACAATGTAAATCAAACAGATTGCAATTAAAGCCATTCCGACGGGTGAAAAAGGTTCGATGTCGAACTGACTGAAGGTCACTATGTAACCGAGTAGCACAGTAAACGCGAAGACACCGTGCAAGATATGAGCTTGCGGCAATTTGGTGGTTTTCGTGATTTGAGGTACTGGATCCGATTTCATCGTGATTTCCCCACAGAGTAATATAATCCAATTTGTACATAAACGATCAATTGGTTTGCTTGATGTTATTGTAACAACGAATACTTCCGGAGGAAAAATCAACAATCAAAGGCGCGCTGAAATTACTCGCTGATATACATATAAAATCCCAAGCAATGAAGACAGTAATTATCCTTCGACAGGAAGGACTTCCGTAGTTTTCAAAGGCAGGAGGATTTCGAAGGTGGTGCCTTCACCCAGTTCGCTTTCAATGCTGATCTGGCCGCCCATCATCTCGACCAGATTGCGCGTGATCGCCAAGCCGAGACCAGTTCCTTTGCGGTTGGCATCCTTGCTGGCCGTTTCCAACTGCCGATACTCTTCGAAGATGGTCTCGAAGCGATTTTCGGGGATGCCGGGGCCTGTGTCCCGCACGACAATTCTCCAGTGGTCTCTGCCATGTTTGTCGATCTCCACATCCACCCGCCCCTGGTCTGTAAATTTGATCGCATTACTGACCAGGTTTAGCATGATCTGCTTCACACGACTTTCATCTCCGATCAAGCGGGTTGGCAAATCATCAGTCATTCCCACGTTGAACTCGAGATCCTTTTGGTGGGCAGTTTCTTCCATCGTCGTTTGAATGGTCCTCCCCAAATCATAGATGGCAAATGGCGCTTCTTCGATATGTAATTCACCAGCTTCGATCTTCGCCAAATCAAGTAGATCATTGATAATGTTATGCAGGTGTTTTGCGCTGCCCAGAACATTTCCTAACTTACCCTTGAGTTTAGGTGTAATTTCACCATACGTGCCGCGGATGGCCAGCTCGGTAAAAACGATGATCGAACTGAGCGGCGTGCGCAGTTCATGACTGGTGCGTGCCGTAAACTGCGATTTCATCTCGCTCGCTAGGGCAAGCTTGTGGTTTGCTTCAAGCAGGTCGTAAGTAGCTTCATCAAGTGATTGACGCAAATCCTGTGTGGTTAGCTTACTCAGAACAGCAACAAATGCGAGCGCCAATCCGTAAACAATGACAACCACAGATTCGGCAATTACGTCTGTGATAGTCAACACAGGAAGCACACCACTCAATACGATCAATCGCGAGAGGATAAAGAACAGTACACAAAGCCCGGCAATAAAATAACCCTGCCGAGGGCCAATGACCATGCCAGCAACGATGATTGCTAAGGAGTAGCTAACACCAATTATGGGTGATAATCCAGCAATGATACTGCCGTTAATAGCTATGATAACCAGAATCGGCAGGATCAAGGTATATCCAGATTGAACGATGAGATCCTTTGTTGCGAGGTGGCGTGCGATTAAGGCAATTGGAAACATACAAGCTACGAGACAATAAACTATCACCGTGTGAGTAGTCAGATTGTTGATAAGCATGATGATCAGACCAACCAATAAAATTGGCACAATGATTAATAATGCATTGCAGATCCCAACCATCAAGCGCTTGCTGCGCCCGAATTCCGCTTTAATGTAAGGGAATTTATTGTTGATTGGTATATCCTTGTTCATCGGACTTTCCCTTCACCCTAGTGGCGAGTATCAACTCGACCATCCTTGCGGTTGAAAGCACGCAATACTCCCAATACCGGAACAAGGTCGACCTCGATCCCTGATTCGGTCATCCAGCGTTTATATTCCTCTTGCCAAAAAATTCCGTAGCAGTTTGCGTTCGATCGTATGACTATGCTCATATACTCATCCAACATCGGTTTGCAAACTTGCATCCCAAATAACAGCCCATCGGGCCGAAGAACGCGGGCGGTCTCATGGATCGCCTTTCTTGGATCCGGGGTCCAATGCAACACGAGCATCCAAAACGAAGCATCAAAGGAATTATCTTCAAACGGCATGCGCGTGGCACTGGCCACTTTGAAAACCGGGCGATTCTCCGTCGTTATCGGTTTGTGATCGGGCTTGATTTCATCAAGATGCTTTTCAAAGCTTTCTTCCGCAAGTTTGATCATACTGGGTATAACATCGATCGCCGTGATTTTGATATCCCCGTCGAACCGAGCCCAGATCTCCGCTGTCTCAAATCCACTTCCACAACCAATCTCAAGAAGATGTTTACCTCGCAACCAGGCGATGTCTTTCTTCTTCAGATAGGCAAAACACGCCCGTCGCATGGCTGAATACAGCCGCGTTGAAAGGACTTTATCGAACTTAAGCATAAAATCGTAATCATCCTGTTCGAATGTCTTCGCCAGACTGATCGGCTCTTGTCGCATGCGCGGCAGAATGTACTGACCCAATCCCTCAGACATGAGCAGGAAGCCATGCAGGCGATGATCCGTGCTTCCCACAAGCTGGTCCAGGTCGGGAACCGGATTCTGCGAAATGGCGCGGTAAAATTCTCCTTCTTTAACCAACCCGGTATCCTTATCTTCCAATAGAATGTCGATCATCGAACGCGTATAGTCGATGTCGATAAAGCCAAATCTGGCCAGGATCTGACCATACGTGCGAGGTTCTTTGAGGAATTTGAAGAAACCCTCGTCGGCGAGAGCCTTGAGGGCATAGAAACGAAAAATTATATCGCCCTGACGACCGGCGCGCCACATCGGTCCCGCGCCGGAGATGATATGCCATAAGGCATGGATCAATCGCATGCACCAACCTTAATTGTGGGATCCTACCCCCCAGAATTAAGATATGGTCGCATAAATCGGATGAACTTGTCAACCTCAATTGGCTTGGCGAAGTAATCATCGCACCCTGCCTCCATGGCTCGTTCACGATCACCCACCATAGCGTATGCCGTGATAGCCAAGACGGGTATGTTGAAAAAATCTTTGTGGCTTTTAATCGAGCGGGTTGCTTTCCAACCATCGAGTTTGGGCAATCCCAAATCCATGAGGATCACGTCGGGCTTAAATTCGAAAGCCAAATTTACCGCTTCATGACCGTCTCGGGCTACACATACTTCAGAATGATCGAAAAATGCTTCAAAGATATCAAGTAATACATCAATGGTGAATTCTTCGTCCTCGGCAAGAAGGATGCGTTTTAGCTTACCATTCTTCCTTCCGTTTCCATTCATTCCTATCCCGTTCATAACGCACCTGCCTTTCGCGTCAAAGCGGATACGTGGTGCTCTCGAGTATTCCACTCGAGTGAAGTGACAAGTCTTTTCTTCTGCGACTATCACATCGATAGACCTACATCGATATGAAGACCTAACCATCCATCCAACAGGACTGGACGAAAATTGGCCTCCAAATCCCGATTCCCCATTAGAGACCAGGATTCAAGAACCCAACGAGAAGATTGGTAAACATGAGATTATCACCAATCCCCCTTGGATAACCTTACAGATGGCTACCAAACAGTCGGAAGGGTCTCGACCGATTTCGTTAGACTCTATGGAGGCGATAACTGGCGGATTGCGACTGAAGGAACTATCGAAGCGCCACAATAATTCATCTATCAGTATTCAGCCGAGGCAACAAGCGGTTAGACAATTGGTTCTGGATGGAAATACATATTCCAGCGTCCATGATGTCATGCAATGCTGGATGCTGGAAAATGCTTTCGTTCTTATTCACTTGCAGGAGGATCGAATAAGGCTGTTCGTTAGAAGATCAACGCGACGATGAAGACCGCCGGTAAGACGAGAATCCCCACCACGATTCCCAAGACGATTAATCCAACGATACCGCCCGCCAGTCCAACCACAAGCCCAACGACTCCCACAACGAGGCTTATGATTAAACCGATCACTCCGACAATTAGGCCTACAAACAAATTAATTAACCACATATCAGCCCTCGTGTATTGAACTAATTGCTTTTAATGATGTATACGTAAAAAACCTGCTCGGGTTGCGAGACCGAATGGACCATATGTCTATGGAAAAAAAAGGTGCCCTCGCAATTGCGAGGGCACCTTTTTGGTATCAAACAGCTTACAGGGTTGTGACTTCAGCAGCCTGCAGGCCCTTGGAACCTTGCTCGATGGAGAATTCCACCTGCTGGCCTTCTTCCAGCGTGCGAAATCCATCGCTCCGAATCGCCGTGTAGTGGACAAATACATCGTCCCCTTCTTCACGCTCGATAAAGCCGTAGCCCTTGCTTCCATTGAACCATTTGACCGTACCAGTTACTCGTTCCGACATCTTACTTTTGCCTCCTTAGGCATGTTTTCTAAGGTGCGTTTGCCGTTCCTGGTGATCGGGTTCAATGAACCAAACCGACCTGAGCAACGTCTGCTCAGGTCTTGGTCTTACGACTTCCAGCAAGAACGTGCATGCAACCTTGCAAGAAAAATATTACCACATTTCTCGAATTCCGCCCACATGTCTGACAATTGCCTGGTTACAACCCCATTGTCAAGATCTTCACTCAGCAGAATTCGCATGATCGTTCGTCGAGCAAGGCCATTTCCGCTTCTGTGAGTTGAAAATGCATCGCCCCGGCGCTTTCGGCCGCCTGCTTGACCTTGCTTGCGCCAGGGATTGCGACCACCGTTTCTCCTTGAAAGTGGATCAACCAGTTCAAGGCGACTTGTGCTGCGGTGACGTTGTGGGAGGCCGCGATCATCTCCAGGACTTCGACCAATGGTCTGCTGCGTTCGAGATTCCGTTGGAGGAACATCCTCCATCCTCTGGGGCGCTGAGAGAGCAGATTCTCATCTTTGTGGAATTTTCCACTCAATAAGCCCCTGGCTAATGGCGAGTAGGCCACGATGGTTATGCCCAATTCTTTAGCGGCTTGCAGCACACCGTTGGTTTCGATCTCGCGATGCATCAGACTGTACTGTACCTGATTGACCGCCAGAGGCATATTGCGTCGGGCCAATGCCGCGTGGGCGCGCCGCATGCGTTGGGCACTGAAATTACTCACACCCACAGATCGAATCAATCCCGCTTCCACCAGATCGGCCATGGCTTCCATTTCAGCTTCCACTGAAGAAAAACTCCACGGTTGATGCACCATATAGAGATCGACGCTGAACCCCTCCAGGAAGCGTATACGATCGTGGATCGTGCGCCGGATGCTGGCCGCTGTACGAAAGAACGGCAGCCATTTCGTCCCCACGATCACATCGCCATCTGCTTTCCCAGACGCTTTCAGCGCAAGCGACAATGCACGCTCCGAACGCCCGAAGCCGTACATCTCTGCCGTGTCGAACCAATTGATGCCGCCATCCAATGCCGCCTGAATGATGGCATCCATCGTTTCCTGAGAGAGATTGGAGAACATCATCCCAAAGATACCGCTGCCACCCGAGAACTGCATCACGCCTAATCCGATCGGGGTGATCTGCATACCGGTCCGCCCAAGTGATCGCTTTTCGACATTTCCTTCCATGTCCGCCTCCAGTAGTTTCGTCAACCATTACGTGTACATATATCCTATCCGATTTCCCATTATGGAACACGGGAGCGATATTTCGATTTGTCTATTACCCGTATGTTTAAAGCACAGTACAATTCCCAAAGACATCCTGGAGAGAAAACGCACACAAAATGGAGATTTACACACGATGACAGCAAAATACCCAAATCACGCCGTTTTATGGGACATGGACGGTGTGTTGGTCAACACCGGGGAACTGCATTACCGCTCCTGGAAAGAAGCCCTCGCTGAAGTAGGAACGCCCTTTTCCCACGAGCAGTTCACCGCCACCTTCGGGATGAACAACGCGGGAATATTGGAAACCGTTTACGGCGAAGATCTGACGCCCGAATTGTATGAACAGATCAGTACCCGCAAGGAAGTATCATTTCGTGAGATGGTCAAGGGAAACGCTGAACTCTTGCCGGGAGCCGATATACTGCTTGACAGGTTCACATCATTGGGCATGAAACAGGCCATTGCCTCCTCCGCTCCTCTGGAGAACATCGACGTATTGGTGGGGGAATTGAATATCGGCCAGTATTTCGATGCGCTGGTTTCCGGGGCCGATATGCCCGGGAAGCCTGATCCCTCCGTTTTCCTCCACTCGGCGCGCAACCTGGGCGTGGAAATAGACAACTGCATCGTAATCGAAGACGCCATCGCAGGTGTGGAAGGCGCCCGCAGGGCGGGGATGAAATGCATCGCCGTTACGACGACCAATCCGGCAGAAGCTCTGGCACAAGCGGACCATGTGGTCGAGAGTTTGCACCTCGTCGATGAGCAAACGATTTCAACTTTGCTTAATCTCTAGAACACGAAAAACAAACAGCCCCGATCCAACCGATCGGGGCTGCTCAAAGTTACGCACACATCCCTAATTCAGTGTGACTTGAAAATAAACCCAGGCGGAGTAAGATCCCTGGTTGTTGGCGCCGTCCGTTGCGCGCACTCGCCAGCGATAATACCCCCCGCAGTCCACAGTGACACTTTGCTCCGTTGCAGTCGTGGTGAAAAGGCTGCCCGGCGCGTCACTCCAGTTTTGATTGTCATAGCTGACCTGCAACTGAACGGTGTAGCTGCTGATACCACTCGCATCGGATACGGAATCCCAATCGAGCACGGGATTGGACGGGCAAGCGAGTGTCACACCTCCGGCAGGAGAGTTGGGCGCAGGCGCCAGTGGCGGCGTCTCATCCTGTGGAACCTCAGTTGGCGTTGGTGTTTTCACAGGCAGCAGCGGAGCTTCCACTATCGCCAACGAATTCACATCACACGTCGTTTCTACTGCACCACTCCATACCCAGCAGTTCGCCTGGGGATCCGACAAAAAGATGTACCACCAACTGCCCTCGGCATTACGCCCCTGAATTTCAGCCGATTCCCCTTCCAGGAAGTCGCCGACGTAATCGTAATCCTTCATTGGCCCCTTGCGACAGGTGGCATTCATCAACGCCGTTGCCGTGGGAATACAAACCTCCATCTCTGTGGGTCCTTCTTCATCCGGTGGTTCTTCATCTGATTCTTCGATCATATCCGTTTGCGCCTCGAGCGCCGGGTTTTCGAAGTAGAACCAACGCACCGCATCCGCATTGCAGATCGCATCCCCTGCTCCATTCCCTGCGGGTAACTCGCCGTAGAGACGCCATTCGTAGCGGCCTCCCGGGCGCGCTTCTACGCCAAACTCGGACAGCAATAAACTGCTTTCGTCCGTTGTAAGACTGTGCAAGGTTTGATCGGGTGTGCGCAATTCCACCCGCCAGCGAGATGCTTCGTCCGTATCATCGGTCAGCTGCCACGCCATGCTGGGGTCATCGTCGATGGCGAAGACAGTGCCGTCCAAAGGTGTGAAGCCATCCGCTTCGAGATATTCTGTACATGCAGGCAGTGGTTCAGGCGGAGCAGCCTCTCCACCCATATCAGCGTCCATCGTCAACTGGAAATTCGGCAGGATCAACACCAACAGGAAAACCGCCAGCAGCCCCACAAAGCCTGCTGCCAAGCCGACTGGTACAAGTCTATCCGGAGCCTCCGGCCAGACCACACGCACCAGGACCAAAAGGCCGCCCAGCAAGGCAAGGCCGAGCAAACCGAAAGCGGACATTGGCCGTCCCGGCAGGCTGTAGCAGCGCGCCAGACGATTCTCGGCGAACTCTGATGTCTCACCATCTGCGTTGGTTGCGGTTGCCGTGATCGCATCGCAGGTCTCTATGCCGCTGATGTCCAACTCCCAGTTTCCGGCGATGTCCGCATGGTCTTCCCCAAGGAAGGTCCTGCCCTCACCGTAGCCGCTGGGATCCGATGCGGCCAGAAAAACTTCCACCAGACAGCCGCGACAGGCGAACCCTTCGACATGTGTTTCCGTGGCGGAATCGATGCGCGGAGTGTGATCGTCGTGGCGATTGGTTTCGATGCCCAGGTCGCCGTTACCGTAGATGCTGTTTTGCGTGAAAGTGTGCACGTTAAACACGAGGCTGTCCACAAGAATACCGAATTCGGTGTTATCCCGGATTGTATTGCCGGACAGCGTCGCCGGACCTGAGGTGTCGTACAGGTAGACGCCATGCCGGCCGTTGCCGAAGATTATATTTCCTTCGCCGGCGCCCAATCCGCCGATCGTCAGGTTGTCCGCTTGAGTGAAGATGCCGTCCAATTCGTTGGGGATGGCAACAGTCCCACTCGCATCGGCGCCAATGATATTACCCATGACCACATTGCCTTCTGTGAAGTAGAGCTCGATCCCGTGCCGTCCATTCCCCGAGATCAAGTTGCCTTCCCCTGAACCAGTTCCACCGATCATATTGTCATGCCCGGTAACGACGACCCCATCCGAGAGATTCCCATTGTCATCTCCCGCCTCACCGCTGCCGATTGTGTTACCCTGGATGGTGTTGTGATTGCCTCTCAAGGCAATGCCAAAGCCGCTACCGACAATGACATTATTTTCAATAAAATTCCAACTTCCTCCCACAGTGATGCCCACACCGAAAATCCCCGCATAACTTCCTGTTTGCACCACACCAAATCCCTCCACGCTCAACCCGCGGATGGCATTGTGAGAGGATTCGAGAGCAAGCCCGGCTTGACTCACCGGTTCCAAGCTTACTATGCGCACGACCGGTGAGCCATGGTAATCTGGCTCGCTGGTGCCGTCGATCACCGTGTGATCGTTGGTGATCCTTGGTAACGCGGGGTAACCTTCAATTCGAATGGTATGCGGCAGTAGGCCGTCGATGTCGAAGGTGATCGTATCACTCCCGGGATGCTCGTTGGCGTAGTTAATCGCCTCGCGCAGCGAGCAGTGGTCCTCCGTGCAGTAACCGTCATCATCATCATCCGTAGTATTCACGGTGAGATACGGTTCGTAGAGCGGCGGCGCTTCGAACATCATACAGTCGCCTGCAGGCTGATTCGAAGCAAATTCGGACGTATCGCCCATGGAATCGGTTACCGTGGCGGTGATCGGATCGCAGTCCTCCACCGGCGGGTCCAGACTTATGCTGAAGTCACGCACACTGTCCGCATCCCCCGATCCCAGAAACGTCATGCCCTCACCGTATCCGCTGGGATCGGGATCGGCCAGGAACACTTCCACCGTACAGCCGCGGCAAGGAGCCTCCCCGCTTACTTCCGTCAAACCTACCGAGATCAAGTCGGGAGGATCGATCTCAGAATTATTGTCATTGATGTCGATCCCCAATTCTTCATTTTCATAGATACTGTTCCGACTGAAGGTGTTCTGGTCGAATCCGCGGTCTTCCGGCAGATAAATCCCCGCCCCGCCGTTGAAGGCGATGACGTTGTTCTCGACGACATTTCGACTGCCCCGGATCACAATGCCGTGCGAGTCGTTGGCACTTGCATCACCCCAGGGCATCACACCGATCAAGTTGTCGACGATGCGATTGGCATCCCCATCGAGAATAATCCCATGGGTGCTGTTGGGCATGACATTGCCCTCGATATTGTTATTATCCCCATGCACGATGATCGGGGCGCCTTCGTCACCACCCCAGAAGCTCGAAAATTTAAATCCGCGGATCGTGTTCCCGTTCGATCGTAAATCAAAAGCGTAGGAAATTTCATCATCACCGACAAGCACCACTGAAGGTCCGCCGAGGAACTCCGGCATCGTTGTGGCGTCGATCGTCGTATCATCGTCTGTAATTGCTGGAAGCTCGCCGTCCAGCCAGATCACCCAGTTCGGACTGCCGCTGGCGATGCTGATCTGGATCGTGTCTGGCCCCCAATTGGTATTCGCCGCAATGATCGCCTCGCGCAGCGTGCAGCTGCCGACTTCGCAGCCCCCATTGTAGAAATCCCCCAGGTCGTTGACCACGTAAACAGCTGCTTCCGCTGGCTGCGGTACGGCAATAAAACCGAAAAACAAAGAAAGGATGGTAAAGCTTCTTAGTAAAGATATTCGATATGCTCGTAACCATCTGGGGCAAATCATCACATTTCCTCCTGCGTTTACTGTGCGATGGAGCATCGGGTCGCGAAAAAGACAAGTGTATCTGGATACCACTTATTATTGCAACGAAGGAACCTGCCCAATTGTGACAGGAATGCGCAACGTCAATCAGGACAACGCAAAGTATCCCGTATACGCACAATATAAACGGAGGATATTTATTTTCCAGCAAACGATACGCGCGGGGATGAATAAGCAGATTAGGATGCGAATGTACTGCGCACTGTCCAGATTCGAAATCACCCCTGTAGATTAGAGGATCGAATCATTTAATTCCGGCCGGAATCCTTGCGCTTTATTGCCCCATCAGCCACATCAACGTGGTCACGTCCGCCCGAGTCGCCGGCACCGTTGGATCTCCAACCGGGCTCATCAGTTCTTCCGCCACGGCTTTATCAATCCAGCATTGACACCATGGGTTTGATGTGGCTTCAGGAACATATTCCGGTCCGAATTTGGCCCTTACCAGAAGAACGGCCATTTCGGCGCGACTGATCGTCGCTTGCGGGTCGAACGTATTCTCCTCTTTCCCACATACGTAGCCCTTACAACCCAAGACTTGGATGGCATGTCCCCAAGTACAATCGTCAGGGACATCATCGAAAACATGAGCCGCTTCCACATCTAAAGTCTCAGAACATCCTGTTAGAACACTCGAAATGATGAGAAAGGAGAAGATCAGAGCTATGATACTTCGGTCCACAAGACACCTCCTTGTGGCCTGGGGCAACCTTTGTGCTTGTAATCCGAGATGAAGGTGAGGATGCCATTCGTATAGTACTAGAGTAGCATAAAACTGTGCTCTCGGACTTATCAAATGGCTTACAAACGGAGAAGCAACCCATCATCATAAGTACCTATGCAGCGTTTTCACCCCGCTTACGACCAACGAAGAGCCCATAACCCAGCAATTCCCACATGTCAGGCGGAGCATCGAGTTACCCCTGAATCGACTTCAACGATCCACGCCGTGCAGACAGCATGCGGAGCAATCGTCCTCAGGTGGGCAGAATATAGCGCCAACCGATCCACCCGATTCGATCGCGCACTTCCTGGGTGGCACCCAACACTCGAACTTCGATCTTGCGATCTTCGAGCGGCGTCTCATTCCAAAGTGTCCGCCATTCTGCTTCGGTGATGATTGCCGGACGTCGGATGGATATTTGTCGGACATGCTATTCACATGGCTAGTACCATGGCACCCTTGTTGGTCTCTCCGAAAGCAATTATACTACACAGGATTATTTGGTTATTTTGGTAATTTATTGGTATGGTTATGAAACTGACACAGCGTCAAAACGACTTCCTCGATAAACTGATCGAACTTTCTCAAGGTTCACCCGATCCCGTACATTACTCCGAACTCGCCAAGAAGTTAGGCGTGAGCGATATCACCGCTTATGATATGCTGCGCCTATTGGAAGAGAAAGGGATTGTTTCGTCGCAGTACGAGGTCAAGGAGAAACCCGGTCCTGGCAGATCGAAGATAACCTTCATCCCCACTCTGCGTGCCCTCCAGCTGAAGGAAACGCTCTCGATGAAGGAAAGCGGTGAGGGATGGCCGGCAATCAAAGAACGCGTGATGGTTAAGCTTGCCAAAGACGGTTTCGAAGCAGATGAGCTGCTTAAGGAATTCATGGCGCGCGTGCCGCCCGAAAACCGCAGCCCCCTGCAGGACTGCGTCGAAATTATGACCATCCTGACGTTACGTTTGCGTCGCAGCGCGGGTCGCAACCTGCTGCTTGAATTCCTTCCCAGTATCCTGCCATCCACGGATCAAGCCAGTAGAGTAAACCTCAACCTGCTTGGCGGATTTACCATGGGCATCCTGGCGCAGGAGAACAAGGATGACCCAGTCTGGAGTGCCGAATTAATTGTCCATGTTAAACGCTACCAAGCACTGGTCATCAACATGAGCGATAAAGAACGCAGACAGCTGGCAGCGCAGTTACTCCAGGTCTTTGGGACACTCAAAGCTTTGGAATGACGAATATCTATACTACTTTGGTATTATGCGGAACGTATTGAAAATAAATCGAAACCATCGCTGTTTCAACAGCGATAGCAGAAAAGGAGATAATAACTGTGCTTGAATCACTAATCGACCGCATCACACGCGCCTCACTGCGTTTCAAGTGGGTCGTAATCGCCCTATCCATCCTCGTTCTTGCTGGAGGGGCTCTGGCCGTCATGCAGCTCAACCAGGAGCTGCTTCCCAAGATCGAGTTTCCCCAATCGATCCTGCTTACCATGAATCCAGGGACCAGCCCCGAAGAGATGCAAAATGAAGTCACCATTCCCATCGAGCAAGCGGTGGCTGATATCGAGGGTGTCGTCAACATCGAATCGACCACCACAAATGGGGTTTCCGTCGTTGTCGTATACAACGAATTTGGCATCGACATTGAAGCCACTCGCGAGGAAATTCTCGACCTGGTGCAGGTGTTGGATTTCCCCGAGGGCACACAACCCCCAGAACTGTTGACCTTCAGTATGTCCGATCTGCCCTTGGCTGCATTGAGTGTCTCTTCAGACCAACTGTCGCTGACTGAACTCAAAGCATTGATCGAAGCCGATATCGTCCCCGAGCTTATAAAGGTCGACGGGGTGGCGGACGTTCAGGTAAGTGGCGGTCAGGAGCTTCCCTCTGCGGAGGAAATGCCCGCGGAAACCACGGAGCCGAGCGAAGCCGAAGCGGAAAATATACTGCCGGAGATGTGGCAAATGGCCGGGGATATGCAGGGCATCGTCTTGAACGTCCCTTCAGACGTCACGCCGCAAATTATCCAGGGCATCGTCAGTATGGCCCCACAGCTTCTTGATGCGTTGACTCCGGATAATCTACGCGCCTTCTCCCCCGAAGTGCTCGCCTGGTTGCCCGACAGCTATATCGAAACTCTCGATCCTGCCTTTCGGGAAGAACTCGATCAACTGGCACAGCCTGCCGGTGGTCTGGGTGCGCTGGCCGCTGGTGGAAGCAGCGTTCAACCAGTCCCCGAAGAGCCGCCTGCGCTCTCGGGTCTTTGGATCGAATCCAGCTCGGCGGGCATGCCCACCTTCGAAACCGCCGCCGACCTGATGGAAAGCGCATACACAAGCAGCGCCAGCGAACTGTTGAGTATGATGCTGCAGAACGGCGTCCCGCAAGCTCCCCAACTCATCGCCGACCTGACTCCAGATGTGATCCTCTGGTTGACTGCGAATGAAGAAGGCTTCCTGGAAAATCTCAGCCCTGAAGTCCTTCGTCTGCTTTCTCCCCAAGTGATCGCCGTATTGCCGGGTGATTTCCTGGCCAGCCTGGACCCCACCCTTCGGGCGGAAATCGCAGGCGGAGCCGGAGGAAGTTCGCAGACATTCCTCCCCACGGAAACCATCAACCGCCTGGACGGCGTGCCCAGCCTCTCGCTGGTGATCTATAAGGACAGCGAGGCGAATACCGTTTCCGTTTCACACGCCGTTTTCGATGCGCTGGCTGAACTCGAAGCTGAATTCGACGGACTGCGATCAGAGGCAGCCTTCGAACAAGCATCATTCATCGAAGAATCCATCAGCGGTGTGGCAAGTGAGGGTGGTCTTGGCGCCATCTTCGCCGTGATCGTCATCCTGATCTTCCTCAGCGGCTTCGTGCGCGGCAAGTACCGCCTTTCCTGGCAGAGTACCCTCGTCACAGCGGTAAGCATCCCACTCTCTGTATTCATGGCCTTTGCGCTCTTCAAGTGGTTACCGCCAGTAACCAACCTGGTAATCGAACCGCTGGTTGAAGCGACCAAGGACATCGCTGTTTTAGGTGCCATCGTCAACGTGATCGCCCGTCTCTTCCCCACCAGTATGACGCTAAACATCATGACTCTTTCGGGCATGACTGTGGCTATCGGCCGCGTGGTGGATGACTCGATCGTGGTGCTGGAAAACATCTACCGCCACATCCAACGCGGCGAAGACATGAAAGTGTCGGTGTTGAAAGGTACACGCGACGTGGCTATCGCCATCTTCGCCTCCACCATGACCACGGTGGTCGTCTTTCTGCCCGTCGGCTTGTTGGGCGGCATCGTGGGCGAGTTCTTCCTGCCGTTTGGCATCAGTGTCACCTACGCATTGCTCTCCAGCTTCCTGATTGCCATCACCATCGTTCCCACCCTGGCATTCCTGTTTATCCGCAAGGAGCAATTGCCGGAAGAACAAGAATCCAAACTCCAAACCGGTTACACACCTATCCTGCGCTGGGCGTTGAGCCACCGTGCCATCACTTTGATCGTCGCCCTTGTGCTCTTTCTCGGCAGCATGGCACTCCTGGCACAGCGGCCGCGCGCCTTTATGCCTGAGATGGGAGAACCACAGATCTCGATCCAGGTGGACTTACCCAACGGCATTGCCATGGCCGAAACAGACGCTATCGTGGCTGAATTCGAAACACAGCTGGCCGAGGTGGAAAATCTTGGAGTCGTTATGACTCAAGTCGGTGCGAGCGGCGGGCTGGAATCCAGCCTCTTTGGATCAGGGATCGACCAGGGCGCGGCCAACATCGAAATTGGCATCGAGAACGGTGACAACATCGATGCTCTCACCACGGAAGTACGCCAACTCGCCGAAGAACACTTTGGCCCTAAAAATGTGACTGTGACCAGCGGCACGCTGACCAGCAGTGCTTTCGGCGGTTTCTCACTCGTGATCTCGGGCGACCAAGCCGATCTGGCCGCCTTCAATGACCAGGCAATCACCACGTTGGAAAAAATCGATGGTCTGGCAAACGTCACCAGCAATCTGGCCAATCAAGACCTGATCCTGCGCGTCGACGGCGAACCGGCGGTGAGTTTCTCCGGTGAGCTCGAAAGCGAGGATTCCATGGGCGTGATCGCTGCAGCTAAAACCGCAGTGGAAGAAGTTACCCCAACAGGCATTACGGTGAGTGAAGGTTTCCAATCCGAAATGCAGACCGAAGGTTTTGCCCAATCCGTGGTTGGGGTGCTGATCTCCATCGTAGCCGTATATCTCTTCATGGTGATCACCTTCCGTTCCTTCATACATCCTTTCACCATTCTTTTCAGCCTGCCCGTGGCCATCATCGGCGCTGCCCTGGCGTTGTGGATTACCAATCGCGTTCTTGGCATCTCCGTGTTGGTAGGTTTGATGATGCTGGTGGGCATCGTGGTGACCAACGCCATTGTGCTCATCGACCGTGTGCAAAATAACCGCAAGAAGCGGGGCATGGACACTCGTGACGCATTAATCGAAGCCGGTCGTACCCGGCTGCGCCCGATCCTGATGACAGCTATCGCCGCCATGCTGGCCCTGGTGCCGCTGGCTCTGGGCTTCACAGAGGGTGCCTTGATAGCAGCCGAGCTGGCCACTGTCGTGATTGGCGGATTGTTCACCTCCACACTTCTCACCCTGCTTGTCGTGCCTGTGATGTACAGCTTGCTGGATCCGCTTTCACGGAATAACAAAAAGACGGAAGCAACCGAGACAGTGCCGTAGGAAAGGACCTATTGAATCAAAAGGGGCTGCCCTCTTAGGACAGTCCCTGCATAATAAGTATATTTAACGCATGTAGGGGCAGGTTTGAAACCTGCCCCTACATGGTAATAGTCGATCATGGATCAGGGTGTCCCTATATGACACCTCCATGGAAAATTGTAGGGGCGGTTCGCGAACCGTCCCTACACAGTACATCGTTGGAATGGTTGTTGATCTTCTGCATCCCATCGCGTATTGAATTTGCAGGAGCAACCCCCTATGGTTGTTCAGTATTTGGACGGTCACGAGGGACAGCCCCAATTTCTTGCATACGATTGCGATTAAATCAATTGATCCCTTTCATCGCCCAGAGTGTTTAGTACAATAGGCACGTCGCATCAATCGTCGTTTAACCATAGTCATTAAGGAATAAACAATGAATTTTCGCCCCAAATCATTTCAAATAGTGATCGCCTTCGGACTGCTGCTGGCCGCTTGTGGCCCGCAGGCCACCGAAGAAAGCCCGACTCCGCTTCCGACGGAGACAACCAGCCCGACCGAAACCCCCGATCCGGCAGCTATTCCAGCTGAAAGCCGGCTCTCCACGAAGTGTGTCGAAACGATCGACACATCCCTGGCCGACATCCAGCTGAGCGGGAGTCTCTTTATCGTTTCAGTAGATGAAGGCAATATAACTTATCTCTGGGACCTGAGCAGCGGAGAGAAAATTAAAGCCGACACCGGCACCACGCATGTCGTATTATCACCCGATCGAGCGCGCCTGGCAGCCATCGATCGGCGCATGGAAGCCCTGATCGTTCTCGACGCGAGTGCAACTCGCTTGTTGGAGATCACGGACTGGGGAGATGAATACGATGTCATCGAATGGCTGAAAAACAACCAATTGGCCGTCAAGATGCCCCATGGCGATGCTGCTTACGAGCCGGATGCGTTGCTCGTGTTTGACATCGCCACGAAGGAACGCCAGGAGATCCTCCCGGAATTTCCGCTCATCACTACATTCCTCCAGGACATTTCCTGGGGCGGATATTCCCTCATCCCTATGGTGCCCAATCCCCAACTTACACACTTGGTCTACTCCGCCAGCGAAGACGACGACAATTTGCTCATCCTCTGGAATCTGCAAGACGAACAGGAAATCAGACGGATCTATAACCACGGGTCCCCAAGTACCGGCGTCTACATTAGCCCGCCCGCCTGGTCCCGTGACGGCACGTCTTTCATCACCAGCGCCATGCTGCGATATACCTTCGACCCTAAAAACGACGACGAACCCATCCACCCCCTGCAATCGGCTGCCGAAGCGAGCGGGAATTCCTTCATCAATGTGGATGACGCGTCCGCCTACGTTTCTGGTTTTGAATTGATCCGCGTAAATCAGAGCGGTCAAACTGAACGACTCTCGTATCTCACGACCACGTTCAACGCCTCGCAGGAAGATTGGATCTGGTCTCCCGACGAAACCCGCATCGCCTTCTGGCTGACCATCAAAGATGAGGAATTCGCAATGCGTGATTCGCTGGCCGTCCTCGACGTAGCCAGCGGTGAGGTGACCCAGTACTGCATCAGCGGATACCGCACACCGATCTGGTCTCCGGATGGACGTCAAATCGCCATCAATCAAAATATCGATGGTCTGGATACGTTCAAAATCGTGGATCTCGAAGCCGGCATTGCCTACGCCATCGCCGGTGAAGAGGCCGTCAAGGTCGAAGGCTGGATGATATCGCCGCAGTGATGGACTATAGATAAAATGGCGACTACACACACCTATGGTGGATACATACACTGCTGCCCTACATGCAATCGCTTGGTGAAATTCGGCCTGGCCTGGTTTGGTCTCTTTCCCATGCGCAGTGGATTGGGGCCAGCGGAGTTCATCTGTACCAAGTGCGATACAGTGTACGAATCTGGCCTGCAAGAATGGTCTCATATGGGTGTAGGGCGCAAAATCAATTACATCTTCCATTCACTCGTATATGCCATATTTGGCGGTTTCTTTTCCGCGGGGTTGATCGTTGTGATCAAAGGGGCAGCCATCAATCCGGAGATACCTTTCTTCGACAATCTGGTGATAGGTGAGTTGTTGATCATCTGGGGCTGCATCGCGGGAGTCGTGCTGCTGGCACAAGCGCTGCGATTGAATCTCTCGCTGGAACGCACGCTGAGCGAAAGCAAACCTTATCCCGCCAGGTACGCCGACTGGCAGATCAATTTGCAGGCCTGGGTGATGAAGATTTTCATGCTGACCTTCATCAGCGTCTACTTCGTTCTCAAAATTCTCGAATGAATCAATCCTGGCCAACCCTTGTAACATTGGGTTGGCCAGGAAATGCGTCCTTTACCTCGCTTCGATCGGCGGTTTATAACTACGGAATATCCTGCTCCTCCTCACAGCGAATGGCGCGGTCTTTCCCGCTGCCGCCGAGGCAGACATCGTCTCCGGGCCCGCCGTTAAGCAAATCGGCATCCGGACCGGCATCGATCACATCCTTCCCCAGCCCGCCGACGAGCAGATCGTAACCCGCACCGCCGAAGAGCGCATCGTTGCCTTTCTGGCCGAGCAGCAAGTCGTTGCCGCCCAGCCCGCAGACCAGATCGTTCCCCTTGCCGCCGAGTACCAGGTTGTCCCCATTGGTGCCCACAATGACATCATTGCCAGATGTACCGCTAATCATGAAGTGGTAGTTCTGACCATCCTGCGGGCCGCCGACGATCAGGCCGTTGAAGTCGACGTAAATCGTAGCGTTCGCCCCGCCACACTGCGGGATCAGATTCAAACCCACCAGGACCGGATCGTGATCCGACGAGCGGTACGGATCGGGCGCGTACAAATCGGGCTGGTTGTAGTCGTTGTAGTCCAGCGCAGCCGGCTCGTCGGCATTGATGTGCCAGACGGCCACATCCGTTACCTGGGAAACCAGATTGCCGTTGGCCAGGGCGTGGTCCAGGTAGCCCGACTGCCCGTCGAAGACGTAGGAATACGCCTCCGTACCCGCATACGCGGCCAGCATATCGGTATACTCTGCCGACTGCAGGGCGGCGATGGGATCTTCCTTGGCGTAGGAATTCAAATCGCCCATGATCAGGAAATCGGGATCGCCGCTGCCGGTCGGATCGCTTGCCAGCCAGTTGGACAGGGCGATGGCGGCGCTGGTGCGGGTCAGGTTGCAGTTACCCTGCCCGTCGCCGATGTCCGGATCACCGATGTCATCGCAGGCCGATCCCTTGGATTTGAAGTGATTGACCACCACGGTGAAGGATTCGCCGCTGAGATTCTCGGCGAAGGTCTGCGCCAGCGCCGGGCGGTTGTATTCGTCGTTGAAGCTTGGATCGAAGGAGGAATCCAGCACGGCGAAATCCCCGATTGGAGTCACATTAGCCGGCTGATACAGGAAACCGACCTTGATGGCATCAGTACCGATCGTACCGGTGTCCACGTAGGCATACGTTCCAGCGCCCATGACGTCGTTCAACCCGGCCACCAGATCGGCCAGAGACTCGGAAGCGTTGTTCTCCAGCTCGATCAGGCCGACCACGTCGGCATCCATTAAGGCGATGGCGTTCACGATCTTGTCCCGCTGGCGGATGAATTCCTCCACACTGTCCGCCCCGCGGCAGTCCTGATTTGCCTCCGGTCCGCAGATCGGATTGCCCTCGTCGATAGTAGTGAAGTAATTCAAGACGTTGAAGCTGGCTACGGTCAGGCGTCCACCCGTGTCCGGTGCCGCAGCCGGGCGTTCGTTCCCCACTACCAACTCAACCGGCAGCACGGGATGGATCTCATAAAGCCCATAGGCGTAGCCCAACGCCCCGGTCACACTGCTGACCATGTCACCGGCACGCAGTGTGGTGTCGTCGATCAAGTAAGGCGGCAAGGGCAGCGGATTCTCGACCGAGCTTCCGTCATCCAACTGAATCTTGCGCAGGTTATTCGCGGCCTGCAGATCGTTGGCGGGATCACCTGGCAGAGTCACGTTGGTTGGTGTGAATAAACGGCCGTCGACAGACAGGTCGACTTCCCCGTAGCGGCCGTGCGCATAGTTGCCCGTCACAGTAAGCGACTGCGGCAGCGTGACCAGCATGCCTTCCAGGCGTTCGAAATCACTCCACTCCGCGGCCGGTAGGGTCAATTCCGCCGGCACGGGTTCGTAGCCCGTGTCGCAGATCGACATGCTGCTTACCCCGCTCAACTCGGTCAGATTGTAGTACTCACTGACCGCAGCCTGCACGCGCACCACATCCCCATAAGCCACATCGACCCCGAAGCTGCCATCGTAGACGAAGATGCCCTCCGAAGTGGCGGGATCGCCGTCCTCGTCGGCAATCTCCTCCTGCAGGAAGAAGCCGTGCAGGCCGTCATAGCCCTGGAAATCAGCCACCACCACGCCCTCCGCCACGACCACCTGCCCGACCAGCGGGCTGGCATCCCCGTCACCCTGAATGGCGTGGATCGGGGTTGCGGCCTCACCGCAGAAGCCGAAGAAACAGTTATTCTCAGCGCCGGGCGTCTCCCCACCAACGGTAAACGGCCCGATGCGGAAACCATCTTCGCAGCGGAAGACATAACCGGGCACGTAGGAGCCATCCGGACCCACAGTGGGCGGTCCGTAGTGGAATTCCGTACTCACCGGCGGGTTTTCCTCTTCGACCAGGGCGATCAGATCGATCAAGGCTGCCCATGGTTCAACGTCGAGCACGCCGTCGTCGTCGCTGTCCAGATCATCCCCGTTTGAACCCGTGAAACCCTGCACCAGCAGGTGGGTGACGTTGTCGCTGTTCTCGAAATTCAGATTCGTGACCAGATCGGCCGTTCCCAGCGTGAAAGTACTCTCGGCGGCGACGAAGTAGCCCGAGGCGGGGATCGCCGCGCCGCCCAGATCGGTCACGTTCTCGATCACCCCGCTGCCGTCTGTGCCGTCCCCGATTACCAAATAGGTCAGGCCGTCGAGCGATGCGCCAGCTGGTCCAACCAGCTCGAAGAACTCGTCGTTGTCCGTGCCGTCTTGGTCGATGCGGATCTCGCTGATCAACACTTCGGGCGGCTCGGGCGTGGGCGTGGGCGGCGGCGCGCCGCTGAAGCTCTGCCCGGTGTTGAGCGCGCCGAAGGAGCTGGCTGCATGGGCGTTCCAGACGAAGTCCTCGTAGAGCGTGCCTGCGCCCGTGAGCTGCAGCGACTCACCCAGCGGCGTGTCGTTTGGCTCAGTGACTCCGATGTCGACAGAGATCAGTCCATCGGCCGGTCCACCGATAGCAGTGAAGCTGCCCTCGTAACTGAGGAACTGGATCGCGATGTCTCCCGGATCGACCAGGGCGATTCCATCCGGCGAGCCGTTCTGGATGCCGGACTGGGTGAAAGCCAGCGCACCGTAGCCATCCCCTTCATCGGGGATCAGGCCACTCAGTTCGATTCTGGCATACTCCGCCCCGCCGCTGCCGTTGTAGAAGACCATAGTCCAGCCGACCAGGTCTGTCCCGGCCGGGCCGGCGATCTCGACGGCTTCGTCGGCGTCGGTGCCTACGTTGTCGTAATGGATCTCATTGATGAAGATCGTTGTGCCCTCAGCTTGCGCTTGAAGTGCCAGCGCGGGCACGAGCAAAAGAATGGTGGTGAAAAACAGAACGCGGAATGATCGTGCGGCGGTTCTCGAGCGCTTGAACATGATTTCCTCCTCAAAATCGTATTCTGCTCTCTAAAATGAAACCGCCCGGCCTCCCCTCGGTCGGGCGACGTGAGTCGCGATCTTTCTCTGCGCTCCCCCTTCCCCCGAAACTGAGGCGTTCTTTGCTGCTATTCAATTGTGCGAATTAAGGTTATCACAGGCGTGAAGGGGATTCAATACTCGCGGGGATGAAGAAAACACGAGGTAAAAAAATCGCCGATTTAAAACCAGATCTACGCCAGACAATACATTACCGTCCTTGTACCACATTCTGTTTACTCATCTCCTGGTGAGTGAGACATGATTAAAATATTTGTCCCTATCCACCTGCGGTGTGACAACCTCAATCGAAGTTATCATTCTTCCCGATACACCCATCTTGTGGGAAAATGGTTTGCAACACAGAACAAGGATCACACCAGGCATCAAGGAGCCACTCAGCATGGAATCCCAAAACTCCTATCAAAAACCAGACAAGGAAGAACTCACAGAGAAGCCGCAAGAGGACCAGCTAGAAGACACTATGGATGCGGACCTTTTCAACAGTCTACTTGCGGAGGCGACACCACGCCTGATCATTACACCGCTTCTCCTGGGAATAAATGTGCTCGTTTTTGTGCTGATGCTCGTTTCTGGCGTATCGCCAATAGATCCGAGCGCAGAGGAATTACTCGATTGGGGTGCG
>DAOUEK010000081.1:0-22842 GCA_034430425.1 Anaerolineales bacterium | reverse complement strand
AAGTATTTCTGTTATCCACTGATGTGGTGCTTTAAAACCGGGGGTTTGATCGATAATAGCCTTTATCGACCACATTGAACCGTAAGCCATCTGTAAAGCTCAATTTCAATTCTCTCTGTAATAATGTGTACAACGTGATGTGATTGTTCCCGAATGATGTTTCTAGCGGTCCACATTCGGAGGGACGTAGCTTTTTTTCTTCGTGAGGTAGTTGTCAGATCGTGAGTGCGGGTAGGATTGGTTTCATTCTTCGGGGCATCCCAGGACTCGAGCCAGTCGTCCCAGGAGGTTGAACATGATTTGTAAATCGTGTGGATCAGAACTCGTGAGTGAATCGGATACGTGTCTTTTCTGCAACGCAGAAAGCGGGAGTTCAACTCTTCCGGCGGAAGACTCCGAACTCCCATGTATGCCCTGGAATCAATCAGAGCCTGCAGGCAATCTCGCGCTTTTCGCGGATGGTCCCTGGTGTGAACTTCGATCCAAGATCATGATCGATGAATCGCACAAGGAACGTACGTGGTCGGAAGATTTCAAGCTTTTTAAGGAGTACTTGCGCAGACGCGGCCGTCTCATTGTCGAAAAGAAAGGTCCTTTCCAGGGTTCCAGGTTGGAAGGGGTAAAGATGGTCATCGTGGGCGGTCCTGAAAAATCCTGGTTGATCGATCGAAAAGCAGATCGATGGCAAGAGGATGAAATCGCTTATATGAAGCAGTATGTGGAAAATGGCGGTTGTCTGCTTGTGATGGGCGATCGATTGTCGGATGCGGAAAGGTTAAGTGCTTTGACCCAGCCGTTCGGGATTTCGTTTTCTCGCGAGACGGTAGGAAACGTTACGATCTACCAGGCCGATATGGCGCGACACCCGATCCTGGACAGTGTAAGCGCTTTTAGCCTGGGCGACTTTCATGGCAGCGGAGGGTTCTTTCTCGATGTAATCGAACCGGCTTTCGAACTGGCCTGGGTGGAAGGACATCCCATTCTTGCAGCCTGCTACTTTGGTCGCGGCATGGTCGTCGCCATTTCAAATCTCATGGTGTTCTCAAAAAAGCAGCTATCCCAGTTGGATAACGGCGTGTTCCTCGGAAAGTTGATCGATGAAGTGATGCGTGAGAACAAGACCAAGAAGGCAGACCCCATGGAAAGATTCCAGGGGAAGCAGCCTGATATTGTGGTGTCGCTTGAGCCGACGGAAGAAAACACCTTTGAAGATGTCGAACTTGTCTATCCCGAAGTCACTTTAGCTGCCATCGGAGAAGGGCATGATGGCGACGATCTCAATGTTGATCTTGATGCGCAGGTCGACCTGGAAGAAGAGAACGAAGAAACGCTTGAACCAGAAGAAACAGGTGTTGCTTTCGAGGCTTGTGAATCGCTCTGGCGTGCGTCACTTGATTCATTGATCGAAGTCAGGCAAGCCTGGGAAGAAACATATGACTTGTTCTTGGCAGATTACGAACCTGTGGAGGATGCGGAATATCCCGAAGACCAAGAGTTACTCATAGACGTGTGGCAGCGGGATATCGAATATTGGCAGCCCAAATTCATCGAATTGATGGATCGAGAATTATCAATTTGGGGGGATTTGTATGCACACGATTCGTTTGATAGAGTGAGTCGCTGCTTGCTGCACGATCTGATGGTCAATCGCCAGACGGCGATCGTTCAGCGAGAGCACCAGATTGAGATTCTCAAGAACCAACTCGAGGCGATGGAGAATGATGATCAGTATGCCGTCGAAAAGTTGTTCGGCGATACTACGGACGTTAGTCACGCATCGGCATTGTTGCGCAACGACTATGTGGATTTGCTGCAGAATTTATGTGAACGAGGGCTTCCCATTCCGGAAGATCACATTCCTGAGAGAGAGGAAATGCAAAAAGAGGATTGGGAACGAGGCTGGTCCATCATCGAATGGATGCAACCCATGAGTATTCCAAAAAACGGGAAAATCCGGGTTGCTGTCTCCGGAGAGACGATCGATGAATTTGACCCGATGCTCGATGCGCAGTCATTCGAGGAAGATGAAGGAGACGATTTACCTAACCAGACTGGTTTGGATCTAAAAGCGGCATAAGATATTCCCTCGGGCACGGCATTTAATTTCTTAGAAAGGAGATCACTTCATCGTGATTTCCTTTTTTTCCACAGTTTCTGATTGAATGTGCGTCTATAAGCATTGCGTGATTCTATTCCAGCTGAGATAAAATCGCTTCGGAATTGTGAATAGGACATGAAGAATATCGCTTTGGGTTTGAATACATGATAGAATGTATTCCTGTTAAGAATAGGAATAGGAATCAGTGTCGAGTTGCGTTTGATTCAGCCCGGGGGAGGGCAGATGGCGCCAGCGACGATTTTATACGTCCAATGTGATTTGGGGGAAACGATGGCTCTCATCCTGGAAGGTTGCCAGAAGCTAGGCTATTTCCTGTGGTCCCTTCGGGGTGACCCCGGTTCACTACGAGTCATGCCGAATGTCGCCGCCTTACGGGTATCTATTTTTCCGAATTTGGTTGGGGCGCATCGGCCTCCAGAGCTTGAAAGCAGCATCGGCAGCATCCATTTGGTCAAAGTGCCCGACGGTCGCTCTCGTATCTCACTTCAACGTGAGGATCTGGCGGGCAGTCCACTGCCGGAGTCGAAGTCGAAGGACTTCTCGATTTTCTGCGCTTCTCTGGAAGATTTTCTCGAATTCCGCGGTTTGCTGCTCAGTGATCAAGAGACCGGCGGAAAAACGACCGTCTTCAACAGAATGCCGGATACGGGACCTTTTCCCATTTGAGATCTCAGCAACTCATGTAATACCGCAGCCTGGGCGTTTTCGATTCTCAGCCCAGGCTCGGTAAGAACCCATTCCTTTTTCCAAAACCTGCATTACTTCACAGATAGCAGGGGGATATATCCACTACGTGCGACTGCTTCCTGACCTTCCTCGGTAAGCAACCATTGATATAGGACTCGAGCGGTATCCTCGGCCGGCGTCTTTGCCCGGAAAACGGCGTAGACCTCCGTGGTTAGCGGGTAGGAACGATCGGCGATGGTGTCCGCTTGGGGATGGACACCGTCGACGTCGAGCAGCTTGATCTCTTCCAGGGGATAGATGAACTTTGCGTAAAAATAGACGGAGTAACCGATTCCCAGCGGATCGGAAGCCAGGGCGTTGATCGGCCCCATCATGCCCTCAAGGATCATCTCGGGCGCATCGATCATTGCTTCGCCGCGCATGATCAATTCCTCCATCAATTCCTGACTACCGGAGTTGCGATTGCGTTGGTAGGGGCTGATATTTTCTGGCTGTCCTCCCACCTGATCCCAAGTGGTGATGTCGCCGGTGTAAATGGCACGAATCTCTTCCTGCTCCAGCCTCTCTACCGGATTTTCAACGTTCGCCAGAATGACGAAGGCATCCAGGGCGACGGCATGGATTTCGAGTTCCACATCGGCTTCTGCGGCTGCCTGTTCTTCATCCTGCGATGGCTGGCGCGCCACGAGAATGAAATCAGTGTCACCGTTGATCAAATTCATATACGAACCGTGTGTGCCGTTGTGCCACAAGTTATAAATGAGATTTTGCTTGCCGATGTCGCTAACACCAGGCCCGGGAACAATATGAAGGGTTGGTGCGAACATATCGAACATCCAGATACAATGTATCTGCAGAATTTCGCATGCCAGTGTGGTTTGCAAGGGTAAGGCTGATGTTGAGCCGTCAACACGAGGATAATGTTGGATGTCGAGCGGTGAGATGTCCACGTCTTTTACCGGTTCAATTGCTGTCGCTGCCGGGGTTGGCGGCACGGTCGGTTCCGTTGCGGGCGTATGACAGCTCGTAAGCAGGATTGCCAGAGCCAAAAGGCAGGGGATGGTTTGCTTCATCTTCTCAACTCCTGAAGTTCTTCAAGATGAAAGCAGTCTATCAATGTAGTGTGACGGAAAGATGTCCGCTTGACGACGGTTTTGTGACAGTGTGGCTTTTTTGGGAGCAGGGAATCATCGAATTCCGAATGCCGCGATCGCATTGACCACATTCTGCTGCGGAGAGTTCGTTCAATTCACCACCCCAGATTGCGGCCATGAAGGATCATTGCATGAGAAGGGGCGGTTCGCGAACCGCCCCTTCAGTATTCCATTTTGTACTCCTGGAACGTAACTAGAATTAGGAACTCGTTCTTCCCGTTTAGTGCTTCATGAAAATACCCAACGCAGCGATGGGCAGCAGGAAAGCGCTCAGGCAAGGACCTCCGTCTGACTCCTGCGTCTCCGTCTCTGGAGCTTCTTGCGCTTCAACGGTGGCTGTTTTCTCGATCATCAAGCGTAGATCGTCCGCCCAAAGTGTGCCCTGATAGGCGGAGGGATCGCCCTCGAAGCCGAAGCCCAGGCCGGATATCTGGTCCATTGCGGCGAAGGCCGCACCGCCATTTGGCTCCCAGGCCACACGTGTGAAGGTGTCCCAGGGCAAGTCGATCTGGGTCCATTGCGATGCGCCTTCGATGTGGGCGACGTAGGTTTCCAGGCTTTCATTCCAGCCGACGTAGAGGTGCACATCGTAAGGCAGGTTGGCCGGTTCGGCCGAGGCATAGAAGCTGATGCCATCGGCTGCGCTCCAGTCCTGCGCTTCAGCGTAGCTTTGGATGCATGTCGCCCAACCTTCTGCAGGCACATCGAAGACAATCTCGAGTGCAGATGATCCATTGTGTGAATTTCCCGCAGCCGCGGCGCATTGGATCTGCGTGCCTGCTTCAGCGCCCATGTAGTATTCCCATTCCATGCCGAGACCGGCGCCGTCGCTTTCGAAATCGTCGATCCATTCAGAAGAGATGGACGTTTGAGGATGCTCCGGTTGTGGTTCTTCGCCGTCTGCAGGAGGCACGCTGTCTTGTGACGCTGACGACGAAGCCGGATCACTTTGCCATAGATGATAGTAGGCATTCAGCAGGGGCACGAACTCTTCGGTGGCTTTGCGGTTTCCTGCTTCGGATGGGTGATCGTCACCTGACGAGGAAGAATAGTACAGGGTATTCATCCCAGAAGTGTAGGTATGCTCGACTGTGCCGTTGACGAAACGATGATGATTCTCCGGGCCGGTGAGTGCGTTGTAAAAATCGAAGACGGCTACATTGTAAAGCGTGTAATTGTTTTCCTGCAGCCAATCATTTGCCAGCCAGAGGTTGAATGCACGCGCGTTTTCAGCAAGCGAAGAGTCGGAAACCGGCGGTGCGGTGATGACGACGAATAGTTTATCTGGCCGTGTACGGAAATAATGGAGCAGCTCGTTGTACACATACTTCGCGCCGGCAACTGTCATATCTTCGTATGTGCCGGCGGGATCATCTGGTTGTCCTTCTAGCTCAGAATTCGGGAAACACGATTTAAACATTATAATCTGGTTCTCTCCACCAGGATCATCCAGGAATCGAGTATATGGGGCGTTTTGATCGCTTTCAGCATAGAGTGCCTGTGTATAGCGAGCGGTTTCATCGCTGCGAAACCAGATCAACCAGTTGGGAATGTCCGTGCTGTCGCCGATGCCATCCGGTCCCCATCCGTAATTGGTGTCACTGACGAAGTAGTTGTTTTCCTGGAGGGCATTGGAGAGACCGCCATGGTCGTCGTTTAACCAATTTTCACCACAGGAGTGATGGATGAAGATCAGTTTGACGACCCCGCTGGGCGCGGTGGGATCGAGCCCTTGTGGCTGGGGTACGCTGGGAAGTGGGATTCCGCCGAGCAGGAGAGCTGTGACAAGGATCAACGACCATTGAAATTTCCGCGTCTGTTTTGACATCATGCATCAATCTCCTCAATTCGATCGAACGGTTTGTATCGCTCATCATAGCGCAGCCTGATGGGTTGGGAAAGTCCGTCCTTTTTGCGAACTCGTTTTATAAGGTCTTGACAGGTTGGATCAGGCTTATTAGAATAGAACAAATGTTCTATTCTATCAACCTGCGGTCATTGTGTTGATCCACTTGAAGAACAACTATGGATTTCTCGAAAGACAGAATCTTCTCGACCTGTCCTCAGGCGAGCTATAGAAGGAGAATAGAAAATGAGTTACCCGATGGAAATTATTGAAAGACCCGTGCAGGCTGCAGCTTCAATCCGCACACGAACAAGCGTCTCGGAGCTTCCGGTCTTGCTGGGACAAACCTTCGACAAGGTGATGCAATATCTGGGAAAGATCGGGGTTCAACCCGCGGGACCACCCTTCGCGGCATACTACAACATGGACATGGAGGATTTAGATGTCGAGATGGGCTTTCCTGTCGGAGAAGCAGTGCAAGGGGAGGGAGAAATTGAGGGGAAAGAGATTCCGGCTGGAAAGTATGCATCCTGTCTTTACACAGGCCCATATAAGGATTTCGAGCTGCCTTACAATGCATTGAAAGATTGGCTTAAAGAAAAAGGCCAACAGGGAGCCGGAGTATCTTACGAGTTCTATCTGAACGATCCTGGGGATACGCCCCAGGACAAGCTGCAAACGCAGATTCTCTTGCCTTTGAAAGACCAGTAGATTGCAGTTTAGCGCTGAAGGGGGGAGGGCTTCTTTGAAAAGTCGCTACTTCATGTGACGGCCATCGAAGAAGCCCTTTTCATTACACGAGTTTTTTTTTACAAAGTACATCGGAGAGTAAATCGAATGGTTTGGCAGTGGAAGACATCAATTGGCAACCGCGTTCACGGTTGCCAATCGGGTTGTTTGGTTGCTTTGGATCTTATAAAAGTCGCGATGCTCGCTTTATGGTACGTGTTCGTAACAGCCGATGGTGGTTTGTGTTTTAATGGCCGCATCGCAGCCGGGTGGAAGCAGAATGATGTCGCCCGCCCCAGCGACCTCCGTGATGCGGACATTGGATCCCACGCGTTCGATTTTCACGTCGGTGCTTGATGAGGCGAACATCCCGCTTCCGGCATCGGCGTGCATCCAGATCGTAGAACCGTCAATGCCGATCAGCGTCAATTTCAGCAGAATGAATTCACTCTCAAAGGCGCCTTTGACGTAATTGCCGCAGTGTTGGCCGATGACGCAGGTGGGCTGAAGGTAGAGTGTAACGAAGGGGCCGAGCGCACTGGTGCAGGAGCCGGTTGTGGTGGGCGTGCCGGATGAAGTCACACATCCCGACCAAGTCCCGCTGACGAACACCCAGGGGGAAGTTGTGGATGTGGCGCTGGGTGGCGCCAGGGTATTCGTTGAGGTTGGGGGCGCGAGAGTTGCTGTCTCCGTTGGCGCAGCGAGCGTTATTGTCGATGTTGCCGTGTTGGGTGAAGGGGTGTTGGTTGGTGTCGGTTCAGCGGGAGTTGATGTGTTACCTGGGAAATCACAGGCAAGAACTGCCAGAAGAAGTATGATTGGGGCGATCATCCATCGTTTCAATCGATTTGACCATGCCATAGATTTCCTCCTTGTCGATTGCCTCGAATCAATTACGACTCATTGTACTTGTTTTCTGGATATCTGCCTGGGATGTTTGCATTGGCAGTTCGAGAATTTTTTACCGGTAAAAGCGGATGGGCGTTTCAAGATGGACGCTGGTTCTCGTACTTTACGGACTGATCCTACTGTTGAAGATGGATTGAAACCAATCCTGGTAAAACAATAGCGTACGTCGAGTCGAACGGAATGATAATAGTCTGGACTCGCGCAGACGAAGCCAGAGGCTTGCTGACAACGCACGTCGGATGATCTTGAAGTTGTTGGCAACGCTTCCGGGGCATCCTGGTAAGTGGGGGGCTACCCAAAGAAGGCGCAAAATGATAAAATCCGACCGAATAGGTTGCATGTAAGTTCTGTCTGAGAGTCGCATGATCACGGCCTGGGTAACAAAACTGCCAGGTAGCTGCTATCAAAACGACCTCCGAGAACGAGTCAGGCACCTTCAACTACAAGGAGGCATGGTCTAATGTCGGAACGAGTTCTTGGAACGGTCAAGTGGTTCAACAGCAGCAAGGGCTACGGATTTATCGAGCGTGAAGAAGGCGATGATGTATTTGTACATTATTCGGCCATTGAAGGCGATGGTTTTCGCAATCTCGAAGAAGGCCAGCGCGTCGAATTCACCATCGAACAAGGCTCCAAAGGCCCACAAGCCGCGCAGGTCGTGATAGTCTAGGCTACGGTATAACGATACTGCTGGCCCCTGCAATTGCAGGGGCCTTTTTTCTTCCAGCAACCAGTTACCCTGGCGGAACCCACTCGAATCGCAGTTCATTGCAATGGAAGCGCTTCCGATCAGGGAGTTGCCGGCGGTATACTTAGATACAGGATCGAAATCTTCATTTTCTACACAAGGAGGAAAAGATGACGAAGTTCGAAATTTACAAAGACAGCCAGGGGGAATTCCGTTGGAGACTGCGGGCAGCGAATGGTGAAGTAATCGCAAACGGAGAGGGGTACACATCCAAAGCTGGATGCTTGAATGGCATCGAGTCCGTACGAGAGAATGCTCCTGTCGCGGAAGTCGATGATCAAACCGATTAAATTCAAACTGTAAAGACGTTGGTTTTACCTGCAGTCTGGCGTTCATTCCGAACGTGCGCAGCGGAATCGATACTCGTCGAACGAGGCCGCAGGCAAAGCGAAAAAGCGGATGTCCGCGCGCATCGTGTCGCCGTACGTGTACCAGGAAGCGCGGTGGGCGAGGCGGTGATTTACGCCAAATTCATCTGAAATCTCCGAGTCACTGCCTGATTTATCGTTGTGCCAATCAGCCCTGGATCACCAGGTGCCAGATGCAATAAAAAGACAAAGACCCTGCGATGAGGGTCGATGTCGTTTTGTCAGTATAGGCTAACTGGTCCGGATCGAGACATGTGCACGATATTTCAGAAGCAATTTTCAATTGATAGAGAGTTCAAGCCTGTTACAGTCAATCATTGGTCGTTCTCCTGCGCATCTTCCATGACTTATACGCCGTTCTGAATGGATTAGTGTGTATCCATTTCGATCGTTATTAGCACATGGGCTTGTGCTTGTTCTCCATCATTGTCGACGACAATGTAGGTAAAACTAACTTCACCTGTGAATCCCCATTCCGGGGTGTACAAAACCATATTGTTTTGGATCTCGACCGTCCCGAAGGTTGGCGACTCCTTAATCGCTACAGAGAGTGGACCATCTCCGAGACCTTGATCGTTGGCCAGGATAGCAATTTCCACGATTTGATTCAGGGTTGCACTCCAGCGATCCTCCATGGTCACGGGGACGTCATTTATGGGGAGCACATTGATTTCGACCAGTGCCAACTCGGATTGCAATTCGCCGTCGGAGAGTCGGTAGGTGAACCGGTCTTCACCGTGGAAGTCGGCTACGGGGATGTACTCGAGGGAACCGTCCTCGTTCAATGTTAAAGTGCCAAATAGCGGCTCTTCTACGAGGATAATGTGCAGCATTTGACCATCGGGGTCGCGGTCATTAGCGAGAACCCCCGGAGCGTCGATCGTCAAGATATTATCTTCCAGCAGCTCATAGGAGTCGTTCACTGCGATCAGCCGGGAACTTGTTCCGACGACCGTGATTGATACTGTGGCGGGATCGGATGTGCGTTCACAGTCCGAAATGCGATAGGTGAATGTATCCTCTCCCACGAAGTCCACATCGGGTGTGTATTCAAACGAGCCGTCTTCGTTCAGCGCCAAGCTGCCGTGGGTTGCGTTGTCGATAAGTATCGTACGCAAACAAGGCAGCTCCCATTCTGGAGCGCTTCGGTCGTTGATCAAGACGCCGGGGGCAGGGACGAAGAGCGTCTCGTTGCGCGAGGTTGCATAAGCATCGGGATATGCAACGGGGGTTTCATTCACCGAATCAAGCTGTTTCCACCAGAAGGCAACCTTTGCGGTACCACTGCGCTCGTAATATTCCACATCCAGTCGTGTGGATCCAGAAAGAGTGATGTCCACGCAATAGTCCTGGCTTGCGTCACCAGAGTGCCACTCATTGAGTACCAGTTCGTTATCGACTTTAACGCGCACACCATCATTTGCGCGGGCGCACAGACGGTAGTTCCCGGGGGTAAAGTTGACCAAGCGGCTCCAGCGGGCAGAGAAATCGTCGTTCGGGATCCCCAGTGCCGGAGACATCTTGCCCCAATCGAAGTCAATCTTTCCCACTTGTTTGACCAGGGCCCAGGAGCTGTCCAGGCTGCGGTTGTACCAATACTTGCCGACCCAGTAATTCTGATTGTCAGGACGGATCCTCTCCATGTCGAAGTGGATGCGTGCTTGTCCGGAGCGCTCGAAGTACTCGAGCTTGATGTCGTGTTTGCCATCGGCCATTCTGAGGTCGACAGTCGCCGTATGCAATGGATTGGGTTCCCATTCATCGATGACCAGCCGATCGTCTATCCATAAACGTACGCCATCGTCCACGCGGATCGTGAAGCGGTAGAAAGCCTCATCGAATTTCAGAGACCGCGTCCATCGTGCGGAGAAGTAATCTTTTGATAGTGTCGAAGCGGGCGAATCATATTTCCAATTGAAATCGATCGATTTGTCATTCCGGATCAGGACAGCGTCTCCGCTGAGATTTTGGTTGTTGAAGTAGACACCTCGCCAATCAAGAATCTCAGGTTCGGTGATGATCTTCACCCAGACCGGTGAGTTGCCATTATCACCCGTGCCAAAAAGTTGGCCGCTGGCATTGCGCAGCATCCAGAATCCCCAGTAGCTTCCCCATATTTGAGGCGCCTGGAGGTCGATGCGCAAGTCCACCGCCTGACCGGGTTCGATTTCGCCGCCCAGTGGAATGGTACTCGCTGCGCCCATGCGGTAACCGGATTGGAAAGAGAGCGCGTATTGGCTGGTCCAGGTGCAGGTACCGCTGTTGCGCAGCCGCCATACTTTGATGAAGCTCTTGCCCGGATCGATGTAGGTTTCGTCGGGAATGGTCACGTCCTTAACAAATATCGCTGCATCGATACAGCCAGGTGCCGACGTCGGTGTCGGCGTGGGATCCGGGATGGCAGGTTCGTTGAACAGATACCAGCCAAAGTTTACGTTTCCACGCTGTTCGTTGGCTTGCAGGGTAAGTGTTTGCGTGCCTCTTGAGGGTTCATCCGCACTCACAGGATAGGTCCAGATGCCCGATTCGATTCTGGCAGGTTGGCCGGAACCGTCATGAACAACGGCTCGAACACAGTACATGCCGGCTCCCAAGCCTTGAAAGGTGAATTTTCCATCCCCATCCGTCTTTGTAAACCACACGGAGTTGGCGGGACAAGATCCAATCCCCAACTCGACGGAAATATTCGCCAGGCCAGTCTCTCCGGCCTCGCGTATACCGTTTGCCAGATACACATCCAGGTTTTGGATTTTAGTACAGCCGGATGGTGTATCCCCATTTTGATCCAGGTTGTCGCAGATATCCTGCCAGACATAACCCGAAATCGAGGAAGTATTCTGTATTGGCGTAGCGGTCGGAATTACAGGCGTTTCGGCTGGATTAGGAAGATTGCAGCCTGCGAGAAAGATTGTGGTGAAGACAAGGGCGATGAATCCCCAGATTTTCATACGACGAGGGGCTAATAGCGCAGGAACATTTAGATTATTCAAATAAAGTAACAAACGAGTGTTCATTATTATAGTCTCCTTTCTGAGTGGAATTTCTGCAGCAAATGTCTGAAGTGCCCAGGGTTCTATTCGAATTTCCTTTGCTCTACCGATCTTCTTTTTGCTGCTCGATTCATTTGTGTTCAAATCGGACATCGACTGGTCCACTGCAGCTCCAGAGCCAAGAAGTGCATGCTCTATAGCGGATCGATCAGTGGCAACAAGCGGCAGTTTATTTGCATCTATTTGTTTTAACAGGGCCATTCTGTTTCGTGCTTGGCGCAGGCGGGTTTCCCTGCGATTTCGCAGTTGACGGGTTTCCAAAGTGTTGTCGAGGGTTGCAGGATTATTGTTCTTAACAAGCGACATAAGAACGCTGGCCGATGCAATTGTTTGGATCAGGATGGATATGCCTTTGTACAAGTACATCGCTTTCTCCTTCATCAGATAATCCATCGATAATTTCATGCTCAAAGTCTACGAGGAAGGCAGGGGAGAAACACCCTTCAATCGACCCAACTATACGGGGACCAAGCGAGGTAAATTGCCCTCATCCACCTGGCCAGGTATCGGTTAGTCCCATCGGGGGATGAAAAATCCGGCTGGCCGGTTTAAAGTAAACCAAACGAAATTACCGCGGTTCACCACCGGTTTCTTAATCCGAGAATGTGTAAAGGAAGAAGTGCAAAAGAGACTTATCGTGACAGACCTCGTTGTCCGGGGTAAAGTGGATGACATATACTTATCAAAGTGCACACCTGGGCTGCGCATTTTGGATCGTTCAGGTCAGAAGGATCGGATACTTGTTTCTTAGAGACGGCAAAGTGCAATGCATAACAAATTGAGAACCTTATTATTCGCCGCAACCATGGCGAGTCAATTGCTGCTTCTCACTCCCGCTGCGGCGCAAACACAGAAGATACGTTTTGAACGTCTCACCATCGAAGATGGTCTTTCGCAAGACGCGATCCTGGCAATTGCACAGGATACACAAGGTTTTTTATGGTTCGGAACGGAAGACGGGCTAAATAAATATGATGGGTATAAGTTTACAGTCTACAAACACGATACCGATGATCCCGCTTCACTCATCGACAACTTTGTTTCTGAAATCCTGGTAGATCGCAATGGAGAAATTTGGGTCGGTACACGCAGTGGGCTTGATCGTTTTGATTCGTCTTCCGGTTCTTTCATTCATTACCCCACGCAATTGGAATCAGAACCGTATCTGCAAGGTGCCTGGGTGATCAGTCTTTATGAAGATCATCAGGGGACATTATGGGTGGGAACGGAAGAAGAAGGGCTCAATCGATTGGATCGTTCCAATGGAACATTTTCCAACTCCATGGATGAATTTGGGGATCGGCCTCTTCTGCATGTTAATGCTGCTCGTGTGATTTACGAGGATACAAAGGGGAAAATGTGGATTGGAACCCACGATGGTATGTATTACTTCGATCGAGTCAGCGGAGAATTTACGCATTACCAAGATGCTGTTGGTGTTGATGACGCCGAGTTAACCGACGTTTCGGCGATTTACGAGGATCAGCGTGGGAATCTGTGGGTTGGTTCCGAGGCAGGAGGAATCAGTCGTTTCAATCCCGCAAGTGGAACGTTCATGCGTTATATGCACGATCCGAATGACCCTCAAAGCCTAAGCCATGATCGAGTGCGAGCGATATTCCAGGACCGCCTCGGGAACTTCTGGGTCGGAACCCAGAACGGTTTAAATCTGATGCCTGCGGAAGACTTCATGTCGAATGGTGCTTCACTTCATTTTTTACATTACTTTACTGATCCAGTCGATACGGACAGTCTCGGCTCCAGTGCTGTCTGGTCGATTTTCGAGGATCAATCGGGTGTGATGTGGTTTGGAACCTGGGGAGGAGGACTGTCGAAATACAATCGCTCCACAGATCGTTTCAAACTCTACCAGCATAATCCCAATCAACCCGACAGCTTGAGTGACAATATGATTTGGGCGGTCATGGAGGCATCAGATCAACGAATATGGGTTGGGACGTTTAATGGTGGCCTGAATGTGCTGGATCGAGCGAATAATGACAATCTGATACTCCGTCATGACGAGAACGATCCCAACAGCTTGCTGAGTGATGACGTGCGCGCCGTGCTTGAAGATACGTCCGGCAGAATATGGGTTGGCACCGCAGGCGGCTTGGCGCTGTTCGATCCTGAGACGAACGGTTTTACGCATTTCACCCAGGATGCGAATGACCCATTCAGCTTGAGCGGGAACCGTGTAAATGTATTACTCGCCAGCAGCACAGGTGAAATTTGGGTGGGTACGCGCTATTCCGGATTGAATTTGCTCGATCCCACTACCGGGAAGTGTGTGCGTTTCCGCTATGATGAGGACGATCCGACCAGTCTGAGCGACGATCGTATTTGGGCGCTTTATGAAGACAACGCCGGAGCTTTGTGGATTGGGACACTCAGTGGTATCAGCGTTCTTCAACCCGGGAGCGATCGATTCATTCGCTATCAATTCGACGCTGGAGATGATGCCAGTTTGAGTTCCGACTCGGTGTTTGCGTTCTACGAAGATGCGAAGGGAAATATGTGGATCGGGACATGGGGAGGGGGTTTAAACCGCTTCGATCGGACAACCAGACGTTTCGAGCATTTCACTGAGCAAGATGGTCTTCCCAACGATACGATCTACGGTATCGAAGCCGATCAGGACGGGGCGCTCTGGATGAGTACGAATCGAGGCTTATCACGCTTCGATACCGAGAAGAGAGTATTTGAAAATTACGATGTACGAGATGGGTTACAGGATTATGAATTCAACGTTGGGGCGCATTACACAAGCAGGAGCGGCGAGTTGTTTTTCGGTGGTATTCGGGGTTTCAACGCCTTCTTTCCCGATGAGATCCAGAGAAATCCATCCGTCCCACCGATTGTAATTACGACGTTCTACAAGTTCAATCAAGCCGTTCGTCATGATTTGCTTCCCAACGAAGAGATCCATCTTTCCTATCGGGATAATTTCATCGCCTTCGAATTCGCCGCCCTGGATTTCTACGCACCAGCAAGCAATCAATACGCCTATAAACTCGAGGGTTTCGACGATGATTGGGTGCAATCCGGTACACGCCGCTACGTAAGCTACACCAATCTCGATGGCGGTGATTATATATTCCATGTACGGGGATCGAATAGTGATGGTGTTTGGAATGAGGAAGGCGTCTCAGTTAAAATCTCGGTAACACCACCCTTTTGGGAGACGACGTGGTTCCAGATTATCGGATTCTTTGTCCTGGCAGCGGTTGTTTATAGCGGGTTCCGATTGAATATACGCCGGATTGAAGCGCGCAGTCGCGAATTGGAAAAACTGGTGCAGGAGCGAACACAGGAGATCGAACAACGCAGAAGTGAAATCAACGCGCTATATCTCGCGGATGAGAAATTGATCCGGCACCTCGAGGTCGATCAGGTGTTCCAGGCGTTGGTCGATATTGCCATCGAAATTTTGCATGCCGACAAGGGTTTATTACTCAATTGGGATGATTCGGTCGGAGGACTGCGGGTATGTGCGGCAAAAGGATATCAACCCGAGACGCTTGAAATAATAAACATCTCCGTTGAAAGCACGACGGCGGAAATCGTGATGGAAACCGGGAAGCCGGTCGTAATTCGAGACGTATGGGACGACAAGCGGGTCAATCACCAGATCATGGAGATGGAAAGTATTCAATCTTTGATGCGTGTGCCCATACAAAGTGAAGAGGAAATTTACGGCGTTCTGACAGTGGCTTATACCACGTTGCAGGACTTTGGAGAGGAGCCGCAGCGATTGTTCGAGGCACTCGCGCAGCGGGCGGCGATTGCCATCGAGCAAGCGCAGCTGCAGGATCAAGCGCAAAAGACTGCCGTCTATGAGGAACGACAGCGGTTGGCGCGAGATCTGCATGATGCCGTAACACAGACTCTGTTTTCCGCCAGTCTGGTTTCGGAAGTTCTGCCCAGTCTGTGGGAGAAGGATCCCGAACTCGGACGCAGCCGTCTAAACGTGTTGAACGAATTAACCAAAGGCGCCTTGGCTGAAATGCGTACCCTACTCTTTGAGTTACGTCCTTCCGCACTTGCGGCCGCGGATCTGGAAGAACTCATACGTCAACTGGCGGCTTCATTGATTGGTCGCGCGCGCCTCCCCGTTGATTTGGAGATACAGGGAAGCGGGGACATCTCACCAGAGGCGAAAGTGGTGTTCTATCGAGTGGCACAAGAAGCGTTGAACAACATCGCCAAACACGCACAAGCCAGCCACGTGCATATCCGGTTAACCAGAAGTTCTTCGGGAATCGAACTCGTCGTCGAAGATGATGGAATCGGCTTCGATCCCAAAACGGTATCTTCGGATCATCTGGGCTTGCGCATCATGCAGGAGCGCGCCGATAGTATCGGGGCTGCGCTGCACGTCGAGTCTGGGAAAGATAAAGGTACACGGCTTTCCTTTTCTTGGAATCGATAAAGACCTTCGAAATTGATTCGGGTGTCTGGAAAAACAGACAACTTTTTGAGATAATGATTCTAAAAAGATAAATTCATCTTGAGATAACAAGTGAATAAGGGATCGATGGAAGAGGCTGAGAAGATACGCGTGATGGTTGTCGATGACCACGCCGTTGTACGAAGTGGCTTGGCTGATTTTTTACTGGCGTACGACGATTTAGAGTTCGTCGGAGAAGCTTCCGGCGGAGAACAAGCGGTGTTGCTGTGTGAAAAAGCCAAACCGGATGTCGTGCTCATGGACCTGGTGATGGAAGGTATGGATGGCGCCGAAGCAACGAAAGCGATACGGAAAGACTATCCACAAATCCAGGTGATTGCATTAACCAGCTTTCGGGAAGAGGAATTGGTCCAGAAAGCCATTCAGGCAGGTGCGATTGGCTATCTGTTGAAGAGTATCACGGCCAAGGAGCTGGCTGATGCGATCCGCAATGTGTTCGAGGGGCGTCCGACTTTGGCACCAGAAGCAGCCCAAGCCTTAATCCATGCGACGACCAAGCCGCCTAAGCTTGGATTCGATCTCACGCCGCGCGAACTGGAGGTATTGGCTTTGATGGTGGATGGGTTGAACAATCCCGAGATTGCTGAACGATTGGTGATCAGCCGTTCGACGGTGAAACATCACGTGCGCAATATCCTCTCCAAATTGGGAACCTCCAGCCGAACGGAAGCCGTAGCCATAGCAGTAAAAAATAGCATAATCCCGGATTAATTCTTGCGAAGGGCACCAAATGACCATCGCTGGGTGAATATGCTTCCGGCGATGTTTTGTTCTAGTTCTATTTTGACAAGTCATTCGCATGCTGATTTGCAATTCCGAACTATCCACCTGGGGGAGGGAATAATAGGCCGGATTGCGACTTCCCAAACCGACCGCGTGGAAGATGATCACCGTGAATTCGTCCTTTAGGATGGTATATGCAGGGTGATTATTCATCGTAATGCTAAGGAGATTGAACATGAATCGAAACATACTCTGGATTGCAGGAGCGATTGTTATCGGTTTGGGGTTGCTTTCTGCATGTGCTTCAGCTGCAGCACAGGTTAGTGATGGCTGGCAATTTTACGAAAACGAGGAGTATGGATACTCTTTTAGATTTCCTGCAGAATGCACCTTCGGGCCGATGCCACCGGATTGCAAGCAGAAACCAGCAGAAGAACGTACTGCAGCGTGCTTGTGCTTCTTGAACGCCGAAAATCCTAATGAGGTGTTTCTCCAGGCTTTTTTAGGTGAAGAGAAATTGACTCTCGCCGGATTTTCCATCGCTCATTTCGAAACACCGCTATATAACCCGCCAATCGCCACGGATTTGGTTGAATGGTTGCAGGATTCTTTTATTGACCAATTGCCGTATATTCCTGTCGAGGTGAACGCAGAGATCGACGGATTACCTGCAGTTCGGATCACTACGCCGTCATTACCGATGGCAATTTCACTTGATGAAATCTATGTCTTATCTGATGGTCGGCTTTTCCAGATTCGGATGACGGATGTTGATACTGATAGAAACAAGTGGTTCTACGAGCAGCTGTTATCGACACTTCAATTTACAGAGTAAATACGATAGGGAAAAAATTCATAATTACCTGACCAGATGGACGATAGCGAATAGGACCAAGTGGTCGATCTAAAAATCATTCTCGTGCCCGGTTCGTAATACTTATTGACCCATTAAACTTGGTACAAGATGTAACGAAGAAAACAGCAATTCTTTAGGCCGGGTAAGTTCGCTGATAGAAACCGATAGTTGAATTCAAAATATTTACTGGAGGATTACCATGAAGGAAGAAAGTCGAAGCATGAGATCTGTATTTAGCCTATGTACGCTGATATTGGCCGTTTTGCTGATCGCGGCTTGCGGGACGAATTCGGCAGGAGTGAGAGAAACGATCTCGGTGGTGGGTTATGGGGAAGCAAGTGGGTCGCCCGACCTGGCATACGTGCAGCTCGGTGTATCCACCGTCGACTCGGACATCGGTCAGGCGATCTACGATGCCAATACGGCCATCGAACAGATCACCGAGGCCATCGCTGCACGCGGGGTGAATTCGAATGATATCCGCACTGCGAATTACAGCGTCTGGACCGAGGAGGTCTACGATCCGGAAACGGGAATGCCGACGGGAGAGACTCGCTACCATGTGGATATCCAGCTGGCGGTTATAGCGCGAGATATACAGGGTATCGGCGGGTTGATATCCGCTGGCCTGGATGCCGGTGTGACCAACATGCAGGGTGTTATCTTCGGCATCGACGATCCCACGGCACTCGAAGCGGAAGCGCGCAACCTCGCCATACTCGATGTCCAGGATCGTGCACAGATGCTGGCGGAAGGTATGGGAGTTCGGCTGGGTAAACCGATTATCATCAGTGAAGGTTCAGCGTCAGGTATCGCTCCGACGTATACATATGGCCTCAAGGGTGATATTGGAATTGGGGGAGGTGGATTGGGTGCAGGATATCCGAGTACGGTTAGCCCTGGACAAACGACGATCGGCATGCAGGTGACCGTCATTTTCGAGCTGCTTCCCTAATGCGACTATCAATAAAAATCAGAGCCTCTGCACTTTCAGAGGCTCTTTTCAATTTAAGGAGTTGGTCGAAGGCAATATGCATTCCATAAAGCTGGAGGGCTGGGCGTAATTGTCCGCTTCTCGAAGTAAATGCTGACAAACGAGATCCAGATAAGCATGCACTGTATACTCCATAATACAATTAGTGAAATCTTCATGGGATGTGGGATCGACCCGTTTGTTGGGGATGGAAATCCTTTTGGTGAGCCGAATCCCTTATATCACATTTCGCTTCCGTTTCTCGTTTCAGTTATTGAATCAGGTGGTCGCTTGCCTTTTAATTATGGCGCCAGAGGAGAAAGCTATGCAAATTGCACACCGGCTTTCCGTACCTGCTTTCGTTTCTATCATTCTTGCTGGTTGTGTATCCCCGGGAGTGGGCGGGAGTGCCGATTTGTGATGATTCTCCCGGCTCACGACATGAGAGGCTGAGGCTGGCATCGGGCTCGAATCCGGATCAATTTCGGTTTTCGATATATTGTTTGGAGTAGCCACCGTCGGGCGAATCATATTCGTTCGAATCATAGCTCACTGGCGCTGCGATCGGTCGGTGCGAAGCGCGTCGATTACGGCGCCGCTTCTGCTTTATAATAACGGCGAGCGAGGCCCCGTAAGATAGGACATATTCAACCGGCCGGCTCTACGATCATGACCGATTCGATCCCAACCAATACGAGCCAGTCGAGTGACGTGCGTTTCAACACCATCGTCAACATCCTCGACGGCGGCTTTTTCGGTATCGCCCTGGGTTTTGCTTCCTTTACGACCATCATCCCGCTTTTCGTTCGCCAACTAACTGACTCGTCCGTGTTGATCGGGTTGATCCCCGCCATCCACAGCGTTGGCTGGCAGCTTCCACAGCTGCTCACCGCTGGTCGCGTGCGGCGTCTCGAACGCTACAAACCGATGGTGATGGCGATGACTATCCACGAGCGTCTGCCTTTTCTCGGGTTAGCGTTGGTGGCCTATTTCTTATCCAGGCTGGATACTCCGATTGCGCTGATGTTGATCTACATCTTGCTGATCTGGCAGGGGTTCGGCGGCGGTCTTACAGCTATGGTCTGGCAGTCGATGATCGGCAAGATTATTCCATCCAGCTGGCGCGGGCGTTTCTTTGGCGTTCAGGGTTCAGCCGCAAACCTGCTTATGAGCATCACGGCAGTGATCGCCGGTCAGATCCTCGAACGATTCGACTCCCCCGATGATTATGTGCTCTGTTTCTTGCTTGCTAGTGCGGGATTGGCTATTTCCTATGTCTTCTTGGGGTCAACACGGGAGCAAGCGCATGCCCCCACAAGTTCATCCGAAATTCCTACAAACCTGTGGCGGGAGGTCGGCCAGATTCTCGTCAGCGATCGGGTGTTCCGGCGTTTCCTCTTGATCCGCATGATCTTTCAGTTGGGTGGCACGGCCTTTTCATTCTATGCCGTGTATGCTGTCGTTGAGTTGGGTGTTAGCGAGGCGATGGTGGGTTGGTTGACGGGGGTGATTTTCTTCGCGCAAGTGATTGCCAATCCGACACTCGGCACCCTGGGTGATCGCACGAGTCACCGCTCTATCCTGCTGCTTGGCGTGACGATGGCCATGTTAAGCAGCGCATTGGCCGGCTGGGCAACATCAATTCCCCTGTGGTTTCTCATCTTCGCTCTGGCCGGTATGGGTGCTGTAGCCAACTGGACGACGTCCATGGTGCTCAGTCTCGAGTTCGGGACACCCGCCAACCGAGCGGCCTACATCGGGATGGCGAATTCTCTGATTGCGCCGGTTACCTTGGCGGCGCCCTTTCTGGCAGGTTGGTTGATCGATGCCTATGGGTATACCGCCATGTTCCGCATCTCGGCGCTGGTTTTCCTGGTCGCAGCGCTGATCAGCCTGAGCCTGCTGCGTCTCGAGCATAAAGCACCTGATCGCTGATTCAAGTCGATGATCACAGAAAATAAACCTCCAAGCGTCCTATCATTCACCTCGATAGGGCGCTTGGAGATGGATTTGTATATTATAAAACTGTTTCGAGCTGAATTATATCCCTTGTAGTTATTCTTCTACGACATTCCAGTCGTATTCTTCGGCCAGGCGGTCAAATTCGTTCGAGGCTTCTTCGTCTGCATCAAAGGAAGCCATATCGTACTCGAAGGCAAGTTCGTAGTCGCCCTTGCTGGCGGCTTCGTACATCTTCCATTCGAGACGGAAAAACTCAACCTCGAGTTCCTGAAGGGTTTCGAGGCAGTTAACCGATTTTTGAGATAATTGCGCTTGATAGCGTGCTTCTGCCCTCGCAGCATAATCGCTTAATTCTTCCTCGGTGGTGTAATCATCCCAGGATTGATAGTCTGCGATTGCTTCCTCACGTCTTGCGTTAGTCTCGTCAAACCAAGTATCGGATCCAGGTCCATCGCATCCGGTGACGTCATTCATCTGATAGAGGAACCAGCCGATGCCTACGGCTGCTCCAATTCCGATGAGACGAGTTAGTATTCTCTGCATGGATATCTCCTTTATGTGTGAAAGTGGTGTCTATACTAGCAGTGCTTTCTTCCGACTCGTAAGGTGACGTTTGTCCCATTCGTTTAATCGAACGACATACATTGCGGAATTGACGGTTTAATAATTTTTTGGCAGGCATACAGATTCTGTAAAATTTTTCTCGAGGCTACTTCAGCGAGCGAGAGCTTTCCAGTGATCGTACGAGCTTTGACTGCGGCGAGCGTTGGCCAGGAGTGTTCTCGTCGAGGGCTTGGCCCAATCTGGAGCGGGCACGTCGTAATCGAATCCGGGAAGGATTCGACGTTCGATCTGTTTGTCGAGGAGATATTCGATTCCGGCGATCAGTGGTTCATCATCAGGCGTGACCAGAGTCCAGGCGACTCCATCGGCTTGCACGCGTGCTGTGCGCCCAATTCGGTGGACGTAATTCTCGGCTTCATCGGGAACATCGAAGTTGATCACGTGGGAAATATCCTCGATATCCAGCCCACGCGCAGCAATGTTGGTCGCCACTAGAATGCGTGCTTTTCGAGCGCGGAAACTTTCCAATGCCTGGACGCGTTTCTGCTGGCGAAAATCGCCATGCATTACGACCACCGATAGATTGGCTTCATGCAACTTGCGGGTGAGCATATTGGCGTCCTGCTTGGTGCGGGTGAATATTAGCGCACTTTCCACTTCGGGGTCGTCCAACAACTCGAGCAGCAGGTTGGTCTTGAGGTGCCTGGGTACCGGGAAGATGTTTTGCTGGATACTTTGCGGTGGCTGTGCGGTGTCGATCTCGATGCGAAGTGGGTTTTTTAGAAAGCGATAACTCAGGGATTGGATCGCTGTCGGCATGGTGGCCGAGAAGAGCATGGTCTGTCGCTCAGCAGGCATACGGCGTACGATGGATTCGATGTCGGGGAGGAAGCCCATATCGAGCATGCGGTCGGCTTCATCAAGTACCAGAATCTCGAGTGCATCGAAGCGCACATTGCCGCGCTGTAAATGATCTTTCAAGCGACCGGGTGTTGCCACGATCAGGTCAACCCCGCGCTGAAGGCGTTTGGTCTGTGCTTTGATCGAAGTACCACCGACGAGTGTGACCAGTTGTAGATGTGTATAAATGGCAAGCCGTCGCGCCTCTTCGGTGATTTGCGATGCCAGTTCCCGCGTGGGTGCCAGGACGACCATGCGCGGTTTTTTCATGGGTTGACCGGCGAGTAATAAATGCAGGGCAGGCAGCAGGAATGCAACCGTTTTCCCGGTGCCGGTTTGCGCGGTGCCGAGAATGTCTCGCCGCTGCAGGGCGGCGGGGAAGGTTTGCTGCTGGATGGGTGTGGGTTGTTCGAACCCCTCTTTGCGTACGGCACGGATTAGCGCTGTTTCGAAGTAATATTGATTAAACGTCATACGTTGTTTGTTTCATCCTTAATCGATCGATCCGCAAAAAAAAAGCCGCTCCAGACAGGGGAGCGGTAGTGCGGCCGATCCAAATATCTTTAGAAAGAGTCTACCGCGATCCCCGAATGCTGTCAATCGAGGCTCGCGGTAGACAGAATCAATGGCTATTGGTTAATCCATTTCTGCGGCGTCGGCAGCTTGCCGCGGTAGACGCCTATCGCCAATCCGCCGGCAAGTCCGAAAATGGCGCCGGAAGCTCCCGCGGAGATGATGTCTGTTTGCCACCACAGGCTGGCAATGCTGCCTCCAATTCCACCC
>DAOUEK010000080.1:0-3646 GCA_034430425.1 Anaerolineales bacterium | reverse complement strand
ATTTTGAACCAAATGGTAGAGAAGACGATATTCTGTGGGCCTTAAATTAACGAGCTCACCTTCGACCCACACTTCCCGCCGGTCAAAATCCAATTTCAAACGATCGTCGACCTGGATGACTTCATGCGCTGTCGTACTGGGCATTTCGGTTCGGCGAAGTACGGCGCGTACACGGCTGACGAGTTCGCGAGGGCTAAAGGGCTTGGTAATATAGTCATCTGCGCCTAACTCAAGTCCACGCACACGATCGTCTTCTTCTCCCTTCGCCGTCAACATGATTACAGGAACGGTGGAAATCTCGCGGATCAAACGCAGTGTTTCGAAACCATCCAGATCAGGCATCATAACGTCTAAGATGATGAGATCCGGGATCTGGTCCCGTAATTTATCGAGTGCCTTTGTGCCGGAGGGGGCTTCGTATACTTCGAATCCATCGTGCTCGAGATTCATACGAATGACCTGAATCATGCGAGGTTCATCGTCGACAACCAGGATTCGTCGCCGTTTTGAAGGGTCGTTCGTCATGGCGTATTATTCTCTTACGAAGCCGATTAGATCTTCATCTTCCCTGGTGGGGAGGATTTCAATGAAGTTGATGCGGTGCATCGGCCACACAACACTTACTACCGTTTCGGCGAGATAAGGCAGGTCTTTCTCATCACGCTTGCGCGGGTTGTTGACGAGGATTGTCGTATCCGTAGCTCCGGGAAGTTCTTCGACTTCACCGAGTACTGGATCTTCACCACCCAGATGAACCAAAACACTAATGGGCATTCTTCACCTCTACCTGTGGTATCTTGAAATAAGCTGCAGCTGCATCCGACCCAGTTGGAGGACGTCTCCATGGAGAAGGGGAGTCGGTTTGAGTGAATTTAATCGTGTCCCGTTGATTAATGTGCCGTTTGCGCTTTCCAGGTCGATGACAAAGACACCGTCGCTTTCGATCCTCATTTCAGCGTGCAATCGAGATACGCCGTATTCGTATGCGTCGTAGTTGGCAAGATCGATGTCGGGAATGACTGCTTGATCCATAATCGATCGACCAAGTGTGTAATTCGACCTGCCCAGTAGTGAAACGACATCGCCACTCGCCAGAACACGCAATCCCATCAATGCACCAGTGTGCAGTTCAGGCCCTTCTGGAATGTGTGGCTTGGTAACTGCTGGATCTTCGATTGCTTGATGTCTCGCGCCGGTCATCGTCGGCGCAGGATTCGCAGGAGCGAGTCGGGTGCCACACTCACTACAGTAGAGTGTACCGACAAAATGTTGATGCTTACAGGACGGGCATTCGATCATTGCCTCAACTTCTCAGAGGGCGGCAAAAGCAACGCTCGGGTGCCGTATTTCAAGATTTTCTCGCCCTCACTGGAAAGACGCTCTGTACGGGAAAGTCGTACGGCTTCACTCAAGGCTGCTTTTGCGAGATCACGCTCACCTGAAGCAATCAGATGAGTGGCCAAATTTTCTAATCGTCTTGCAGCTTGCACCGATTGACCCAACTCAGATTCGTGGCGCGCCATCTCTTGCATGCGATACAAGGCGATTAAATTCAATGCATCCAAGATGGCATCGGGTGGGGGTTCAAGGTCTGGATCCCGGGAAACGGAGATCTGTAGGTTCACAGGAAGGGAATCCGACTCGGCTTCGCCAGAGAGAATATCTCCGCTGATGGTGAAATTGGTAAGTTGTAATGTTTGAATATCTCCCAATGGATGGACGACCAACTCAAGGATCACGCGTATTTGTGTATCTCGCATGAGGTGTCCCAAAGACATGGGGAGGCTGTCCCCGAGCGGCATGGGATTGGGTTGGATTCGAAACGCCGAACGCAGATCGACCTGCTGCCCAACCGTGCCTTCAATGCGCAAACGGCTTGCAACAACCATTCCCAGGGAGGTAAAAATCTCTTCGAGAAATTCCTGAACGGCTTTGGGTGAGTTAAGGAAGACGACGCTCCCGCCGCTGCGCGTGGCGATATCATCCAGTAGCCGATCACTCCAATCGGAACCAATACCAATGCAGTTGATCGATATCCCTTGGGAAGCCGCTGAAGTTGCCAATGCAATGCATTGGTCTTCGTCGCCATAAGTCCGGCCATCCGTAAGTAAAACCATCTGATTAACGGCTTCACTTCGGAGGTTGCTTTCAATCTCTGCCAGTCCCGCTTCCATGCCCTGGGCGATTTCTGTACCGCCACCCGCCTGCAGCAGGCTGAGACGGGCTCGTGCAGTTTTAATATCCTTTGCTTGTTCCGGTGAGATGATGACTTCTGCACGATCGCTGAAGGAAATCACAGAAACATCGTCTTCGGGCTGCATGTCGTTGAGGATGGTTAGCGTTGCTGCACGAACACGATCCAGACGCTGGCCTCGCATAGATGTTGATTGATCCACAACGATGGCCATGTTGACCGGTGGGCGTGTGGTCGGTAAATCTCTTGATGCTTCAATTTCCATGATCACGTAATGAACCTGGGGTTCGTCCAGGCGAAGGATTTGCGATCGGCTATGTGTGACCGTACATTGGAAAACCGATTCCTCGGCGCGTTTCTCTTCAAGGCTTTGTAGTTCTTGATCGTATGCTTTCCTTTTTTCGGGATCGCTGAGTACTTCGTAGGCGCGGCTAACGTCGAGGAAGATCTCCGTTTCACCCGGAGCGACATTCTTGTCAGGATGCAAACGAGTGGCAGCTTCACGGTAAGCACGTTTGAGTTGTGCTGCTGTTGCGTTTCTGGGAACTCCCAGGATTGCGTAGTAATCCATCTCGCTTGACACTATTCCACCCTCTCAATCCCTGGGAAATCGCACCAATACTGCCGTGATGTTATCTGGTCCACCTGCAGCATTAGCGGCTCGTACCAGGGCTTCACACGCTTCCTGTGGATGATTCGAACCGGAAATGATGCGATAGATCACATCCTCGGGCACTTCACCCCATAATCCGTCCGAACAAAGCAGCAAGAATCCACCCTTCGGGACCGGATGTATTAATGTATCGATTTCGAGGTTGGCGCCTTGGCCGATCGCACGGTACAACACGTTGCGTTGTGGATGAACCGCTGCTTCCTCGTCTGTGAGTTGACCAAGTTCTCGTAATCGCTCGACGAGTGAGTGATCCCGAGTTATTGCTTCCATCGAACTTTTTTCGATAACATAGGCACGACTGTCCCCGACGTGACCAATCACCATTTGGCCATTGAGAACGAGGGCTGCCGTTAGTGTTGTGCCTCCTCCGGGCACTTGGTCCACGACAGCTTGATTGGCATCTTGGAGTGCAACGCGAAGAATTTCCTGGATACTTAGCTCATTGTTCTGCGGTTCCTGAGCCAATAAATTGACAATCGTATCTTCTGTAAGCTTTCTGGCTACAGTTCTTACGGAAACAGCACTGGCGACTTCGCCGGCGCGGTGACCTCCCATGCCATCGGCCACGAGAAACAATCCGAAGCCATCAAGCGGATCATCACCAAATGCATTGCCTGTTAATACAAAGAGTGCATCTTCGTTGTGAGAGCGCACGATACCTGTGGAATGACCCGTGCCGACCTGAATCGATTGTTCGCAGGTTAACGACCAAGAAGTACCCATAGCTTGGCCGCTCGTTATATCTGTGATGGAAGTTCTCGAATCGGATCGCCCGAAGT
>DAOUEK010000079.1:0-22486 GCA_034430425.1 Anaerolineales bacterium | reverse complement strand
TCCCTTTCATATCGTTTAACAATCGCAAACCCCGATCCGAGCGAGCCAGGACAACAGAGAAACCTTCCCCTTTTTCTTCGAGCTGCGGATTCCAGGCATCGCCAACGGATATGTCGGTTAATTCATTCGTAAAATCAACACTCAGCAGCGTACTCGCAGTGAGATAAAAGGGAATCAAATAGTTGTAATAAAATTTCTTCTCCCGCAGGATTTCGCCGCTCTTTAATCTAATCTCCAGGAATCCGGGCCACTCCCCTTCCCGATAACGGAGTTGAGCGACATCGTCCAGGGTTTTGCCGCCGTTGGATCGCAAGTAACTCTCGATCGCCTCCAGGTACAAGATCGTACCGACATACGGACCGATGATGTATTCGATTTTCTTCGCGCCAGCGTGCCCTAGGCGCTGCAACCGCCGTATCGCGGCCACTTGATCCGGCAGACCAACGTACGCCAAACGTCCGTTGAAAGATTCGATTTCAGCCAGGATTGTGTTCACCGGCGTCGGCACGTAGACACTTTGCGCGGCTGCTTCGATCTGCGCTGCGGACCGGGCAATGATCGGTGTAGACAACCAGGCCTCCGGTGCCCCATGACGCAGCACGACGGCACCATCGATAAGATCATTCTCAAGCAAATATAGCAATATCTGGGTGATCACGCCTCCTGAAGACCCATTGCGGCGGATCAAGGGGATTGAGGAGTGCCCGAGAAACAGCTTGCGACTAATGCCGATCAACCAATTTTCTGGAAGACTGTCGAACAACCAGCGGAACAGATCCGGATAATCGATCCCCAATCCCGGACAAACCTGATAGGCGAGTTCTGTTAGCAATGGGGCATCATCCTCGCGGGATACCGGCAGCGGACCTCGGCTTTCACGCGCCATGATGACACTTCCGTTGGATAAACCCGCGCATGTTCCACAATGGGTACACAATCCGCGATCGACAACCTCCTCACGGAGACGCTGATACACACTGCCTGATATGCCCTTCCCGGGATCGATCACTGCACCCTCGACCTCGACGACAAAGACACGAACGACTTGCGATGAAATTTTTTAATCGAGTTCACCTTCCCGGAAATCATCTGGATCTCGGATATGCTTCAATCTTCAGGTCTGTGAAAGGATGGTAAGCGGCGGTCGAGTAATTCGGCAATCAGCCCAAGCACGCCAACTTGAACACCGGTCATGAAGATAACCACCGCCGAAGCATCCGCAAGGCGACCGAGGACAATTGTAGAAAAAACCGCCCAGGCTATTGCAATCACAATGAAAAGCATACTGATCGGCACGAATATTTTCAGCGGCGTGAAATACAATGTAATTCTTAATACAAGTTGAATGAAATTAAGCGTATCCCGTATCGGCCGCAATTTCGATTTCCCTATCCTCTGAAAATACGATATCGGGACATACTCAACGATATAACTATTGGTCAACATTGCCAATGTAATTGTTGTCGTAAACGAGAAACCCTCCGGCAGCATAGTAAAGAATGGAAGTGTTGCTTCCTTGCGAAAAACTCGCAGACCTGAGTTCAAATCCGGAATCGGAATCCCAGCAACGATTTCCGCCAACTTGCGGATGAACCACTTCGCCGGTCTCCGCAGAATGGGGATGGAAACATGCTCTCCCACTCTCGCTCCCACGACCATATCACATTCACTGCCGATGAGCCGTTCCACGAGTTCGGGAATCTGATGAATAGGATATGTTCCATCCGCATCAGTAATCAAGAGATTCTCAAATAGCGCATGGCGGATACCGGTTTTCAATGCCGCGCCATAGCCCCGGTTCCGTGGATGGCGAAGCACCTTTGTATTCGAGATATTTCCAGCAATGGCATACGTATCGTCATCCGAGCCGTCATCCACTACAATCAGCTCGTATGCCCAACCCCGATCCTGGAGAACCTCATGAATACGCTCCAAAACGGTTCCGATCCCATCTTGTTCGTTGTAAGCAGGAATGATGATAGAGATGCCGGATGAGATCCGTTCGTTCGCTTCCTGTAGGGATGACTTCATTGGTGTTCCCTTTTCAGGCATGAGTCACCTTTTCCCGATCGATGCGTATAAAGAATGGTTATTCATAGATCTCTGCAGGTATTTCATACAGTGTATACGCATCATGGTATTCTTGAAGAACACGCAGCTCGCCTTTTCGAAATCGTTCCAGTTCTTCCCAGTCTTCAAGTTCGAGCATATTTTCTTTTTCGCGAACCAATTGTACGCCGAAGTCGTATATAAGCACGTGAGTAAATCCTTGCGACCTTAGCAACGAAACCACTTCACCTGCCTCACCGATTGTACGCATTAAATACCACCAGCGATCCAGAATCACATCTGGAGAACAAGGGATCATACAATAATAGGAGCGGGGTTCCCAGAACATCGCCACGTTCGATCCCTCGGGAAGTGAATTAACATCGTTCATTACAGGCCCAAACCAGCCGAGTTGTTCCGCGAGATAATCATCCTCTGTTTGAAAACCGGAGAGTACACGAATAGGACTGGCCTTTGCAAAAAATAAAGCCTCCGTAACCGCCGTCAAGACGAATACGACCATAATCAGGCGTTGCACAAGCCATCCTATATCAACCGATCCAATTTTAAGCCGCCGGACATAGTCATAGCCAAAAGAGGTTAGTATCACGAGTGCAGGAAATATGACGTAAAAGTGACGCGTCCTCGTGAGTGCTGAGGCGATTTGTGAGCCCAGCGCCCAAACGAACCAGCCAGAAAACACCATGGCCGCCAATCCTATGATGCACTTCCTGTTCTTCTCCTGGAAATATCGCCAACCAAAAATCACGCCCGGGATGAGTGCCAGGAATAAGGGGGAAATACTCGTGTTGAATTTTGGCCCTCCCTCAATACCCAGGATCGTACCTTCGATCGGAAGCAGCAACGCATCGAATATCGTCCACTCAGACATCTCGCCCTGATAGAACGACAAACGCAGGTCGTCCATATCCTTGCCATCAAAAAAGAATGGATACACCGGATTCCCTGTCATCACAGTATTTTTCGCAAACCATGGGATGACGATCATCATGGAGATGGAAACAAAGATTAATCCGGATACCACCAGGGGTTTCCATGATCTATGTGGGGATGGCGTTGCTCGATGAGATTGAATCCACACCACGATTAAATAAACCACTCCGATAGGAAGTATCATTCCTGCTGTGTACTTCGTGCTGAAGGCAAAACCGGCAAAGACGGCAGATAATCCCACCCAGACTATTTTCCTTGTCCATCCATACTGATCTAAAAGGATGATCGTGGACAATCCGAATAAAAACACCCACAAATCGACGTACGCCCAGCTCAATCCCCGTGAAATACTCGCGCCGGTTAACAAGAACGCAGGCGCGATCCACCGAACTTCCTTTCCGACCTTTCGCGCAGTAAAACCTCCTAACCCAAGAATTGCCATCACACCAACGATCCACCCCAGCGTCGCTGCGGTTGAACCGCCTCGTAAAGCAACCGCCCATGTAAACACCATCTCAGACAATTGGGGAAATCCGGAGAAGAGATTATCGCTAAGATGGAAGAGCTTGCCCATCTCGAAATAACGTTGTGGCAATTCCAGGTGATATACGAGACTGTCCCACTTCAAAGGCGGTGCAAGCGCTTGAAAACCTGCAATCACAACAAGAAACACGACAAGCCAGCGGGCAGCTCTTTCCACGGCACCAGGATTTTGAGAAACATCGAATACCACGCGCCATTCTCCAAGCCAGGCAAGAATGGGTTTATATAAAATAAGCACTGAGATTCCCAGCCCAAGCCAGGCCTGCCATGTCCCGAGAAAACCGATCAATCCTGCAGCAAACACCACGAACCCAAGAATCCCCATACCGAGGGCTACTTGCAAAGCGATGTTTTCGATCTGCGAGAATGGAAGTTTTGAACGAAAGATGGATCGCCCAATCCCTCCCGCCAAAGCTACAAGTGTGAGTGCAAGCAGCAAATCCACAACGGCCGCAAGCGGCGCACTGTTCTGGCCAATTGGCCAGGGTTTATGGACCCAATAATACGCCGCAATTATCCCTTCGATCCAGAGCATTATTATCAATGAAGAAATCAGGGACGAGAGCTTATTGTTTTCGTTTTTATGGTGGCGACTGGACTCCTGTGACACTTTTTACTCGCTTCCCCAGAGATGGCTGCAAATGATTATGCCGGTCGAATAGATCATATTCCCTGCTCGGTCAAGGATCCTTCAAAAGGCAGTTTCTCCTGCCGGATTGCCCACCAACGTACCCAGAGTAATCCAATAAAGGTAATAATCGGCAATGGAGGATACATTATCGAACTTTCTTGATTGCCCGTTATGCTTGCAAGGAATAAAACCCACATTCCCAGAAAGAGAAAGATAATCGCGAACACAACGGAAAGATTTCCCTGCTTGTTCCAGCGTCGAACCCATGTGCTGAAAATGATGCAGAGCGCTGGGATCATGACCACATAGCTCGTGGTTGCGGTTCGATAGGCTACGATATTGGTAACTACAATCGTAATTGCTGCGGTCCATTGAAACCAGCTGTCACCTTTTCTCCATGCTAAGACCCACTCGAGACCCAGATAAAAAAGAATAATACCTGTCAGAATTCTCGTGATACTGTCCGAATAGGCAGGAAATACACTGGCGATTATGGCAATTGGTTGTCCTTCCACAGTGTACTTTGCATATTCCATAACTTGCCAGATCCAACGAATGGGCCAATCGGGCACCAGTGCAAGAGAGCCAGCGAAAAACAGTCCTTCAGTACCTGCTGCCCATCGAATCAAACGCCAGCGTTTCTGGGATATTGCCCATAACAACACGAATGGAATAAGTAGAAACGACATTTGTGGTTTCATCGTTGATAAGGCTAATAACACGCCCCCTAATGCATCACTCCTGCGACGAATCGCCAATAATGCGCCAATCATAAATGCAGCGTTGATTGCCGAGAATTGCGCAAGGAAAATAGTTCGAACGCCTGGATACCAGAATATAGAGAAACCCATGAGAAGTGCCGTCATCGTGACACCCGGTTTCCAATTGGCGATACGTAGACCCATCCATAGCAGCACTGGAAGGACGATCACCAGAATCGTCGTCATAATTGCGCGCGCATATGTATATGGGAGCAAGCCAAATGGACCGAAGAACAACATTGAATACAGCGGGTAATAGAAATGCGCAAGATCCTCCAATTTCGCGGGATCCGCTGGCCGCCCCAAGATATCAATTTGAGCGGCGAGACTTACTTCTTCGTCATAAGGGTCTCTATTCTCTAAAAGCCATAAGCGGGCTCCTTTCCAGCGGGGGAGAAAATCATTTCCTCCCGGAGTTTCTACGGCCAATTGATAGCTAACGATTACCAAACCGATCAGAACAACTGGTATTATCGCGTAAGTTATTTTTTGTTTCCAATCACTTATAAAACGCAAGCAACACCTCCAAAAAGCTTATAAATCACTCAACTAGGAACTACTTGCTTCCCTGTCGCCTATTCACTAAGCCAGAACTCCAGAATGACAATTTCCCCAGGAAATGTCGGACGTTAGATAGAAATATTCTATGAATTAATGCTGCCCAAATGGAGCCCCGACGATCTATTGGGAATTTGTGAGTACCACGGCCTGTTCGTCTTTATACACAGCGTTCCAGCCAGAGATGTTTAAAACCTTCGCTAAAGGTGACTCAGGCTCAAGTAATGCAACTTCGATATTCCAGAAATCTAGAATTTCTTCCCATCCCGGTTCGGCAAGCCACGTAATAAGGTAGTCATCTAAAATTTCATTATCAAATAAATCCGTTCGTCCATCAACAAAGCTCAATATCTCCGGATAGGAAGACCAGATTATATACCCACCCCAATTATAAGAATTAAACAGATTTCCATACAACTCGTTATCTCGTATGACGCTCACGGCTTGAACGGGAAGCTGCCCGGATAACTCTTCCTGAATATACTCATTGTCCAAATGTACGATTGAATTTATACCCGCAGCAATTACGATCAAAACAAAGATTACCAAATTGAGGATTCGGGCGACCCCTTCCGGGATTTTTTTATCTTGTTTTTTCCGATTGATAAAAGGGCCTATGGCGATATACCCATGCTTGCACAGCAAGGGCGCCGTGACCAGAGCGAAAAGACCAATATTGCGAGCAGCAACAAGACTCAAATAAGTGAATCCTGTCACCAGGATGAGCGAGGTCCATGTAACTTCCTCTTTCGAGAAAGCGAGACTTCCGAGAAGAAGTAATAACATCCATAGAAATGGCTGCATTCTAAGCTCGTGGAAATTCGGTGACTGCCACTCCTGGAGATAATCTTGCAGTGCACCTACAGAGATAGTTTTAAACGGATAAAGCAGCATTTGAGTTCCATGGGGGTTAAAGATAACCGCCACAGCACAAGCAAAACCAATCCCGATCCACAGCAGAAATCTTCCGCGATACTGAAGCCACATCGATTTTAATGGAGCCCCATCGCGTACGATCACACTTACGGCTTCCATTATTTCCCCGACCAAAAAACCGACGATTAGAATAAACCCAATGGCAAAACCACCATGCAGATTGGTCCACAATGCCATGATGAACGGCAGTATCAGGACCAAGCGATAATTGCCGTCACGCACTTTCACCAGCAGGAGTAAAAAAGCCCCCGAGAGTGTAAAACTCATAATTTGCGGACGGGCAGACCAATAGACGGCTGAAACCGAGGCCGCCAGAAGGATAGTGCCTGCACGCATGAGCGGCGGTCCATCCAGCAGAGGCCAGACACAGGCGAATGCCAGGACAACAAACAACGCCGTCAACAAGATCAACCCTTGATATCCCCATTGATCATAGGATCGAAATAAAATGACCTGGGATAGCCAACCCGGATAGATCCAAGACTGGCCTTGCCGTGTAAGTGAGAAGGGATCTTCATGAATAATCTCGCCGGTTTCGACGATACGCTTTCCTGCGGCCAAATGCCACCATGTATCGGTATCAATGGATACACGCACCGCCATCGTGAAGATGGCCAGGAAAGTAAAGCACAGAACCAATCTACGAAAACTCAATGCAGCACCTCACTTAAGCATCCATATCGCTCACTCGATTGGCCAGGCCGGATCCAGATTGTCGATATGGATCGAAGGTTCCAGATTATAAAAAACCTGATAATCCCCAATCTGAATTTCACGCCAGTGCAAGTCTTGCGCTTCAAATCCATCACGAAGAAATTGGTCAAGTGCTGCATGGTTGGCTGTGATGTAGGCGACATGATCAGCAGATGTGACCATCGGATTATATGGTTCGTATCGATTATCCCTGGAAGTATGCCGGAAATCTTGATGGTACGGCAGCATGGGTATGTAGATCAAACGCTCATCCGAAAGAAATGCCAGGGGATATGCCACCCAATAATTAGAATACCCTCGCATCTCACCTTGCTGAACAAGAAAATCGATCAACGCTTCATCATAATGATGATCGATCCGGGTGACAGCATCGAATTGCGAGGTAATTCCCGGTGGATATCGAAAGGCAGATTGCAGATTTCCCCATAGATTAAAGGACAGGATTCCGAGCAACAATGCGATAGCCCACTTCGCCTGTAACTTCGGCTTTGTATCGATTAGAAAATCAGCCGCAAAAAGCGACATCGGTACGGCAAGCGGAAGAAAATACCTGCCCGAAGGATCCGCACCAAATGGAGAAAACAAATATCCAATAATAAGGAAACCACAAACACCATACAGCAACAATTGGCCAAAGTGCTGTGAACTCCAGCCTTTCATGCGAGAAAATGCATTGAAGGCAATAACCAACCAAAAAGCAAACGCAAAAGGAAGCAGCGGGAGTGCAAGCCAACGCGCCTCCCAGGGAGGCCTCAAGCCAAAGATCACACTTATACCAAACAGGATGAAATTGCGAAGGCGCGTCAAGATCGTTTCCCAGACACTGCCGGATGAAGCACCTGCAATCGCCGATCCCATCATCTCCTGTATCAATTTTCCAGGGCCATGCGATACTGCCCATACAATCCAGGGCAAAGCCCCAATAGCTGCTGCCATCAGCAAGAGTCCAACGCGAACACCGATCGCTTTCTTTTGTAATTGCTTGGTAAGTTTCCAGAGAATCAAAATCCCACAGGGTAGACTATAGATCAAGGTAAGACCAAAAATCCAAAACCCCAATCCCGCCAGCCCACCCCATACCAGGTAAAGTCCTTTCGAGTCTGGAGATTTAACGATCTTCAGTGTGAGAATAAGTAGAAGATTTCCAATCAACAACGCCTCTCCATATCCTCCCAAAGAGATGGTTGTGTACAAAGTGACGTTTACTGCCGGGATGGCCATCAGCAAACCCGCCGCCCAGCCTGTCCATCGAGATTGAAAAATCTTCTCTCCGAGATGTATCGTCGTGAGGATGGTGCCCGTATAAAGCACGATCTGCACCAGTCGAATGACGAGAACCTTTTTCCCGAACAATGCCATTCCAAACGCCACGAAGGCTGCATCCAAGCTTCCCAGGTACGCCTGTCCATAGAAGAATGTTGGCCACTCCCCTTTTAATATATGCCGTGCCATCAATCCCACAATGGCTTCATCGGCGTTAAAGGGGAACACATCCATCGCCAGTAGAATACCTTTGAAACCGACCCCAATGGCGAGAATGATCAAAGGTGCTGCAAGGTGTAATAATCTTGGATTCAGACGCTTTCCCACCAAATTCCACCTATGTATAATCCACTCATGCGCTTTCGCCGGTTATTGAATCCACTAACAGTTGTATTCGTCGTTTCATTCGTTTCTCGAACTCTTCCCGGTCCGCGTACGATTGACGACGCCTTTATCACCTTTCGCTATGCCCAGAACCTGATTTCCGGTCATGGATTGGTCTACAATCCAGGCGAAGCTGTATTGGGTACAACGACACCTGTATATGCGCTCCTCATGACGGGTTTGGGCTTGTTGGGTGGTGGCGCACAAGCCTCATTTCCCGTCTTGGCAACCATCCTCAACGCGATGGCGGACAGCCTAACCTGCTGCCTACTGATTAAACTCGGAGAGACACTTGGATATCGGCGCGCCGGATTCGCGGCAGCGATCATATGGGCCATCGCTCCGTTCTCCGTCACTTTTGCCATTGGCGGCATGGAGACGAGTTTGTTTGTGCTCATGATGGTCTCAACATTTTACTTACATTCGACGAACAGGCCAATTTGGGCTTCCTTGTCGGCAAGCCTGAGCCTGCTCACGCGTCCGGACGCGCTGTTGTTCATCGGCCCTCTTGCGATCGAACGACTTCGTCGCCATGCAATGCAATGGCGCAAAGAGCGCCAGATCACTCAATCGGGCGTGAAAGAAATTGCGGCGTTCAGTTTCCCCGCAGCCTGCTGGGCTGTCATCGGATACCTGGCATACGGCAATCCTATCCCACACTCCATTCTCGCCAAAGTTGCCGCATACCATTTACCTTCAGACGCGGCCCTGACGCGATTGCTGCAGCATTATGGCACCCCCTTCCTCGGCCAGGAATTACTCGGGAACTGGTGGATCGGTGCAGGATTTGTGATCTACCTGACGTTGTTTCTTATCGGGGCATCGGGCGCGGTAGGAAATAAAAAGACCGCCTGGCCGATCTTCGTTTTTCCATGGATTTACTTGATTGTCTTCGCTATCGCCAATCCCCTCATCTTTCGCTGGTACCTGACCCCACCACTCCCAATCTACATCCTGGGAATTTTCATCGGCGTGGAACGGCTTGGCCAGCACTGGAAGCCTCCCGCTTTACTCGCCATTGTTGCATCACTGGCATTTATCTCCACGCTTTTTAGTTGGACTCTTCACCCCGATCATGGCCCCAACCGCCCCGCTCCCAAAATGGCCTACATTGAATTGGAACTCCTCTACCTCAGGGCAGCGGAAGAACTGCAAGGACGAATCCAGCCGGATCAAGTACTCGCCGCAGGCGATATCGGCGCCTTGGGTTACTACACCGGCGCCTATATTCTGGATACCATCGGTTTGATCTCTCCACAATCCTTGTCGTACTACCCCATTCCAGATTCCGCCTACGTAATTAACTATGCCATTCCTAAGGAACTTATTCTGGATTCCAATCCGGATTATTTTGTCACCTTAGAGGTGTATATCCGCAATACGCTTCGAGACGACGAAGCGTTCAACGCGCAATACGTAATAGACACGCGTTTTCAAACCGATATCTACTCCAGTGAAGGTATGTTGATCTATCAACGAGTGTCGCTTCGATGAAACGTCATATTCGTTTCCTCTTTATCCCCATCCTGTTTGCCGTCTATATCGTTTGGATAGCGCAGGGTGTGGAAAGTGTTCCCTTTCATCCGGATGAGAGTTCGCTGCTCTACCAGAGTCGCGATTTCGAAAGCTTCTTCACAGATCCGCTCTCACTCGCCTGGGATTCCTCCAATCCGGATGATTACGATCAGACATACAGAGCACTAAACGCCCCGCTGACTAAGTACGTGCTTGGGATGGGAAGACGTCTTGCGGGCTATGGTCCGGAGGCTGTATCCACCGATTGGGATTGGTCCAAGACCTGGCAAGAAAATCAAGCAGCGGGTGCCCTGCCTACAGATGCATTGCTCAATGCAGGCCGACTATTCATCACCCTGCTCCTGCCGTTCAGTCTGCTCCTGATGTATCGCAATGGCGTGGCATTGCGGAGTAAAACGATGGGATACGCTGCAGTTTTCCTCTTCGCTACGAACGCCCTCATCTTACTTCACAATCGAAGAGCAATGGCAGAAGGGGTACTGACTTTCGGCGTGTGCATGGCCATCATGGGCATGTTCGAGGCCGATCGCAAACCCTGGCTAGCGGGTTTGGGGGCAGCGCTGGCAGCATCAGCGAAATACTCCTGCGCCCCATTGCTGCTGGTCAATTTCCTGGCTTGCGCCTGGATACCTTCTCATGAAACATCGAATCGCTCACGAATCCTTCGGAACATCCTGATTTATGCTTCCGTCGCAGCGCTAACGATTTTCATTCTCAGTCCGATCGCCTGGACTGATCCGATCCAGGCATTCACACAAATCTGGAATGCCCGCCAGGAATTCGTAGAAAGGCAAGTCAACACGCTGCGAGAGCTGCAGCCGGCTCAGGTTCTGGATACATTCCCAATGAGAACGGCGGTTATGCTGAGGCATTTATATCTGTCGCCGCTGCAATTCGAAGAGGTAGGGAACTATCAAACACAGATTGCACCCATGGTTAAGGTCTACCTGGCCAACCCGCTGCACAATTTATTCCGCAATCCCCTTGGGGCCGGTTTATTACTCTTCCTGACCGTTCTTGGCATGGTCATGGGCTTGCATTATTTGACACTCGCACGTGACCGTCAGGGCAAGCGTAAACGAGCACTTCTCCTATTGGCGACCGTCTTACAGCTGGTATCCCTGCTCATCGCCATCCCGCTCCCCTACCAACGCTACTGGATTCCCATCGTACCCTTCATTTGCCTTTGGGCGGCATACAGTATTGAAGAGCTGCTGCAGTTAACACAAAAACAGGCCGCACGACGAAGCGGCGGCCTGTCGGATAAAACGCAAGAAGCCAATCAATCCAGCAAGTAATCGACCAATTTACGACGATGACCCGGATGACGCAGTCGGTTCAGCGCCTGCGCTTCAATTTGACGCACGCGCTCCCGCGTCACGCCCATCTTGCGCCCCACCTCTTCCAACGTATAGCTCTGACCATCCATCAGGCCATAACGAAGCTGCAGGATGTGAACTTCTCTGGGAGGAAGATTTGTGAGCACATCACGCAGATGCTCCTTCAGTAAATTGTGCATGACGGCATCAGGGGGTGCAGGAGAATCAGAATCTTCGATGAAATCACCCAATTCAGAATCTTCTTCCTCATCTGTGGGCGTCTCCAGAGAAAGCGGTCTTCGTGCCACCTGGATCATGTTTTCAACTTTTTTCGGCGGCACATCTAAAGACTTGGCAAGCTCCTCCGTCGTCGGATCTCTTCCCAATTCCTGTGTTAATTGATGCGAAACCCGCAGCAGCTTGTTGATTTGATCTCCCATATGAACCGGCACACGAATCGTACGACCTTGGTCGGCGATCGCCCGGGTTACAGCTTGTCGGATCCACCATGTTGCATACGTGGAGAATTTATGCCCTCGGCGGTAATCGAATTTCTTCGCTGCCCGGATCAATCCGATATTCCCTTCCTGAATCAGGTCCAGGAAAGGCACTCCTCTGCGCATGTACTTCTTGGCGACACTGATCACCAGGCGAGAATTGGCAGTGATTAGATGCTCGCGTGCAGCCCAACCATCTTCGATGAGCATTTGGTATTCGCGTCTCTTTGTCAGCGATACCGAATTTTCTGCCAGATTTTCTCTCGCCGTTCTCCCTCTTTCGATTCGTTTCGCCAGCGATACTTCTTCTTCAGCCGTCAACAACGGCACACGTCCGACCTCTTTTAAATATAGTCCTACTGTGTCATCTGTATCCACGGCAGAAAGATAGTTTTCTTCTTCCAACTCGGCAGCTGAACCATTCTGATCCGTGGATTCGTCTTGCGCGCTCTCATCCGTTTCATCTTTACGCTCATCATCGTGAATATTAACGCCTGCGCTGATCAGCGCTGCATAAGCATCTTCGAGTTGATCGATATCGCGTTCCACTTCAGGAAAGATCGAGAGGATATCATCGATAGTTACATATCCCCGTTCTTTCCCCAGTTCGACGAGTTGACCAATCCCGGGATGTTCTTCTTCGGAATATGGATTCACATCATCATGAAGATCGAAGCGCGCCTCGAAATCAGTCTGCTTGTCAGCCTGTTTCGTTGTTTTATGCTTTCTACCTTTTTTCTCTTCTGTCATCTCTACGCTCATATTCAGTTTATACCAAAACTACCCTTTCTCAGCCGATACAGCACATTGAATTTTATATGACTTCTCTCGTCATCCACCTGAATGGTTCAAAATCAAATGGTAACGTTGATCTATTCTTCTACAAACAACTCAAACCCACCTCGAATCGACGATAACCCCATCGCTTGAATTTTTGGTCAATCGATCAATAGGTTGAGTGTGTTTGCCGATGCTGAAATACGTTTGAAATCGCTGCCAGGTCCTTCGCAGAACTGTCAAGGCAATGACATCTTCTTGCTTCGCCAATTGATCGGAACGCAGATAACGAACGAAAATCTGTTATCGGCTCACACCGTACACGATGATAATGGCTTGAAAATGGATCCGCTTGCCCCCTCTACGAATGCATTTATCTGCGCCCGAGTGACCGTAATTGGCATCGGATTCCGCATTGCATATCTGTATGATTACAATACCATACAATGGCCATTCTCGATAAGCGTTACGATACTACTCCCGGAGTACCCTATCTCTTGCCAATACCTCCCGATCATACTTCCTGAATGTACAGCTTTTTGCTCCCTATCGCGCAAGCACTTACTACACACGCCGATCTGATGAAATATTCCAATTGCAGAGCACACTATACAAAAAATTACACCTGTGAGTCAATAGCCATTTTTCCAACGCTTCTATCAACACATACTCTTCTATGAAGTTACGCAAGTGTTACCCTTTTCCATTAATGGAAATTGCTTGACAGCATATGAAACGGCTTTTAGAATGAAAACTCCCGTTCCCCATCAACTTATTCTAGGAGGAGTCTAATTCAATGTTTACAATGGAAGGTCTATCGCAATTCGAACAGGTCGCTGTGTGGGGGGTAATGGGGGTAGCGATCCTTGGTTTGCTTTATGCAGTATTTCTGCGCTCTCAGGTGCTGCGTGAAGATAAAGGAACGAAAAAGATGCAGGAGGTATGGGGCGCGATCCGAACGGGAGCCGACGCATACCTCCGCCGGCAGTTAAAATCGATCCTGCCCCTGATTGTTGTACTCACAGCTGCATTATTTCTTTCCGTCTATATCGTTGAACCCACACAGGAAGCAATGGAACGCTTTGCAGGCAGAAGCGATGATGAAATTAAACTGATCATTGGCCTCGGCCGCGCGCTTGCATTTGTCATGGGCGCGGGCTTCAGCCTGGCTGTCGGGCAAATCGGTATGCGCATGGCAGTGCAAGGAAACGTGCGCGTGGCCTCCGCCGCGCGAGGATCGTTCGGAGACGCACTGCGCATCGCTTACCGCTCCGGCACGATCACCGGTATGCTGACGGATGGTCTCGGCCTGCTCGGTGGGACGGCCATATTCATCGTCTTCGGCATCGCAGCCCCCGACGCTCTGCTGGGCTTTGGTTTTGGCGGCACCCTGCTGGCATTATTCATGCGAGTAGGCGGCGGCATCTACACCAAGGCGGCTGATGTTGGCGCCGATCTGGTGGGCAAAATCGAAGCAGGCATTCCCGAAGATGATCCCCGCAACCCGGCTGTCGTCGCCGACCTGGTGGGCGACAATGTTGGAGACTGTGCCGGAATGGCGGCGGACATTTTTGAGTCCTACGAAGTCACGATCGTATCCGCACTGATCCTGGCGCTGGCGCTCTGGCGCATCACCGGCGATCTGCACTGGATCATCTATCCGCTCCTCGTACGAGGCATCGGCGTGCTGTCCTCGATTTTCGGCACCTACGCCGTACGCAGTTCCCCCGGGAAGAGCGGCGATGCGATGAAATCCATCTTCCGTGGTTTTCTGACCTCCGCGGGTATATCGATCGTCAGTTTTCTCGTGCTGGCCATCTTTTATCTGAAGGATATCCCTGGCGGCTGGTGGCGTCCCTTCGCGGCGACCACAGTTGGCGTTCTCCTGGCAATCGCCATCGACCGCATCACGGAGTACTTCACGAGCAGCCATAACACGCCAGTCCAAGAGATCAAGAAAGCTGCAGACACGGGCCCGGCGACGACCATCCTTTCCGGTATTGCCATCGGATACGAATCCAGCGTCTGGTCTGTTCTTGTTATCGCAGTGACGATATTTTCATCGATCTTGATTTTCGGCACGATCCCCGGAATCGAAGGCGGCCAACAAGTTACTTACATCCTCTACGGCGTTGCCTTGACCGGTATTGGCATGCTGACCCTCACGGGCAACAACGTAGCCATGGATTCCTTCGGTCCGATTTCCGATAATGCTAACGGCATCGGAGAAATGTCCTGGCAAGGTATGGACGACAAGAAGACCGTGCAGGCCAAGCAAATCATGGCCGATCTCGACGCCGTGGGAAATACAACCAAAGCAATTACCAAAGGTGTAGCCATCGGCTCAGCCGTGATTGCGGCGGTAGCGCTGTTCGGATCCTACATCGTTGACGTCAGCCGCGCGCAACTCACAGCCGGTATTGCCTTGGCCGAACAAATCAGTTCCACTGGCATTCGCATCGACGTTCCACAGGTCTTCGTCGGCATGCTGATTGGTGGCGCGCTGCCCTGGTTGTTCTCATCCTTCGCTATCAACGCCGTCAGTCGAGCTTCTGCACTCATTGTTGAAGAGGCTCGGCGTCAGTTCAAACTCGGCGTACTCGAGGGTAAGGTTGAACCGGATTACAACCGACCCGTTGCCATCGCTACGGCTGCCGCACAGAAGGAACTCGTATCACTGGCGCTGCTCGGTGTAGTCACACCGATCGTCGTCGGTTTGGTTTTGCAGGTTGAAGCCCTCGGCGGCTTCCTGGCAGGCATTATCCTCTCCGGTCAGCTGCTCGCCGTTTTCATGAACAATGCCGGCGGCGCCTGGGACAATGCCAAGAAAGCGATCGAAGACGAACCATCCGATCCGGCCAACAATACCGGAAAGGGTTCGGAGCGGCATATGGCTAGCGTGATCGGCGACACGGTTGGTGACCCGATGAAAGATACCGCCGGACCCGCCCTGAACCCCATGATCAAGGTTGTCAACCTGGTCTCGGTGATCATCGCACCCATTGCGGTTCAATACCGAAAGCTGGATTTTGGTGTGGTCTCCGTTGCAGCCCTGCTTGTCCTCGTCCTGGTTTGGGCGATCTATCAAAGCAAGCGTACTGCACCGACCATTACAGAAAGCCAGGATACAAGTTCATAAATAGAATAGTCCAATCGTTAACAAAAAGGCTCGGAGAGTTCCGAGCCTTTTTGTTTTTCCAGCATGGCATATTATTATCAAGGCATTGAGCAGATCGTCGACTAGGGGGTATTTTCTACAACCCAATCTTGCACCTGCCGGGCAAGATCATCTTGTCCAAGTTCCTCAAGCTCATCCGCCAGCGTATTGAAAGACTGCAGCATATCATCCGTTAATATCCCCAATTCGGTTTGGGGAACAAGATCGAAAGGAAGCGCCCACCTGTGATACACACCTCCGTAGTAGGACTTCGAATACGAATGGTTTTTCGCAGTCAGGTATGCCGAGTAAAAGTATACAGCAGCATCCATAGAGCGGCCCTGTCGTTCAGCCACTTGACCTGCGATAAGAAATACGAGCGGGGTATCCACATCCGCGATCGCTCCAGTACCGGCATGTATTCGAGCTTGCTCCTTCATCCCCTGGGCCTCATCGACCAAGGCCAGGCCGGAGAACGCAAGCCCGTAATCAGGCTTTAATTGCAGCGCTTGCATAAACATTTGACGCGCCTGCTCCAGTTGGTTTGAATTCAATAGAAGCCATCCATCCCACGTTAATTTTTTGCGGATCGGCTCTGACACTTCCGTCAGCGGTGCCTGCGCCAATCCGGATCGCAGGGTGGTCTTGGTAAAGAAAAGAGAATGGCTTAACCACGGATCGTTGGATAATGCTTTTTGATAAGCCTCGACAGCCTTCTCGTCTTGGCCAGATGCTTCGTACATCTGGCCAAGATTGAGCGCAAATGTCGCATTCTTGGGGGCCATGTTCGTTGCTCGCAACATGTTCTGCAAAGCTTCTGAAAATTGACCCGCCTCCCATTGCAGCGCCGCCAGGTTCGCCCAATGAATTGGCCAATAAGGATCCTTTTTTACTCCCTCTGCAAACATCGAAATAGCTGAGTTAAGCACTGCCTCCTCGCCGGATTCCTGGTAGGCATATGCTTGCGCCAACCCACATTGAAAGTAATAAAAGGAATAGTGGGGATTCTTCTCGACGGCCTCATAAATCTCTTCACTAATAATCTGCCAGTCAACTTTATCGACATTTCTCACGCCAGTATTGTGCTCGCTGGATCCATACAGCGTAAAGAAACTCCCCAGCGCATATGCAACAAGAAGTACGACGACAACAGGAAAAACCAATTTCCCACCCAGTATCAGGCTCTCACTTTGTGGAGCGTGCCGATATATCAAAATGAGAAATGTAAAAACACAGAGCACATAGATCGGGGCTTGGAATATGAAGTCAACGAGATTATGGACGCCTACCCCAACCAGGATTCCCGCATACACAGCCAAATCGATGCGGTCGTTGCGATCCGCAGTGCGCCAGGCACGATAGAAACCCCGCAGCAGCAATCCGAAGAGGACGAGTATCAAGACAAGGCCAACAATTCCATTTTCAGCTGCAACCTGGAGCAAGAGATTATGCGCATGAGTCATATAGAAGCCAGGCGGCAGTTGATCCTCCACAGCAGGAAGAATGTGCATCGAGCCCGCGCCATTCCCCAAAAGCGGGTTTTTCAGGACGATTTTCCAGCCAGTACTCCAGATATCCGCTCTTGCAGACACACCCGGAACATGGTAGGTAACATTCAACTGCCGGATGAAGATCACACCTGCCATAATGATGACAACAATTACCAGAATGGCTGCAATTATCCGGCTCCTGGAATGAAACACCTCTTTCAACAGGTTAAGACCTTTGTCTTTTGTGCGTACCAGAACTGGTATGAAGAGCAAGATACTCATGGTCCCCAGGCCAAGAATGGCCCCCAGCCAGCCGCCACGAGATGATGTGAAATAATCCACAACCACGATCAACCCCAGGAACAGCAGCCATAGTAATCGTCGGTATAACTGCTTTTGCCGAAGTATGCGCAGGATTACTAAAGGCAATACCAGATTCAAAAATGCCGCTTCGAGATTAGGGTGGCGTAAGAAAACACCATGCAGTCGATATCCGAAAGGAGCCGCGGCAAATACTGAATCAGTAATAACCCACCAGGAATAAAACCAGTTCAAAACGTTGAGAATATCAAATAAGCAGAAAACAACTGCCATGGAAATAATCACATTTTCCACTTTGCGGGGTTCGAGCGTGTGCTGCAGATTATCGAGTAGATAAAAACATCCGAGCGCCAAAATCAAGTATCGAAGTACAACTTCGAGGGCTTGAAAGGGCAAAGGTGCGGTTGGCACGGACATGATTTGTTGAATTAGAATCAGCACTAGTGGTACTACAAATTTCGGGATTGAGAAGGTCTCTCGGTTTTTGATCACACGCGTCAACCATTGGATAAGTATTGCCAGATACGACACCCGAACCAAATAATGTACTTGCGGTATTCCACTCCCGAACCCATCGAACACCACAAGCCACATGAATACAACGACGGAGGAATCTGGTGACACAATCCAGCATCTAAACTTCTGCATATATATTTCTCCAATGCCAATATTCTACCTGGCTAGACTTTTCGGATAGTTCTATACGCTGGCGGATAGACGAATATACCCAACCTAAAAATCTTCAGAGATCAGAAACGAACTCGAAATCGTGTGCGGTGATATACGCAAGTAGGAAGTCCACTTCACTCGATATAAATAATCTCATATACTGAAATCCATTCGCTAGTAAGCACCTCTTCAAGGCACCCTTCTTGTCGCCACTCACATTGTCCCCATATGCCAAGCCGAGAGAGAAATGCATCTCAACGGTAAATCGTCCGTTGACATACCAGTTATCCGGAAGCGGAATTATCTTTCCGGCTTCTAAAAACAGTTACGGCCCCACCAAGTGGTACATCAAACCGTCATAATCCCAGGCCGGAGTAAGCGCGTTGATGAAGCTCAGACCTGCAATCAAGAGAGAGATACCTGCAATTACTTTGCCGATCGTGGCTGTTTCTCTCCAGAATTTGCGAATCACTCCCGGCAAAGCCCACAGCCTTTTGAGGCAATCCGTCGCTTCCGGTCCGACAAGAGTGGTTGCAATGGTCAATGAAACTGTAAGAGTGGGTACACCGAGGTGTTGAAACAAAGTGAGCAAGAGGATCCAATATGCCATGGCGCCAAATCCCAGGGCAAAAGCGAATACACTCTTTTCCAAATCCTTCATGCTTTCGAGATTTTATGAAACGTAGCAGTAGGTTCCCCAGGGAAAGGCAGAGGATGAGAACAAGAAACCACAGAACCAAGGTTAATACTAGGTCTCGCAGAGCCACAAGACCTGTTGCCTGTAGATCTCGAACAGGAATCTGGATACGCAGCCAGAGAAAACCAAGGACGCAGATGCCCCACAGTACTCGGTCGATCCAGGAAGATGTCAACCAATGACCTATTCTTCTCATGGCAGCGTATTGTATATTAGCTCTACCTCGCGTGAAAGCGGACGACGAACTTTCCGATCTCTCAGACCTCATGTAGAATACAACCTCATGTTCCTCAGCAAGTGTCTCCGAATACCACATCGTATCGCGTGGTCAACATCAGCAGCGAGGGATCGACGCCTCTCGATCGTGCAAGTACGATAAAGATTGGCTAACCAGTTATATACAGGCTGAGGGAAAACATCTCCAAATGCAAAATCATCCACGAAAAACACCAGATAATAAACCTGAAACCTGTGAAACCAGTCCTGACTGGATCGAAACTGCAATCCGTCGATTCGCTTCCGGCGCGGGAGTAACACTATTTGGTCGAGTGTTTGGTAGAGCCTTGTTCGCTTTCAGCCAAATCATATTCGCACGCTATTTGGGGCCAAAGGAGTTCGGCCTATTTGCCATCGTCTGGACGATGCTGCAGATGGGAAGTACGATCGCACCGCTGGGGGTAGATAAAGGGATCATCCGCTACGCAACCGATTATTGGAAATCAGATGTCGCCAGATTAAAAGGTGTAATCATTCAATCCATTGAAATATCCATTCTCGCCGGGTTTGGCATGGGAGCCTTACTCTATTTTTCAGCAGATTATATCGCCAGAGAGATCTTCAAAAATTCCGCTATGACGCCAGTCATTCACGGATTCGCTCCTATATTCACCTTGCTCGCAACCATCAAGGTAACCGCTGCAACTTCCAGAGTGACGCAGAGAATGCGTTATGCGGTAATGCTTGAGGATGTTCTCCCATCCGTAATAACTTTGATCGTATTCATTCCGGTCTTCTTGCTTAATTACGGCCTGCCTGGTGTGATTGGATCGGCAGCCTTCGGATATTTGATTAGTTTTATTTATGGATTCTTTGTTATAAAACAGCTATTCCCCGAGATTTTTAGACGAGGACTTCGTGCAGTATCTTCGCTTCGAGAGTTGATGACTTTTTCTCTTCCATCGTGGCTTGCGGGTGCTTTCTCGATGTTCGTTATCTGGATTAACCGACTGCTCGTGGGAGTATATCGACCTGAAACTGAAGTCGGCATTTTCCAAGCTTGTTCCCAGGTTTCCTTGCTTTTCCCGATTATCCTCAGTGCAATCACTTCTGTATTTTCTCCCATGATCGCTGATCTATACCACCGGGAGAGAAATGTCGAACTCCGAGAGCTTTTTATCATCAGTACCAAATGGTGTATCTATCTTTCGTTACCACTGGCCGTCCTTACGATAACAATCCCCCGAGATCTTCTTTTTATGCTATTCGGAGAGGGATATGAAACAGGCGCATTGACACTCGTCATCCTATCGATTGGACAGATCGTGAACATTTCAACCGGCTCTGTGGGCTGGATGATGATGATGACGGGCAATCAGACCAAATGGTTCTGGAACACAACGGTAATGCTGGTATCGAGTGTGATCTTGAATGCACTTCTCACACCACGTTTGGGTATTACCGGTGCAGCAATAGCCACATCATTTGGTGTGGGCATGATGTACATCGTCGGTCTCTTTCAAGTCCGCAGCATTATCGGGTATTGGCCGTACGACCGCCGGTTTCGCAAGGTGATCCTGATCGGTGGCGTGACGTTTACCCTCGCGAGCGCCTCCCTTCTTTTCGATATCGACCAAGCGGTGCTTCGCATTATCGCAATTTTATTCAGCATACTTGTTGCATTTGTTATTCTGCTATGGATAATCGGTTTAGATCGGGAAGATCGTGTTTTGATACGATTCCTGAGGAATAGGCTTCTGAGAAAGAATGAACTCGAGGAATCCGCACATGGGTGATGTTAAAGTCCTGTATATTGCTGGAGTTGGTCGTTCTGGCAGCACACTGATGGGGAACATCCTCGGTCAACAGGATGGCTTTTTCAATGCTGGAGAACTTCATTGGACTTGGCAACGCGGTTTCATGGATAACGAATTATGTGGATGCGACACACCTTTTAGAGAATGCCCTGTTTGGCAAGAAATACTTAGCTCCGACTTTACGAATCTTGAAGGACAAGGTCTACATGCTCTGATAAATGAATGGAAGATTAGTACTCAGTCTTGGAGAATGCTTGAATACTTCTTCTTACCAAATCTAAAAATCACACCAACACGAAAGAATTATCTCAATGCGCTCCACCTTCTTTATCATGCGATTCAGGAAACTACACATTGTCGGGTGATTGTGGATACCTCCAAAGCACCTACGTACGGGCACTTGATCAGCCTCCTGCCGGGTATACGATTATTCGTGTTGCACCTCATTCGGGATTCGAGAGGCGTTGTCTTTTCACTTCAACGCAGTACTATCCGGCCTGAAGATAATAAACCAATGATCAAGATGAAAACATGGAAAAGTAGTGCCCTTTGGCTATTATGGAATACAGGGATTGAATTACGTTGGAATAGGCGGGATAAACACGATGGATATTTACGCATGCGATACGAGGATTTTATACTTAATCCTCAAGACAACATCGAACGTATATTTAATTTAATCGGCGAAGACTTGAAACCTCAAAAGATTGGAAAAAATCAGGTAGAAATCGATCCCACACACACTGTAAGCGGCAATCCAGGACGGTTCAAACGCGGGGTAATTGATTTACAATTAAATTTGGATTGGCAAGAGAATATGGTTCCTCGGGATCGATTACTCACCCAGTTGATCACATGGCCGCTGCTTCTACGATATGGGTATTTAAAGGACCTTTCGTGAGTATTAAAAAAATACGAATGATCTCCAGAAAGGAACTATCGTTCACTAGAATTACAGCAGCTGTGATGCGTAGAGTTCGCAACTTACATCATACCTTCGCGTGGCACTTCTCTCCACTTCGAAAAACTTCTAATGTTCGGAATATTCAAGATCTACATAATGCGTATTCTGGCGAACGATGTTTCATCCTCGGCAATGGTCCGAGCCTCGCCAAAACGGACTTGGGCCCTTTAAGAAACGAGAAAACTTTTGGGCTCAATCGAATCTATCTTATTCAATCATCGATAGACTATAAG
>DAOUEK010000078.1:0-41893 GCA_034430425.1 Anaerolineales bacterium | reverse complement strand
ACGGGAGGTGATCGAGACCGCGCGTGAAGTCACAGGCCACCCGATTCCGGCTGTCGAATCCCCTCGCCGGCCTGGTGATGCACCGCGCCTGGTGGCATGTGCGGACAAGATCGTGAATGAGTTGGGCTGGAAACCGCAATATCCCGATCTGGAGCAGATTATCGCCAGCGCCTGGGAATGGCATCAAGGACATCCCCATGGCTATAAGTAAATCCATCGCAATTGGAGGCATAAACAGGCGACGACACCACTGAACGAACGCTGTTTACATAAGTGCGTTCTTCTGGAACGATTATAAAAACCACATATCATGCTGTAATTCCCCATGCTCCAACTGAATCCGTAATTGTGCCATCTCCCCGTGCTATAATCCCACGAGTAAAAATCGGCTTTGTATTGAAGGAGTATCGTATCGATGACCTATAAGATAATCAACGTACCAAGCGATGGTGAGAAAATCGTCATCTCCAACGGCGTATTAACCGTCCCCGACAATCCCATCGTTCCATTTATCGAGGGGGACGGAACCGGTCCGGATATCTGGCGCGCTTCGGTGCGCGTTTTGGATGCGGCCGTGGAAAAAGCATACGGCGGCGAACGCCGGATCGTCTGGATGGAAGTCTATGCCGGTGGTAAAGCCTACGATCAATTTGGCAACTGGCTGCCGCAGGAGACCGTGAAAGCCTTTGACGAATTTCTCGTGGGCATCAAGGGTCCGTTAACCACACCGATTGGCGGCGGCATCCGCTCGCTCAACGTCGCCTTGCGCAAAGCCCTCGATCTCTACGTATGTCTGCGTCCGGTGCGTTACTTTGAGGGCGTTCCCTCGCCGGTCAAGAATCCGCAAAATGTTGACATGATTATCTTTCGTGAAAATACGGAAGATATCTATACCGGAGTGGAATTCGAACAAGGCAGTGAAGAAAACGAGCAATTTAAAGCGCTGCTGCAGGAAAATTTCCCCGAGGAATACGCAAAGATACGTTTTCCGGAAACTTCCGGCATCGGGTTGAAACCCGTTTCCAGGCAGGGCAGCGAACGATTGGTGCGCGCGGCCATACGCTACGCGCTTGAGAATAAACGACGTTCCGTAACCCTGGTACATAAGGGCAATATTATGAAATTCACGGAAGGTGCTTTCCGTAATTGGGGTTATGCGCTGGCGGAACGCGAATTTAACGACCGTGTATACACATGGTCGCAGTGGGAGCGCACCAAGGCCGAGCAAGGCGAGGAGGCTGCAAACGCGGAGCAAAAGGCAGCCCTGGATGCGGGGCGTCGGCTTGTTAAGGATGCCATCGCCGACATCGCATTCCAGCAAACCATCACCCGCGCCCGCGAATTCGACGTGATTGCTACGATGAACCTTAACGGTGATTATCTTTCGGATGCCCTCGCGGCACAGGTCGGTGGTATCGGCATTGCACCTGGAGGGAATATTAATTACGAGTCTGGTCATGCAATTTTTGAAGCCACCCATGGCACCGCGCCGAAATATGCGGATCTGGACCAGGTCAACCCGGGATCGGTGATCCTCAGCGGCGAAATGATGCTGCGCTATATGGGCTGGAACGAGGCTGCAGATCGCATCATTCACGGTATACAAGGAGCCATCGCAGCCAAGACCGTTACCTATGATTTCCACCGCCTCATGTCAGGAGCGACGAAGTTAAAGTGCTCCGAATTCGGTGATGCCGTAATCAAGCACATGGGGAAGTAACTGGTAGTGAATGCCTGCAAAGTGCGCGCGCGGGAAGTCCATCAACGTCTCCTGGAAACATACGGCCAACCCGAATGGCGCAACCCACTGCCTGCACTGGATGAGCTGGTATCGACGATCCTTTCCCAAAATACAAACGATGTTAATCGCGATCGCGCTTTCGATGCGTTGCGCGCTGCCTTTCCCACCTGGGAAGCGGTTCGTGACGCCGATTCCGATTTGGTCATCGAAGCCATACGCACGGCGGGACTTGCCAATCAAAAAGGTCCACGCATCCAGAGCATACTGCAGCAAATCATGCAGGAACGTGGCGAGCTCGATCTCGAATTCCTGCGGGCCTGGCCTGCGGACGAAATATTCGACTGGCTAACGCGCTTCAAAGGCGTGGGCCCCAAGACAGCGTCGATCGTGATGCTTTTTTCGCTGGACAAACCCGCATTCCCTGTAGACACGCATGTTTACCGAGTCACCGGTCGACTCGGCCTGCGGTCAGCGAAAACAAATGCCGAACGAGCGCACCAGACATTGGCCGAGATCTTCCCGCAAGACAGCTACTATGCAGTACACCTCAACCTGATCCGTCACGGGCGTGAGGTCTGTCATGCGCGAACGCCACAATGTCCGTCCTGCGTGCTGCAGGACTTGTGTGAATTCTACAACCAGCAGGTCATTGCGCAGGCCTTTCCTAGCCCACCACGCTCCAAAAAAGGGGACGATACATTTCTTCCAAAGTGCCATAAAGGATAGCCAGGGGTCATGACAAAGAAGCTGCGTTGGTACGACCACATCACTATCAATATTTACTGGGTCGGGTTGACCACGATCACAAGCACGCTCACGCCGTTGGTGGGGCCGATACTCGTTCAGCGCTTTGTTGGCGAATCGGTCAAGGGTTCCTTTCTGGGCAGTATTCGTCTGTGGACCTTGATGGTCGCAATTCTCACCCAGTCGTTTATGGGAATGCTCTCGGATCGAAGCACACTGCGTTGGGGACGCCGCCGGCCGTTTATTTTCATCGGGACCTTATTGGACATCATCTTCTTTGGTGTAATTGGCTACTCCGCCAGTCTTGAAGGCATGACGGGTTACTGGGTGCTCTTTGCAAGCGCGACTTTGTTGTCCATTTCTTCCAATACTGCTTACAGTGCCCAACAAGCGCTCATACCCGACCTCGTACCCCAAGACCACCGGGGTCGCTTCTCTGCTGTGAAGGTTTTATTTGAGCTGCCTGTTGCCATCATTCTCGTTGCCTTTACGATTGGGAAGCTGATCGCAGCGGGAAAATTGAACGCGGGGATTGTTGTGGCCTGCATCATTCTATTCGTATGCATGGCCATTACGATGTTGGTGCGGGAAACGTCATTGGCGCAAGCGCCTGCGAGAGACAACTGTTCATCATTTACTCGCTTGCTGTCCATGACAATCGTTTTTACAGGCAGCATTTTAGGTGTGGGAGAACTTGTTAAATGGATCGCCGGCCATCTTGAAGCAAGCGCGCCAATGATTGAACTGCTCGTCTACCTGGGCATTCTGGGGTTGGCTGCGATGATCCTTGTTATTGGCCTGGGCGTGTGGTTGAGTGTTCGTACTGCAGTTGGCAATGCAGTTCGGGAGAATAAAGACTTCTTTTGGTGGATCGTATATCGTCTTGCCTATTTGGTGCCAGCTTCGAACCTGGCCGCCTTTGCAATCTATTTCTTGCAGGGACGGTTTGGCTACTCCAACGAAGAAGCTGCAGAACCCGCCAGTCAATTGATCATGGTCGTTGGCTTGTTTCTGCTTTTCATCGCCCTGCCGAGTGGGTGGCTTGCCGATCGTTTTGGTCGAAAACGTATTCTATTTGCCAGTTCCCTTATCTCGTCTTCGGGTACGCTGATTACGATACTGGCTCCAAACCTGACGGTTTTATTCATAGGAGCAAGCCTGATCGGTGGTGGCACCGGCTTGTTTTACAGTGCGAATTGGGCATTGGGAACGGATTTGGTACCGAAGCGTGAGGTAGGAAGATACCTGGGCATCGCAAATCTGGCCGGTGCAGGAGCGGGAGCCATCGGTGCATACATCGGTGGCCCATTGGCCGATTCAATAACTCGAGCTGTACCCGAGACGCCAGGGCTCGGGTACCTGCTCTTGTTTGCTATTTATGCCGTACTCTTCCTGATTTCCTCTGTTGTGTTGATCAAGATCAATGAACCCCGGGAGCAGACGAGCGGAGGGGACGAATCCGTCCTTGCGAGTTGACGGACACCAAACTGGATGTACAATCGAAATATCGATGTTGATCACACAACCGTAATTCATCAAACAGCCGAGGGAGGGTGAACATGGCAAACGAAGAAAAAATCGGCGAGGTAACCCATTACTTTGGCAATATCAGTGTGGCTGTCCTGAAAATCAAGAAAGGCATTAAAATCGGAGAGAGCCTGCATTTCGCCGGAAAACACACCGACTTCTCCCAGGAAATCAAATCATTGCAGATTGAATATCAAGACGTGACCGAAGCCGAAGCAGGCTCCGACGTGGCTATTAAAGTCAAGGATCGTGTGCGCCCCGGAGATACAGTCTTCCGCCTGGCGGAATAAGGTTGACCACCCGCGTTTGATTCGAATCACATATCGATATAAGACTTTTCGGTTTCAGAGAGCGATAGGAAACCGAGCTCCGCTTTGGTCAGGATGTTAGGGGTAAAGCGATCGATATAGCACAGCCGCGACCAACGCCCTCACTTTCCGCCCAAACACGCCCCTGATGCGCATCAACGATAGCTTTCACAATCGCCAAACCCAACCCAAGGCCTTCGTAACGCCGCTTCATGTGATCGTCCACTTGATAGAAACCGGTAAAGATTCGATCGAGTTGATCCTCCGGGATGCCGATGCCATTATCGCTGACTTCAATCCAAGCTTCACGCCCTTTTCTTTCGAGCCGTACTTCAATATGGCCGTCGGACGGAGTGAAACGCATTGAATTGTTCAGGATATTGACAAGAGCAAGTGTAAGTTTACGCTCGTCTGCGATTATCTCGATCGGCGTTTCTGGAACGGAGATGGAAAGCGTCTGGCCTTTGGTTTCCACCAGACCGATTACTTCGTCATGCGCAGTTTGAACTACTCTCTGCAGGGAAGTCTCCCGGGTTTCCATTTCCGCAGAACCTGCCTGCAGCATATTCATGTTCGTCATTGCTTCGATTAGTGCCCGCATACGCAGCGCCGACGAAAGCACAGCTTCGGCGTGTTCCGATGCTTTCGGATCTGTACCTTCCTTGAGCAGAGCTGCATATCCCATAATCAAACCCAAAGGTGTACGCAGTTCATGTGATGCGATGGCAATAAAATCACTCTTTAATCGGTCGAGTTCACCCACTTCATCGTAAGCCCGCGTAAGTGCTTCAACCAGACGGGCGTTGTTTACGGCAACAGCAGCCTGTGAGGCGATGTTGGAAAGGGTTTGTAAATCCATCTCGTCGAATTGGCCATATCGTTTGTTGAGTGCCTCCAAGACGCCTGTGACTTTATCGCGAATACGCAAGGGAACTGCGATCAGGGAATGTACTTCAAAATTGATTGATTCACTGATATTGCCGAGATGCCGAGTTTCGCTTTCCACTTCGTTAATAATCAACGGCTTTTCTTCCCGAAAAACCGTTCCGGCAATTGAGCCCTCGAATGGAACGGGAATTTTGCGCAGCTCAAGCGGATCCCTGCCGGTAGCAGCCACGAAGCTAAGTTCGTGAGTATTTTCATCAGCGAGCAGGATTGAAGCCTCTTCACTTTCGAGCAGGTCGGATGCCGATTCAACGATGAACTGCAAGAGACGCTCGAGATCCAATGTTGAGTTTAGCGTCACGCTGATCTCCACCAGTCGGGAGAGGCGGATCACCATGCGGCGTAAATCATCGATGTCGAATGAAGCGTCCATGACTCAAGTTTAAGCCAGATGATTAACCTTGTCCATACAGCATTGTCCCGTCTGGTTCTTCGTTGTATACTTCCTCACAGTTACGATCGAATTTCAAGGATGAGTTGCAAATGAAAGTCTCTTGCCTACAAGAAAATCTTGCCAGTGGATTGAGCATCGTTGCACGTGCTGTAGCGCAGCGCAGTACGCTTCCCGTTCTGGGGAACGTGCTTGTCTCCACTGAAGATGGCCGTCTTCGGCTATCAGCAACCAATCTCGAATTGGGAATTACCTGCTGGATTGGGGCGAAAGTTGAAGAGGATGGTTCGACGACCATTCCCGCGCGCACCTTTGTCGACTTGGTAAATACGTTTCCCAATGAAAAAGTTGAAATGGAACTCAATGTGCGTACGCAATCGATCAACGTGCGTTGTGGCGTTTTCAATAACGAGATCAAGTGCATTGATGCCCAAGAATTTCCCCCTCTACCGCCATCCGACCTGGAGGGCGGACTAGATCTCAATATCGAAGATTTACGCGAGGTCATACGTCAGGTAATTTTCGCCGCTTCTGCCGATGACGCTCGACCCGTTCTTACGGGTGTTCTTATTGAAATTGAAGGCAACGAGATGACGATGGCAGCCGCAGATGGATTCCGCCTCTCCGTAAGTAAAGCTCAGCTTTCATCTCCGGCAAGCAGCGCATTGAAGGCCATCGTCCCTGCACGAGCGCTTTCCGAATTGGCGCGGGTGGTCTCTGAGGAGGATGAGATTGTGACCATGCATCTTCCTCCCAATCGCGGTCAGGTGATCTTCCGCAGCAAGAATGCCGAGTTGGTATCGCAACTTATTGAGGGTCCTTTTCCAGATTACCAGGGCATTATCCCAACGAGCCACACGACTCGCAGCGTGCTTCCAACAAGTGCGTTCTTGAAAGCCTGCAAGGCGGCGGATATTTTTGCTCGTGAAGCGGCGCATTCTGCGCGGTTACGCATCACACCGGGTGGCGAACTCGAGCCGGGCGTTGTCGAAGTTTCTGCAACTGCCGCCGAGACCGGATCAAATGAAAGCATAGTCGATGCGACCATCGAAGGCGAAGCGATCGAAATTGCCTTCAATGTACGCTTCCTGGCCGAAGCGCTTAATGTTATCAATGCACCCAATGTCGCACTTGAAACCACTGGGGCTTCGTCCCCGGGCGTAATTCGGCCTGTCAATCAGAGCGACTTTCTCCATGTAATCATGCCCATGCATCTTGGTCGCTGACGGGCATTCTGAAAACAAGGTCGTCTGCCCGTTCGGATTCGTTATTTGATTAATTCTCATGTATTTTGCTTCAGATTACCTCAGCTCGTTAGATTTCCTTGATCTTGGCAGACCGCTGCATCACCAACAATTTTCCTTTCGTGTGACAAGTGAAAAATGACCAAGAAATCGCAACGATGGAGTTCCCGGGGAATGAGCAGACGCCAGAAGGTGCTGATATTCGTTTTGGTTTTCTTCACTCTTTTGGTCGCTCTGGTGGCTGGGTACTATATCTTGCGAAACATGGGCATCATCGGTGGGAAATCGAAACCTGCGGACGCCGAAACGGATGGTACCCAAAACCCCGATGATCTGAGCGTCGAACTTCCACCAGCCTGGACTCCCACACCGTCCAGTGCTAATGAAATGGATTTCACCCGATGGGGACTTCAACTATCGGACTTCCCGCTGGACTTCGAGAACGAACCGGTGGATGAAGTCGGCGCACTACCCTTTGTTGTAGCAGGGATCGATGACATCACCAAAGTGAAGCAGTTCGCCTTTTCAAAAGAGTCTGAACCTCCTCAGTTCGTATCTGGTATGACGGTACTGATACGCAGTCAAAGCAGTCAAGCCGCATTTGATGAGCAATCATCTGATTCTGAGTTCATCCTTGCGGGGATTATCTCCACGCTTGAACCTCTTTACATCCTGGAACAAGTTGAAATCATCGGTTTGGAAGGCATCGGGAATTTTTCGTTCGGGCAGAGTTATATCCTCGACATGGAAGCCGTCGAAATGCGTGTGGATTTCGTTGCTTTCCGTAGAGATTTCGCTGGCGCACTTCTTTTCAGTATGTATGTCGATGGATACTCGGTGGAAGTTCCCATCCAGGACCTCGCCAGGATTTTAGACCAACGTATCCTTTCGACACTGCCAAATTCTCCATAGAATAAGGTTCTGTGTACAGGTTGGGATTATACTGCTCGCTCGCGGTCAGTGGTACAGACACGCAATCGGTGTATTATTAAATTATTCATGGTTCAAAAAGAATACTCTTTTTTGGGGAGAAGTTGATCGATGAATGATTCTGGCGGGCGTCTAAGCTCCTTTGGCTTGACGGGCGGCCAAATTGCCGTTCTCGCCGTTTTGGCTTTGCTTACCATCGGTGTTGTCATCGGAGGAGGATATTTTGTACTTATGGATTCCGGTCTCATCGGCGGGACAGAAAACAAACCGGTCGCTCAATCACCGGCAACGCCAACAATTACTTCCGAGGGGGAATCCCCGCCAACGCCGACGTCGACTCCCGAGGCAGGAGGCAAACTGCCTCCTGCCTGGACTTCCACCCCGTTCGGTCTTGCTGAAATCGACTACATGCAGTGGACAATCCAACTTTCTGACCTGCCTATGGGCTTCAAGAATGATCCTGTGGAAGATCTCGAACCAGAGTCCGGATTCATCGGGGATGATGGTAATGTCGAAATGGTTAATGCTTTCTCTTTCTCGAAGGAGGATGATGAATTTCAAGTTGTTTACGGCTTTACGGGATTGGTCCTTGAACATGAAAGACAGACCTTTGACGAAGGGATCTCTATGTCGGAAATTGAGGTTGATGAGATTATCGATTCTTTCGAGCACAATGGCATCTTGGAACGAGGGACTGTTGACAATTTAGAGCAACTCGGGGATGTTGCCATGGGATATAGTTACCTCTTGGACGTGGAGGGTATTGATCTCCGATTTGAATTCATCATATTCCGTAGAGATATTGCCGGAGCAATGCTGTTCACGGCCTATATCGATGGTGTGCCGACGGCTGTGTCCCTTCGGGATCTCGCATACGTTTTGGACCAACGCATCATTCCGACATTGCCGAATAATCCATAGCCTGGGGAATCGTTTATAGAACGTTCTCGGGGCGGTCATGGGCATCGGGCAGCACTGGCGTGTAATCGGGGTGTGATTAGAATATTCATTGTTATCTCGAAGATTGTATGCCTTCAGGGAGAAAACAACAGATGAGTTATTCAGGCGAGTATCGGCGCCGCTTCGGCATGACAGGACGGCAGATTGCATTTCTCGCCACTTTAGCCGTTCTTACTTTTGTTATCGTAATCGGTGGGGGCTATTACGTCCTTACTGATTCTGGTCTTATCGGCGGCAAAGAAAATGAACTCGTTGCTCACTCACCGGGAACGCCAACCATGACCTCCACGAGCAAACCGCAACCGACTGCAACGTTGACACCGGAAGAGAATGAAGACAATCTTCTGCCCCCAACCTGGACCCCAACCCCTACGCTGACAGAAGTCCCGCCCGACACTTCTGACTGGACATTAAGCAGTGATGATTTGCCGGCCGAATTTGAAGAAACCACTTTACAGGAATTGGGTTTAGGGTCAGAGCCCGATTTATTTGAGGGCGAATATCCCATCGTCGATATTTTTTGCTTTATCGACTCAAACGATGAATTCGAAAGCATCTACGGCTGGACATTCTTGATCGTAAACGACGAGGACCAAGCTGATTTCGATTCCAATATCCAGGAGATGGATCTGTTTACGGACCAACTCATTGATGACCTGGGTGTGGAGGAGGTTATCGATCAACAAGCTTTAGAGATGCCTGAGGACATCGGCGATTCATCTCAAGCCATTACGGTCGTTGCCAGGATCGAAGACGTAGATTTTCGTTTCGATATGATCCTTTTCCGCCGCGATAGTGCTGGCGTATATTGTGTCACAATATATCTGGATGGAGAAAACCCTATCGTTCCTCTTCAGTACTTGGCCCTTTCGCTAGACACGCACATTCGAGCGGTTGAGTGACGAAATACGCTGCGTGGAAAATTTCCAAGAAGTGAGTACAGATATCCATTCATAAATTACCAGCTGAGCCGTTCCCGCCTCTCCTTTTCCATATTGAAGAATGGTTCCGGTAAGCCTTATTGTGTTGACCGGCAAATATCGAACCGGGTGAACTTATGCCGCTGTAGAATAAAACTGTATATCGATCTCGAATGACGCTGGTGGGTTTTACCACCAGGAGGAGGATGAGCGCTCATCGGTTTCCCAGCCATAGTCACCGATCAAAGGAACGAAGGATACCGGCACAACATGTTTTTGTTCAAACCGATCAGCGCGTCTTATCCAGCACTCAAGCATTTGCCCGCTTTGCCCACCCACAGGTAACACCAACCTTCCCCCATCATCCAATTGCTCTTTCAGAGGTTCAGGCACGTCCGGCGCGGCGGCAGTAACGATAATCCCCCCATAGGGTGCAAATTCGGGTAAACCACACGATCCATCCGTTACAATCACTTCGACATTATCGAGTTCAAGAGAATCTAATTTTTGACGAGCTTCATTGGCCAACTCTCCGATGCGTTCGAGAGAATATACTCTCCTGGCCAGGTGCGCCAGGATCGCTGCTTGATATCCAGATCCCGTTCCGATCTCAAGAACGGTCTCGCTGCCGTCAAGATCGAGCAGTTCGCTCATTAAAGCCACGATATAGGGCTGCGAAATGGTCTGGCGATGACCGATCGGCAACGGTGCGTCCGCGTACGCCAGATTTCTGTTCTCCTCCGGCACAAAAACATGCCGCGGGACGCTGAGCATGGCATCGAGAACCCGCGCATTTAAAATGCCTCGCTTGTGCAGCTGCTGTTCAACCATACGCTCGCGCGCTTCTCTTGTATTATCTTTATTCATCATCATTGATTATACAATTCTGAATACTACGGGAGAAGCAGCTTGTACATCTGGGACTTTGGAGCACTCGGATGGATTACAGAACCTCTCAAATGGACTGAACGGTGCGTTGCTCCTTCCAGACATCCGCCTCATTATGATATCCAGCTTGCTCCCAAAAGCCGAGCCGATCGGAGGACATAAACTCCAGACCTCGCAGCCATTTTCCACCCTTCCAAAGATAGAGGTCTTTCAATTGCCTTCGCCCTGGAATCGATCCAATCACGCCCCTCAAGGGGAAACCGTGTTCCGGTGTAAGTGGGACATTATTGTAGCTTGTAGCCAGCAGAAAATTATCGGCAAGGGCTACATCGATGGGGATGTTTGCTGTAAAACCATTCTCACAATGCTGCATAGCGAATCGGGCGGATGGCTTCAATTCGACCAGGCCGGCGTCAACAATAGATAGCAAAGCGACTCCTTCCCATGTCGTCTCAAACTTGCTCCAGCGTGTAACGCAGTGTAAATCCAACGTGAGCCTGGTGCGAGGCAATTCCTGGAATTCATCCCATGTCCAGGACTTGGTCTGCTTAACGTCCCCCCATATTCGAAATGTCCACGCGCCGGGATCGAATCCGGGAACAGCACCATAATGTAAAACCGGGAATTTAAGGGTTAGCGATTGGCCTGGCGGCAGGCGTCCTTCTTCACGTGTACGTTCTTCCATCATCCGTCGGTTATCCGGAGAAAATTTCATTAATACTTTTTACCTCCGTGGAGAGCTTTCGCTTATTGCGCGTGTAGATGGCCAGCAGTAACTACGATACTATCATAGTCCTGGCGCCGAAAAGGGTAAACATCGATCGGTGCGGTAGATAACGATCTGGAGAAAGCTCTGCGGAAGAAATCTGCGCAGCTTATCGCACTTATTCAACATAAAGATAAAGTGTGGTGTTATCGGGTTTTCGCCGGTAGAGCGATGATCCGTCTCACGAACAGACCCGCAAGCAGATGAGCTGTTTTATTGATGATATTGCCGATAGGGGAAAAAGGCGAGAAAGCGCGCGAGGAATTTATCGCTAGCCGTATTACCCTTGTAAAGCTTCAGCCATGGAGCGGATGTGGTCTGCTGTGCTTCCGCAGCAAGCACCGATGATCCTTGCTCCCAAAGCAGATACGCGCAAAGCATGCTCGGCCATCGCGTCCGGTGAGGCATCATAGACCGTTTTGCCCTCTTGCAGTCTTGGCATACCCGCGTTGGATTTCGCCACCAGGATTTTCGAAGGATCCGCAGCGTGCATCTTGGCAATTACTTCTTCAATCTCCTTCGGCCCATTCCCACAATTCGCACCAACAGCTGCTAGGTGATACTCTGCCAGATTGGCGATAGCATCTTCGGGTGAGATCCCCATTGCTGTATAGCCATGCGTATCGAAAGTCATCGTGGCAATGATCGGAAGCTTTGCAGCAATTCCCATGCACGCACGTATCGCAGCGCGGACTTCCTGCAGGTCAGACATCGTTTCGATCCAGAGCACATCAACACCGCCATCGATCAGACCCGTTGCTTGCTCCGAAAAAATCGCTTCAGCCTCATCTGATGAGAGATTACCCAACGGCTTCATCAATCTGCCCGTTGGACCGATGGACCCACCTACGAGAATATCATCTCTTGCGTTATCCGCTTCGCCGCGAGCGATTTTAGCGGCGGCACGATTGACTTCAAACGCTTGTTCTCCGATGTTATGACGACCAAGCCGGGCACGATTCCCTCCGAATGAATTCGTCAAGATAATTTGCGATCCCGCTTGAATATAGCCACGATGTATCTCGGCGATAGTATCCGATCGCTCAAGGTTCCATAGTTCCGGAGCGACGCCCCGTTCGAGTCCTAAAGATAAAAGGGTCGTCCCCATGCCGCCATCTGCCAGGACCAGGCTCTTCGCACTTAATAGATTCTCCCATGCTGTCGTCATCATGGACACCTTTCCACAAATCGGGGTTTGATGCTGGAAAGAAATTCTATCTTGCTTTACCAAACATCGTGGCCAGTGGTCATATAGTGTCGAAAAGTGCAATCAAGATATAGGCGGTGGAAATCGCTGTTGGAATTATTCTGCTCTTTGATAGCGCAGGAGAAAAACCATACCACCCAGGATCAGGATTGTCGGCCAGAAGAATTTGCTTAAGGCGCTGAAAAACATGGGGCTGATCGTTTCGAGCAAAACGACAGCGCCGAACACAACCAGCGTTGCTCCGACAATTGCAGCAATCTGGTCACTCGAAGCCCGGGTTGTCCGCAGACCTTCATCTTCAGGCGAGTGGACCTTGTTTGAGGAGGTATCCGTTCCTTCAGTCGTACTTGCCCTGGCGCCGACACCGTCAGCCAACTCCCTGGATGGAAGCACAATGCAAAGTACGAGGTAGAGGATTACACTGACGCCTTTTGCAAACAGCAAGAGTACAAAGGCCAAACGTATTAGTGTGGGATCGATGCCGAAATAAACACCCAAACCGCCACACACACCTGCAATCATCTTGTCTGTTTTACTTCGCATCATCCTCTTCGCTTCCATATTTACATTCTCCAAGATCTCCCATCAAACGTCTTTCGATCTGTAGTCTATCACCGATGCAGTCGAAGATTTCGTTTCACAGAGGATACAGATTTCCTTTTCACCTGATTTGCCGATTGTAAATTCGTTGGCCAAACATCTCACGGCCAACGGAAGATACTTTGTAGCAGAAAAAGAACACCAACCGTAATCAGTAAAACGGGCCAAACGGGTTCCTGAAAGTCCCTTGCTCCAAAAATCGAGCCGAATATCGCTACCATCAATAAACTGATCTTGAGCAGATTTAACCCTTCGCGCAATGACTGTTTAACACCGGTCCCAAGCAGTCCCGAAAGAATCACGCCGACACCCACGAAACCTGGTATTAAAGCCCAGGCATAGGACCAGCTTGCGTAATTATTGGATAAATTCTGCCAGTACAATAACCCCCCGACACCTCCGACAATACATGCGGGCACGGCCATGGCTGGTACGCCGCTTAGCAGCCCCATGATCAATAACAACAATCCAACTCCAACGATAATCATAGGCCAATTATCAACGGGATCTATCCACTCATACCAATCCGGAGATAGTTGAGCGAGTAAGAAAGCAACCCCAATGAGTATCAGCACCAATCCCGCGCCAAGATTCGAGCGTCTTTTCGTGTCCATGCAAGCCTCCAGATCTTATTAACTATCTATACGTTGGATAAGCCCCAGCGTCGCGCGATTTCATGTGATTGTACGTCAACTGTTCAAATAATTCGAATCCAGCGCGGGGAAAATATCGTATTGTCTCAAGTGAATCATGGTGCAGGTGCAGTAGCAGCCAGTGATCCTCGAGTTGTTATAGTTGGGTGATGCCGTTGCGTAGGCGGATCCTTCGATGTCATTGGGAGTACATCCTGTTTCGTAGAGGATGCTATTGCTGCAATGGTTCACGAAAATCAAAAATGCCTTCCCTGAAGGCCCACACATTATTACAAGTACTGCATTGAACCCCTTCTGCTATAGATTCCAAGTCTATCGAATCGCAGACGGGACATTTCCAAAACCTTTCTTTCGGACTTTTCATGTCTCCACCGGTTGCCGTGCATCGCACAAAAACACTCGGTGACAATTGCCAATACGCACCGGTCCACTGCACCAAAGAGTCCAGCGTGACCAAGAGATTAACCGGAACCAGCTTTTTCAGGAAGGGAAGACGAAAGTGGGATACGGATAATTGTCGCTCAAGAATAAAGCCTACTTTTTCCAACCAACTCCGCACGGTCTGGGGATGAAAGTCGAAGTTGAATTCAGCAAATTCAATCGGCTCAGGATCGAAGGGATTCCAGGATTGACGCCGAGTGAGCCAACGGGCGATCGCTTTCAGGTTCCGCTTGTTGGCATATTCCAGAACGAAGATACTCCCGGGCTTGAGCGTGTTTCGCACTTGCTGCAAGGAAGCGAGGGGATCGACCATGTGGTGCAGGGTGCGGATCATCGTTGCAGCGTCGAAGATCGATGCAGCAAAAGGTAAATGATACACATCTCCGGCAACATAGCAGTAGCGTGGGCTATCGCCAAGTCGGTCGCGGGCTTGCTTCAATTGTGAGAAGGAATAATCCAGGAGGACGATTTTCTTATAACCTGCATAACGCTGTGTATTCCGTCCGGCTCCTGCGCCCACCTCGAGCAACAGATCTCCACCAGCCGGCAGTAAACGCTTCAGTGCTATCGCTTCGACGCGATCCTCGTATGCACGATCGGCATCTTCCCAAAAGCGTATCTGATAATCGGATCCTTCGTAGTCACAAACGGGAGGACGATTCTTATGCATCCGCAATCACCATAGCAAAACCGGGGCTTTTCGCCGCCGGCAGCGTTTCGTTCGGATTGATTGTACCCGCAAGTCACCCGGCATGGGAAGGCAAGAGAAATCTGGCGGCGATGCGGATAAACCTGCTACGATGTATTGCCCCACAAAATTACCTTGTGGACCTCGGTCGATATCGGGGCTTGAGGCGCCAGATGATGAGCAAAGCCGAGATTATTGATCTTCGTAGCGGGACTCCTCGATCATGCGGTTCCAGTTGGTTTTGTCATCGCCTGGTTCTATGCGGCCTTGCTGCCGATCGGCCTGGAACTTAGACTCCGCCAGATTCAGTTCGTCCACCGTTGCACGGCGGACGAGCCCCCATCTCCCACAGTGCGGGCAGCGCTCCAGTTTTCCGAAAACCAGGTTGATGGATAAAACGTGCCGACTGAAAGGCAGGCCACAACGGGAGCACACGGCGCCACCCGAAGCACCGTATTCCCCAATGCGGAATCCTTTCTTGCGGTCCATCAGTGTTATGACTGATATTCCGATTAGCGCAATTATGACAATTAGAATAAACAAAGGAATAATTACACTCTTTGCCGCTTCCCAACTCTGATCAGCGCTGACGAACTCGAACTGAAGCACTTCAGACTGTACTATCCCACTGGCACTCGTTGCGCCAACAGCTTGGATGTGGTGGACACCGAGTTCGAAATCCGAGGTGTGAAATTGATATTCGAACGGTGGCTCATCGTCCTGGAACACAACCGCGTCGTCAATTCTGAAATCCACGCTGTGGAGATCGGCAGTGCCGGAAGCGGAGAGCGTGAAGCTGCCCTGGATTTGCTGGCCTAAACCGAAACCGAAATCTTTACGAACCCTCAAGTATAACGTCTCGCCTTCTTGTGCCGCGGCGAGCTGTAAAGGTAGCAGTAACGAGACCAACAATAGTATCGCAAGTTTGGGTTGAATTGTTTTCATGTTATTTCCAACGTGTGAGGATCGTCTCTCGCTGAAAGAGATGCGTTGCAAGGGCGAGCAACCCGGCATCAACCACAAGCAGGATGAGAGCCATCCAGATGATTAACTGCTCGTTGATGAAGAAGAGTCCGGCGATTTGCCCAAAGAAGAGACCAAGCAAGGGCAGGATAACCATCATCGACAGTTGTTCGGCAACTCGCGGGTCATTCGTCCGTGAGGAGACCATTACGGCAACGCTGACCGCTGCGATCGATAAGAGAGGACCAACAACGAAAATCGCACCCAACCAAAGCGCATCCGACAATCGGTCCAACACAATGGGACTTGCCGAGAGAATGCGTGCACCTATAGCGAAGACCCCAAATCCCAACCAGGTTGCTCCGATCGCCGGCAGGATCGCTGCCAGGCCCTTGCCGGTCAGCAATTCAATTGTGGTTACCGGTGTGGCAAGCACAGGCTCGAGCGTGCGGGTGGTTTTTTCTCCGACGATGCTGTAGGAAGCGATCGTGACTGGAATGGCCAATGGCATGATCATAAATAAAAGCATGAATTGACTGATCACGAAATATTGAGCGCACTCCGCAGGGCTCATTTCCGCGCCACATAAATCTATAAAACTACTAGGCATATCCGAGGAAGCAAGGCCACCGAAATCCGCAGATTCACGAGTTGCATAGAGTGTAATTAAAGGCAACGCTGTAAGAATGATTGGCAAAAAGCCGACGGTGAATAGCACAAATCGGTTTTTAAATACCTCCGCCCATTCTTTACGCACGATAATCCAAACCTTTTTCATTCTTCACCTCTGTTGTAAGTCGAGGATGTGTATTTCATGTCCGCCATACAAATTACAGTCGTTTATTAACCAAGCGCAAATACACATCTTCGAGAGATCTGCGCAGTTCGCCGACAAATTGAATCTCGGCTCCCATCTCCACCAGGGCACGAACGATGATGGGATTGTTGACTTCAGGTTCATCTAAACCGACAATCAGCTTCTCTTCCAACGTTTCCACGGAACGCACGAATGGTAAAGCTTCAAGTCGTTCGACAAATCCAGGATGTGCGCTGCCCAAATGGAATACAACTTTACGAGCATAAACAGAGCGGCGTAGCGCGGAAGGCGTATCGAGCGCCAGAAGGTGACCATTGAAAACCGCGATGCGGTCGCATAATCGGTCTGCCTCATCCAGGTTGTGGGTGCACATAAATATCGTCCGCCCCTCGCTGCTTAATTCAGCAATAAAATCCCGCACCAATCGTGCTGCTTCCGGATCGAGGCCGCTGGTCGGTTCGTCGAGAAAGAGAATCTGGGGCTCGTGCAGCAGAGCTCGAGCGATGGCTAATTTTTGACGCATGCCTTTCGAGAATTCTGCCACCGCATCCTGGCGCCGATCCCACAAATCCAGCATGCGCAAGTATCGCTCAACCTGAGTAGACACATCTTCGACTTCATAAAGTCGGGCAAAGAATTCTAGATTTCGTTCGGCGCTAAGCCGATTATATAATCCTGGCGATTCCGTCAGGATACCGACCACTTTGCGAATCTGGTAATCATTTTTTCCAAGTTCAGCGCCTGCGACGATCGCCGTTCCGGAAGTGGGGGCAATCAACGCGGTTAACATACGAATCGTGGTCGTTTTTCCGGCGCCGTTTGGTCCCAGGAAACCGAACACCTCACCCGCATTTACTTCCAGACTCAATTGATCGACGGCTAGAACTTCCTTGAATTGCTTGGTTAACGCATCGGTTTTTATCATCGTCTCAACCTGTCAGACCTAAACTAATTATGAGTAATTGCTCCATGTTCGGACAGAAGGAGAATAAATATAGTTTGATAATCTTCACTTCTGTGTGCGATTACACGAATCGACTATCTTCAACTTGCTCCCAGGTAATATCTTCGACTTCCGTTGCGGGAAGCGGGATTGCTGGCGGGGGCGGATCGTCCACCTGGTTCGAATCAGAGCCCTTGCGATCCATCGGCGTCTCGCGTAGTATTAATATTATCACCAAGCTGATGATTGCGGCCGCAGCAACAAACCCCTCTGCGATATAGATACCCCAATACTGAGCAGCAAGCAGCGCTCCCGCATCAATCAATGTATGCCACAGCACCGCCGCAACACCCCAACGCACCTGCTTGCGAGTAAACGCCTGCAGCATGAGCACAGCCAGGCTGATCTGAACAGCCAGAGCGAATACCCGCTCGACTGCGCCAAGCAATGCGTCGTACCAGGGCATATTCCAGTACATCTCGAGTTGTGCCGCCACATCGGCCACCCGGTCGGCAGAAACAATCGAAGCAAGGTCCGCTCCTCGTAGCGCGATGGCCTGGATCAAACTATAGGCGACAAGTCCACCCCAGATAATCGCCTCGGCCCCGCCGTGCCCCAGACCAAACATCAAGGCTTCCCGCCAGGAACGTTCTTTACGCAGCCAGGCGCGATATATCAGATAGCGGGCACACTCTTCGAAAACGCCAGCTGAAAGCCCGTAGGCAAGTACAGCGCCAATAAACGGGAGCCCCGTTTGCGCCAAAGAGAGATTAAAACGATCAAGCGATGGGGCCAGAACGAAAGAATTAAAGGGCATATGCAGGACCTGGCTGGCGATGAACGTCACAGCGCCAACCAGAAAGAGCCGCCATTCCACCTTCAATCGCTTAACAAATAAAACTCCCAACAATATGGGCAACCCAATCATTGCCAGAGCGTTTGTCGAATGAACAAGCACAAGCATTAGCGACTCCAGGAAGTGGTTTTATTCAACAGAACGTACACGTCACAGAGTCCTTATACGGAACCTGATTGCCGATCGGCTCCATGTTTCACGTGAAACATAGGGGTTTACGGCCATCTACGTTTTCGCTGTTGCGAATGGGATTGCAAGGATCGTCTCAATACGACCATTATCTGATTGCCGTTCGACGAGCGCAGGAGTATGTCCACGGGCTCCCAATCTTCTTCGGCGGCCAGATTGAGTAAATCCGCCAATTCCTCCGGGCGGACGCCTTTCAGCGTCCCTCCCAGGACCTCGACCGTGTACTCCCACTGCGCGCTCACTTTTTACGCTCCTTCTTCTCCGGCCTATCTGCCAGGTTTACCCCAGCAAGTGACGCCACGCCTGCGATCCCGCCCAGGTTCATCGTGTCCACCGCGCTGGAGGGTACGATCACCAGGGCGCCTTGCTCTTTCAGGCCCTCGAAGAGCATATTCATTGCCCGCAAGTGTAAGGCCGTGGGGTTGTTCTCATAAGCCTTCGAGGCGTCAGCGAACGACTGTGCAATCTGCTGTTCCGATTCACCCAGAATGACACGCGCTTGTCGCTCGCGTTCGGCTTGTGCTTGCTGGCTCATGGCATTTTCGAGATCTTGTGGAATTACAATGTCGCGGATTTCCACGGATTGCACGGTTATACCCCAAGGTGTCGTGCGCTCATCGATGATCCTTTGGAGATCCTGATCCATTCGAGCTCGGCCGACCAGAATGTCCGCCAGATCCATTTGTCCAATCACTTCCCGCAAGGCAGTCTGCGCCGCCCAGGTGATCGCGATTTGGTAATCTTCCACTTCAAGAGCGGCTTTCTCCGCATCCCAAACCATCCAGAACAGCACGGCGTCCACATCTACGGGAACGGTGTCTTTTGTGAGTGTTTTCTCAGCGCTGAATGGCGTAACGATAACGCGATGATCGATCCAGATCGTGACTTTGTCGACGATGGGCACGATCCGAAACAACCCGGGTCCCCGTAAACCAACGAAGCGTCCGAAACGCAGCACAACAGCTTTCTCCCATTGATCGGCGACTTTCAATGCGAAGAGAAGATACAATCCGATAAGGTTGAGCGTCACCAGTAACGCTCCAACCAACCAGCTCGCTGCATGCAACTCCTGGAGTAATGCCATCACCAGCAAAGAAGCAATAACGAAGAATACGTAAATTGTGGTTGCAACAGCGGGAATACGAATGGCGTCCTTCTTTGGTTTGATGTCCTTTTTCTCTTGTGAAAATTGCGTCACTCTTTTCATCATCTCACACCTTCCTTGGTCCCTAGAGACTTATCCGTTTTTCTATACCTCGTCTGGCGGCGTTCCTTCATCCCGCCAGTGAGCAAGTAAGTTGTCTACATTTTCTTCGACCTCTTCGGGCTCAAACCCCAGACGGTGCGCTTCGAGTAAATACGAGCGCGTGATAGCGTTGAGAGCTACTTCCCGCATTCGTTTTGCATCTTCCGGGAGGGGTTGCTCGAGCACATAGGTGCCACGTCCTTGCTGGGTCGAAATCATGCCTGCTTCATCGAGGATACGATAGGCGCGGGCAACGGTGTTGAAGTTCACGCGTAAATCCGTGGCCAGCTGCCGCACGGTTGGCAGCTGCTGTCCTGGCTGCAAAGCATCTGTTGCGATAAGATGCTTAATCCGATCCACAATCTGAACATATATCGGTGAATGGCCGCGGAAATCCAGTTCTAAAAACATGATTTACATTGTACCAATTGTCTCATTGTACTAATTGTACTATTGCATATTCGCCTTGTCAAGAGTGCCCGGGAAATTCATGAATTTGTTTCTCCGCTTTGTGCAATTTGTTCATCTGTAGTGTCTCATTGCCGTTGAATTATTCAGCGTGGTAAAATCGCAGTGAGGGCGAAAAACGCCTTCGCAGGAGGTAAGTGTGGAAAAGCAAGTCAGTACTTTTACCGTAAAAAAAGGCTTGGCGCAAATGCTCAAAGGCGGCGTGATCATGGATGTGGTCACCCCGAAACATGCCCGCATCGCTGAGGATGCCGGCGCGGTCGCCGTGATGGCTTTGGAGCGCGTCCCCGCAGATATTCGTGTCCAGGGCGGCGTGGCGCGAATGAGCGACCCGAAGCTCATTCTCGAAATCATGGAATCTGTGACCATTCCCGTAATGGCCAAATGCCGTATCGGCCATTTCGTTGAAGCACAAATTCTCGAGGCGCTTGGCGTAGATTACGTTGACGAATCAGAGGTGCTTACGCCAGCAGACGAGTCGCACCACATCGATAAACATCCGTTTACGATTCCGTTCGTTTGTGGTTGTCGCAATCTAGGCGAAGCTTTGCGACGTGTTGGGGAAGGCGCAGCCATGATCCGCACGAAAGGCGAAGCGGGAACTGGCGATATCGTGGAGGCTGTACGCCATGCACGATCCGTACTCGGTGAAATCCGCCGGCTTGAAAATATGCCCGACGAAGAATTAATGGCTTTTGCCAAGTCGATTGGTGCGCCATTCGATTTGGTCAGAGAGACCAAAGAACTCGGACGTTTGCCGGTGGTTAACTTTGCCGCCGGCGGGATTGCCACGCCTGCCGACGCTGCACTGATGATGCAGCTTGGCGTGGATGGCGTCTTCGTCGGTTCGGGAATCTTCAAATCCGGAAACCCGGCGATTCGCGCCAAGGCAATCGTCGAGGCGACGACTCACTATCAGGACCCCAAGATTCTTGCCGAAGTCAGTCGCGGACTCGGTGAAGCGATGGTGGGCATTGGTGTAAGCGAGCTTCCGGAGGCGGAGCGATTGGCTGTACGCGGTTGGTGACTCCAAAGGCTGGCGAGGCTCGCACACAAGATGAGCGAGTAGACATCCGGCGCAGCGACCGGGCGACGCTCGATAATTCTGATATCGCAGCTTTACTGCACGAAGGACAAGTCGCCTTTATTGCCACTTGCCAGGAAAGTCAGCCCTTCGTCATTCCCAATCTGTATTGGTATAACCCCAATATACATACCATCTATTTTCACACAGCCGCCGAAGGGCGAACACGCACAAATGTGGAAACCAACCCCAGGGTTAGTTTGAGTGTAGCCTCAATGGGAAAGCTGCTGCCAGCTGATAAGGCAATCGAGTTTAGTGTGGAATACAGCAGCGTTTGTGTCTTCGGCAAAGCCAGAATCATCGAGAACGAAGAAGAAGCTCGTCTCGCCCTGCAAGGTCTGCTGGACAAGTATTTTCCGGATTATAAAGCAGGAGAAGACTATCGCCCCATTACCCGTAGTGAAATCCAGCGAACTGCGGTCTTTGCCATTGAGATCGAATCATGGAGTGGGAAGCAGAGAGTTGAAGCATCGTGAGGATCGGGGTTATTGCACTTCAAGGGGATTTCATAGAGCATATTACAATGCTCCAATGTATCGGTGTAGAAACCGCTGAAGTTCGTTTACCGGAACATCTCGATAATATAGATGGTCTCATTATCCCCGGAGGAGAATCAACCACCATCGGCAAATTGGCAACCCAGTTTGATTTGATGGATCCCATCAAACGCTTCGGTAAAACTCGCTCTATCTGGGGAACCTGCGCCGGGGCAATTCTGCTTGCAAGTAATATCCAACACAAGCAGCCTTTACTGAAACTGATGGATATCTCCATCGAACGCAACGCTTTTGGAAGGCAGGTTGATAGTTTTGAGATTGAGATCTCAGTGCCCGTACTCGATTCCCCCCAGCAACCTTTCCCCGCGGTCTTTATTCGTGCTCCCATTATTGAACGTACTGGCAAGTCTGTCGATGTGCTTGCGCGTTTACCGGCAAATAATGAAACGCCTGAACATATTGTAGCTGCACAGCAGGGCCGCTTACTCGCAACCAGTTTCCACCCTGAGCTTACGCAAGACGATCGATTCCACCGCTATTTCTTGAATCTCGTGGAAGGGTAAATGGCAAATGATTCGCCCTATGGATTGGCGGGATTTGGCAGTACTTCACCGGATGCGAACCCATGGCCTGTGCCTTGATTCTCAACTTGACAGCATACGCGGGCCGGATGCATTTCATGATGCTTTATTGGATCCTTTTTCGCGCAGAAAAAAAACCTATACCTTGATTGCTCGTTCGGATGACACCGACCAAACCATCGCTGTAGGTCAGTTCACACATCATACCGATCAATTATTTGCACATTTAACCTTTCTCGGACCAATTGATGCGCTTTCCCAACCATCAGGAATGAGACTGATTGATGCGTTGAGTCAGGCGGCCGGATCACAAAAAATCCAGCACTTGATTGCCGAAATCGACGAAAAAAATCCCACTTTCGAAATCCTGCGGCGAGCGGGTTTTGCCGTCTATGCTCGCCAGCGAATCTGGCAACGCACCGGGCCACCATCACATGATATGGAAAAAATCAACCCGGAATGGCGCCTCGAAAGTGAGAGCGACGTAGCGGCCATTCGCAACCTGTACCACAACCTCGTACCGGGATTAGTCCAACAAGTTGAAACACCGCCCTCATCAAACAATCGAAACCTTGTCTATTGGCATCAGGACGAGCTTCTCGCCTATCTGGATCTTAAAGATGGCTCCAGAGGAATTTGGGCACAAGCCTATATTCATCCTGCAGTCGAAAGAACACAGGACCTGTTGAAGAGTCTGCTCGCTCACCTCGAAATAACTTCCAAAAAGCCGCTTTATTTTTGTGTGCGTTCCTACCAGGCCGGTTTGAACCTCGGTCTTCAGGTTCTGGATTTTCAACCCTGCAGCGACCAGGCGGTGATGGTCAAACGCCTGACCGCTTCGATGCGAAATCGGGTGCCAACAAAATTACGAGCCATCGAGGGAACGCAGCCCGAACCCACGGCTCCAATTTCACGCGCCGCATGTTCTTCACAGTCTGCTGCCGATATCCCTATCGAATCACCTTGATTAGAATACCATCCATTCATAAGCACGCTGCCATCATTTCTACAGATGGCGGTAATGTCGGTCAGCCGTATAATATTTTTTATCGCTGATATTTATCTGTTTAATATGAGAGGCTGTGTTGAGATGTCTTCATATTCCAATGCCACCGCAGGTAATTCCGTCATTCGTATAAACGACAAATTTCTGCGCTCTGCGTCGACAATTCATGTCACGTTAATTTCTCGGATCTGAATCGCAATGTCGTCAACCCGTCAGCGTGCAATCCTTAACTTTCCGAACATGTCATCGCTAAAATCCATCGCCACACTGCTGCGCGGGAATATCACATATATCGTTATTCTTATTTTAGCCTTTTTCCCGTCCGTACTCGTCACGCTGGATCGTTGGTTTGATGTTCAGTGGATCCATAAGCAATTTCTTTCCACCTGGTGCTACCCGGCGATACATTGCAATTCCATCCTCCCCGCTTATTTTGTAATCATACTTCCCGGGACCGTATTGCTTGTGTTCTTGTTTATCTTTCGCGGTGACCAAATCACTGCCCTATTACCTGTGAAGGCCCCCATCCATGAACAGAACGAAACACTCCCCTCTCCGCGGCAAAGGCGCTTCGGTGGTCTATTCATCTCGATTTCCATCATCTGGATTGTGTGGCGAATCGTCTGGGTTTGGCAAAACACCGCTACTCCGGGATGGAATTACCTGGGTGCCTATTTATTACTGTTATGCGGATGGACGCTGCGAGGAATTCCGGTCCATCATGTTGTCGCTCATTGGAAAGAAAATCGTCGTAAATATTGCTTCCTGCTGATCAATCACGTATCCCTGATCGGAGGGCTGGCGAGCGTTTCCACGTCCAGCAAATCCTGGCCGCTTTTTCTCCTCCTTTTTCTCGTCAGCACTCTCGTCTATCGTAAATCCTTGCGCGACATATCCATCAGTTATTGGCTATCATCCTTCGCGCTGGTCATCTTTACACTGGGGATCAATCATTGGAGTTTCTCGATCATTGGCGATGAATACGCCTTCTTTCGCTACGCTGAAAACATCGTCCAACACCAAAATCTGTCCAATATCGGGGCGCACCTTTTTTATGGCCAGGGTGTGTATCAGACTCATCCCTATCTATCGTCTTTGATTCAAGCCGTGTCTATGAAAATCTTTGGGATATATAACTTTGGGTGGCGCTTCAGCAACATCTATCTCTCGACGATTGCGATTGGTCTATTCCATTCCGTCTTCCGCAGCTTTCTCCGCGCGCCGGCTGCCGCACTTGCCGGATTGTTCCTGGCATTCTCGCAGTATCTGATTACATTTGGGAAGATTGGTTACAACAACCTGCAAGCCTTTTTTCTACTCGCCCTCGTGCTGTATTTCACACGAAAGGCAATCTCGCATAGGCGCTGTGTCGACTTCGCAATATTGGGTTCCGCCTGGGGTTTATGTTTCTATATCTATCCTGCGGCACTCTTTGTTCCACCGATCTCGTTATTACTTTTACTTTTTTATCACTTCCCAATTTCACACAGCGCGATCCGAAATTGGGGGATTTCCATTCTCTGTCTATTGTTGCTGCTCTTGCCTCTTGTCTCACAAACGACCTATTGGTTGAATAAAATTCCCGGCACGTTTCTATACACGCCGGCTTTGAGTCAGAGCACGGCGAACATTGCACATCATCTCTCCAGCAATTTACTCTCAGCAATGTTTTCTTTCCTCTACGCGCCCGAGGAGACACATTTCGTTGCCGGCTCGTATGTCGATCCGTTGTCCGCGGCACTGACGTTACTCGGTCTTTCATTGCTGCTCTCGAAATATCGTTCGGATAAATTCGCTACCTTTCTTATCGCCAGCTTTGTTTACTTACTGTTCTTCCTTGGCGCCACACACGATCGCTCTGTTCCCCCGACCACAAGGATGTACTTACTCTTGCCCTGGTTTGCCATTTTTTCAGCGATCGGATTCATGTGGATCATCCAGGGGATAAACGCTATACGATGGAGACGCCTTCTTACTGCCTTGACGCTGGTCGTGTGCCTCGTTCTCAATCTCTATCAAGCTTTCCCTCTGGCGCAGAAACGTATGGCATATCGATACCATTCGTTTCAGGTTTTGTTTCTACGAGATACACCCCAATTGCTCGCCCCCAAAGATGGTGTTAACCCATTAATCACGATTCTGAACCAGCCGAACACCCATGTACTGGAATCCCTGTACGAACTTCTCGATATCTATCAGATCCCCTATACACGCGAGCAATTGACAGAAGTGGATGCTGAAATTTTTCTGCAGGACAATCTGGACGAAGAATGGCTTTCAGATACGCATAGCTTGATTATAATTACACCATGGGTGCACGGTGAGATGAGGACATCGATCGAACAAGTTCTTTCCCAGACGGGAAAACGGCGTTGTGAAATAAAGAATCTCGCCGGAAATACCATCTACGTTGTCTGGGAATCTCATCCCGAAGAGAAATAGTCTGATTCGAAGCCGAAGAGCTGGAGCGACACCCGACATATGAAGCGCCTGTTGATGAAGAATCAAATTAAAATTCATATACATTCGTACGCACAGGCACGTGAGTGAAAATGACGAGAAAACGAATTACGGATAACCTCGATGATCTTCTGGCTATCTTGCCGCCGGAAATCACGAAAGAGATCAGGAAAATCAATCACCAGGATGAACTGCTTGAAGTCATTCTGGATCTTGGCCGTATTCCCACCGCGCGGTACATCGACAGCGAGGCCAAACTCAGCGATCGCGAGGTGGACCGTGAAGCGCTTGACGATATCGTTTCGCGAGTTGGCGGATTCGACGCCGACAACCGCGGCGGGATTGAACGCACGCTGCATCGTATTGCGGCCATTCGCAATCGACACGATCAAATCGTGGGTTTGACTTGTCGGGTAGGCCGAGCCGTCTATGGCACGATCGACATCATTCAAGATTTCATACTCGGCGGGAAAAGCGTTTTACTGGTCGGTCGACCTGCGGTTGGGAAAACGACCATGCTCCGGGAAGCCGCTCGCATCCTGGCAGAGGAGAAACGCGTCGTCATTGTGGACACATCGAACGAAATCGCCGGAGATGGTGACGTTCCCCACCCGGCAATCGGACGTGCCCGTCGCATGCAGGTCCGCGAGCCAACCCTGCAGCACGAGGTGATGATTGAGGCGGTCGAAAACCACAATCCTGAAGTCATCGTGATTGACGAAATTGGGCGTGAGTTGGAGGCCGCTGCGGCCCGCACGATTGCGGAACGCGGAGTGCAGTTGATCGGTACGGCGCATGGGAATACACTCGAGAATCTTCTGCTCAACCCTACCCTATCCGATCTTGTGGGTGGAATCGAATCCGTCACCCTTTCCGATGAAGAAGCCCGGCGTCGGGGCACCCAGAAAACGGTGCTCGAACGACGCGCCGCTCCCACCTTTCCCGTCCTGATCGAGATTCAGGATCGAGAAAGACTCGCTGTTCATCATGACGTTTCGGCTTCCGTTGATTCGATGCTGCGCGGCCGCCCTCTGACTCCCGAACTGCGTTATCGGGACGAAAACGGGGAGATTAAAACTGAAGCACAACCCATCACCACCGCTCCCCGAGGACACGGTCAGGAGGGATACCGGCGTCAAGCCGCTCTGCCATCCAAGCCCACCGGTGCCGATAATGGCTTGCCATATTCTCCGACACCACCGCGCATGCCTGGTGCGGCATTGGAAACGGCTCGAATCTATGCCTATGGTGTCGCTCGCAATCGCTTGCGCCAGGCGGCCAAGCGTTTACGTGTGCCGGTGATCCTGGTCGATGATTTGGGGGAGGCCGATGTATTGGTAACTTTGCGTTCCTATTATCGAAAACGGCAGAAGGTCATCTCCAACGCCGAGAACCGTCGCATGCCAATCTACGTCTTGCGTTCGAATACGGTTGGCCAGATGGAGAGCTTCTTCGCCGACCTATTCAATCTGGATGGTATATCCTCCGACGACCCGGCTATGGAAGCGGGCATGGAAGAAGCTCGCCGTGCCGTTCAATCCGTTCTCGACGGTGCGCGCTCGGTGGATCTCTCGCCCGCATCCGCATACGTGCGTCGCTTGCAGCATCAAACGGCTCGGCAAGCCAACCTGGTTTCCCATTCCTATGGCAATGAGCCGCAGCGACGAGTTAGGATCTTTCGCAATTGAGTTTATTCATCACACTTGAAGGACCTGACGGGAGCGGAAAAACCCGTCAAGCGATATTGCTCTCGCAGCGATTGGGTGCGCTTAATCATGATGTCTTACTCACGCGCGAACCGGGTGGAACGGAGATCGGCGAGCAAATTCGCCAGGTTTTAACCTCTCTCGACAATACACTCATGGACCCGCGCGCCGAGTTTTTGCTCTTTTCCGCTTCACGGGCACAGCACGTGCAGGAACGTATCCATCCGCATCTCGAAAAGGGCGGAATCGTTGTCTGCGATCGGTTTTTCGACGCATCCCTGGCCTACCAGGGTTATGGGCACGGCCTCGACCGGGATGCGCTGCAGGAGATTACTGCCTTTGCCACGCAAGGCCTGGCACCCGATCTAACCCTTCTTCTCGATCTTCCCGTCGAGCAAGGATTGAAGCGCAGAGAACTGGACGGTAATTGGAACCGTCTCGACGCCTACGATCTGGATTTTCACCGCCGCGTTCGCCAGGGGTATCTCGCCCTGGCGAAGAGCCAGCCAGCGCGCTGGGTAGTGATTGACGGGTTACAGGAAGTAGATCAAGTACACGAAGCAATCATGCAAGCTGTAAAATCAAGATTGGGTTAATCCCTTCCACCTTTCCCTCATTCAAGTTTCCCAAACCCCGTGGTTAGTACCAGGAAACTAGTTGACAGCGTCAACCTTATAGAGTATTTTGTCATTTGTGAGGTAAACACATGATGTATCAGGAGTTTGGAATGAAGGGAATTTATGACCTTGATGAGCTTACTCGAATTACTCGCCGCCGTGAGTTTGAAGACGGCCTGGTGGACTTACTCAACGCGATCTTATACCTTGTCGCCGGCTTGCTCACCGCCTCCGTTTACTCTCCATCCATCATGCTGTGGTATCTGCGTATGCTCGCGACCTATCCCGAAATGACTGCTGTAGCTTTAGTAGCGTTGGTGCCGCTACTGGCATTATTCCTGCTGATTTCAAAGCACAGCATCGATAGAATTCGGCGTCACTCTCTTCGATTAGCAAGAGGTTATGTTATACCGTTACATAAAGTCGAATGGCGTACGAGTATCGCGGCTCTGATAACTGTGATCGTTTGGGCGTCGATTGGGCTCTGGGGAACCTTGAGCGGAAGGTTGCCACAGGAGTCAGATCTACGCTTGCTGGTTAGCGGTATAGGGATTGCTGCTGGAATTGTTTATCTTGGAAAGGGTCTCATCCTCGATTTTCCTCGATACATCGTGGTAGGCAGCGCGGGTGGTTTACTGTCGATAATGATCACGGTCTTTCCCTTTTCATTTTCCACGAGTTGGGCGGTGCTTGGCATCTTGTGGTTCACGATATTGCTGTTGTCGGGCCTGGTCGGTTTTCACACTACGCTGCAAGCCATAAAAAGGGCAGATCATGTCTGACTATGATCTACCAACAAAATTCGACCGCATGATCCACCAACCCTCCCGATTGGCCATCATGGCTATGTTGGCAGGTTGTAAGAGTGCCGATTTCACATACTTATATCGAACCATTGGGCTGACCAAAGGCACACTCTCAAAACACCTCTCTTATTTGGAAGAGCGAGGATACATCGAAATTAAGAAACGCTTTAAAGGCAAGGTGCCAAATACTTCAGCCTCCTTGACCCCCTACGGGCGACGAGCTTACCAGCAATACCGCCAACAATATCGTGAGTTTGGAAAGAATATGGGAGAAGATTAAGCTTGGTCTTTGGCCGAGTGTGAGAATGTATTCTCATCGAGGATAGGTCATGCAAACAGACATTGCTATTCAGCTTGAAGATTTAATCAAGGTGTTCGGTCGAGGGTCGAAGCGAGTGAAGGCGCTCAAGGGTATCGATCTAACTGTACAGCGCGGCCTGATGTTCGGATTTCTGGGACCCAATGGTGCGGGAAAGACCACGACCATCCGGCTGATCATGGATCTGATCCGCCCGTCGCAGGGAAGTGTGCGTGTTTTTGGGCAAGATGTCCGGCGTCAGCATGGCGTGCTTCGAAATGTGGGGGCGATCGTTGAGCAGGCCTCTTTCTATCCATTTCTCACGGGAGGCAAAAATCTCGAGGTGATCGCGGACGTTGGCGATCACGATCCCAAGCGCATCCCCGAGCTTCTCAATCGAGTCGGGCTTTCCAGCCATGCGAACAAACGCCTCTCGAGTTACTCGACTGGCATGCGGCAGCGTTTGGGATTGGCAGCTGCCCTTCTCGGCGATCCGCAATTGCTTCTGTTAGACGAACCGACTGCGGGTCTTGATCCGGCCGGAATGCACGAAGTACGCACATACCTGCGAGAGCTTGTAGATCACCAGCAGAAGACCGTTTTTCTATCCAGTCACCTGCTTGCCGAGGTCGAACAAGTCTGTGACCGAGTCGCCATTATCCATCGGGGTGAAATCATCCGTGAGGGAAAAGTCAGCGATTTACTCCATGGCCAGACGCAGTTGCGGATCCAGGTGTCGCCGCTCCCTGCCGCGCAGCAGGCTCTGGAGGGAAATTGGGAGATTTCGGAGTCGAATGTCGAGAAAGAATCTCAAGCATCGGAATCTGGATGGGTCACGCTTGCAAGTTCTAAAACCGAAGCACCAAAAATCGTCAGGTGTTTGGTGGACGCGGGCGTTGATATCTATCAATTAACGACCCAAAGCAAAACACTGGAAGCGTATTTCTTGGAGGCAACAGAGGAGGAATCCAATCGTGATTAAGCTATTTCGAGCCGAATGGAAAAAGACCGCCAATCATCGTTGGCTTGCCGGCTTCCTGATCTGGATATTTCCCGTTGGTGCTTTGGCGTTTTATACAATCGTCATCATCGCGGCGATATTTTCTGATGCGGCGATTATTAGTTTTGGATTGAAAGGAGTACTCTGGACAGACGTCAGCAACGTTTGGAACACGTTGAGCAGTTATCCCGGCAATGTGTTGGGCCGCATGCCGATCCTGGCATTCGTGGCCACGTTGTTCGCTGGTGAGTATGAATGGGGAACCTGGAAAAATATAACCCCGCGCAATTCTCGAAATGCCTTGATCCTGGCCAAATTTTTAGCCTTTGGTGTCTATGTCGTTCTTGCGTTCGCCGCAATGTCGGTTATCGTCGGTTTGGGCAACGGTATTGCTACTGCCATTGCCGGGCTGCCGTACCCTCCCGTTCCGACGCGGGAGGTTGTCGGTACATTCCTTGGCGACTATGCTCTTCGCGCGGGGTTGGCATTCGTTTCCACACTCATCGTCGTTTCCTTCGCTGCCTTTGCAGCACTGATAACGCGAAAGATCGTGGGGGGCATCCTGATCGGTTTCTTGATCTCGATCATTGAGCCGAACTTATGGCTTGCATGCCTTGGATTGAGTAAATTGTTAAACAATCCCGATCTTACCGAACTCTATCGCTTTGCACCCTCGTTTAACATTGGAAACATCAATGAATGGATCCGCTTCAACCACGCTCTGGACATGCGCCCAATATTGTCAACACAGGTCAGCCTGGGAGTTTCGATCGTGGTCGTGGGGCTCTGGGTCGTGGGTATGATTGCTTTGGTGATGCTGGTTTTCCGGCGTCAAGATATCACTTCATAAGGGATATACGGGGGAGAATTCGAACGCTGCCGAATCGCTCGAGACCTCGGTTTATACATCCAGATCTGGCATGTTTTTTTCGATCTCATCCGGACTCTCACCGGCTTCCAACCGGTCCACAACTTCATCGAATTCACCGGGCAACTCCTCGCCCAATTCCTCCCCCATCTTGCGCATCATGCGTGCCATCGAGCGCGGATCGTTTTCATCGAAATTCCCCCACTGGCCCGGATCGGTCAGATTATCAAGGCGTGAGTCTTCCGAGCGAGCAAAGCGTACTCGGTTAATTATCCGATGGAGATTGGTTCCTCCACATTGAGGACACTGAACGGAGACGCGGCCGTATTCCTCGTACGATTGATAAACGGAAATCCGTCTTTTACAATCCCTGCAAAGATAGTCATATGTGGGCACGACATACTCCCCGAAATAGCCATCCATCTATATTTGAAATCCAGAGGATGGAAGACTCGCAGCATCCATCAAATCGATTATACTGACCCTTACAGGAGTTATCAACGCATGGACGAGCCGCTATTCGAAAAGGCAAAAATCCCTCTTTTGATCGTCATTTCAGGACCATCTGGTGTTGGCAAGGATTCGGTGATCCAACGCATGAAAGAAATCGGCACGCCCTTTCACTTTGTCATCACCGCCACCACACGGCCGAAACGCGCAGATGAAGTTGATGGCCTGGATTATTTCTTCGTCAGCCACGACGAATTTGCGGAGATGATCGAGCAGGATGAATTGATCGAATACGCCATCGTTTACAATGATTATAAGGGCATCCCCAAACGACAGGTCCGCGGAGCGATGCAGAGCGGAAAGGATGTCGTGATGCGTCTCGATGTGCAGGGAGCGGAAACCATTCGAAAGCTGTATCCCGAAGCGCTGTTGATATTCCTCACAACCCGGACCGAAAAAGAATTACTGGAACGACTCGAAGCACGAAAAACCGAGACGCCGGAAGGAAGAAAGCTGCGTATTGCCACAGCTCGGAAAGAAATGATACGCGTTGAAATGTTTGATTATGTGGTCATCAACGCAGATAGCGAGCTCGATGCATGTGTGGAAACGATTCTGGCGATCATTCAAGCCGAGCACCACCGCGTAAAACCCCGTCAAGTGCAGTTGTGAATCATCAACCTCCCGTAGAACCAGCCCCACGTAACACGGTTGCTGAGATCCGCAAGTTGGTTACACGATTTCCGATTACGTACGGCTTTATCGGTTTCACCGTCATCATATTCCTGTTCCAAGCGCTCACCGCGATGATCTCTGGCGATGGGATCGTATGCGGATTGAGTGATCTGATTTGCCAGATTGGTGTAAAAGACAATCAGGCCATTGCCAATGGACAAATCTGGCGTTTCATCTTTCCGATCTTTATACACGTTGATGCGGTACACCTCCTTGTCAATATGTATTCCCTCCATGCCGTGGGGCCATCTGTGGAAGCATTCTACGGCAAAGAAAGAACAACCATTGTCTATCTGCTGAGCGGAATTTCAGGCATTGCCTTCAGTCTCGCCTTCAATCCTTCTCCCTCAGCCGGCGCGTCTGGCGCGATTTTTGGGATAGTCGGCGCACTGGCGTTGTTTCTGTTTCGGCACCGCGATTTGTTCGGATCGGTTGCCAAGAGCCAATTAACGCGCATTGGCATGGTCTTGCTTTTGAATCTGGTATTGGGATTTTCCGCCATGATCGATAATTGGGGGCACGTGGGGGGACTTCTTGGGGGGATATTGGTTGGATGGATCATCGGACCGCAATGGGAGCGAGTTCAAACCCCGGAACAATCGCATCGCGTAATCGACACGAAACCCTGGAAAAACATGCAGATTAATGCGTTTTTCGCAGTGGGATTGGTTGCCCTGGTTTGTCTCGCTGCGATACACAGCCCATTCAATCGATAATATGGGATACACTATATTTACAAACAATCAAATACTGTCATCTCATTGGATCGAAGATATTCCACTTTCAGGTCGGGGTTTGATAGCTGAAGGTGCCCACCCGATGAGAAAGCAGCCTCCTACAGATAGACGCAAGGAAACGAATCTACACGGTATATACGCAGCGGGAGATGTTTGCTCTACAGGAGAATCTCGATCGATTGAACCTAATTATTGTGGGGTAGGGCCAGTTGACCGTAGCGGCAAATCACACCTTTACAAAAAAACCAGGAGACAAGGTTTTCCCAGTCACTCAAGCGAAATACTGCAAAAAGAGTTCTGATACCGTTCAGTCTGGTAAGATTTCAATCCGAGACAGGGATGTCTTCCGCGTTCTTGTCCTTTTTGGCTTTTTTGCAGCGAGAAAAAAGAATGCGTAAACGGGGGAAACGCTCACCTTTAGTGGTCTCTTTTGATTTCGGAACGCGTGGCCAATACAGCAGAAGTCCGATCAAGCTTAAGGTGACGCCGGTGGCCAGTCCGATAACCTGGATCGGGCCAAAAGTGACGTAAGGTAGTTTCTGTGCGCCCAGACCGATAAAATCTGCAAGCGAAGCGGCTGTCGCCACGACATATCCGGTCGCGATCAAACGCACGCCGATATCCGCTCGCAGCGACATGGGCCGGTTGTTACGAACAACTCGCACGCTGGCATATGCGCTGGCGAGCAATATTGCCAGGCCTACGAGCCATACCTCGACCTGCACGAATCCGACAGTTACACTGCGATTCATGCCAATAAGATCGGGTTCGATACCGATAACAAAAATCATGAAACCGATGAACACCAAAGTCATCCAATAACGCGCCCAACGCACTTGGCGTGGCTTCAAAGGGGACAAAGGCATATATCAATTCTCCGATGGCGGCTTAGAAATTTTTCTCAATTCAACATCCCAGGTCGAGCAATGTGGTCCTCAGATGTAAACTCGTATTCATTCGCCATGTCAATTAACCGTAGATCGACGATGCTGTCAAGGGCCAAGAGTACTGTATCGATTCCGTGCCATCCATCGAACTTCATGCTGCCAATCGTACATTCGTGATGATTACTTGACATATAATACCGCACGCGCCGGTACCCATCCGGATCGGTCTAGGTCGTTTGGGCCAGCATCATTCTTCGTGTCGGGTTTCGCAGAACCAGAGTGCGTCAAAACCAATCGCCTCCGCGGCCTGCACCAGCATCGCCAATCGATCGAGGTCATGAGTTTGAATGCTTGCATCGAATTTCATGACGAATCACTGGTTTTTGGGGATTCACATTTTCTTAGATTTATTTATAAACAAACGGACCGGATGCCATGTCAGAAACAGGCGATCAAGACCAGGTAACATCGTCGCACAATTCAGGCGGATTTTGCTTCGAACAGAAGGCTTCAAAGGCATCGCGCTCCAATCCAACGGTTGTCGGATCTCCATGGCCCGGATACAGGATTACTTCATCTGGCCAGGTAAAGACGGTCTCGGACAGAGATGCAATTGACGTGGCAAAGGCTTCTGGAGACGCCGTATGACCGAGTCCTCCCGGGAAGATCGCATCCCCCACGATAGCGCGTTTGAAAGTCTCAGATTCGATGAGTTTGAATCCTACGCTTCCCGGTGTATGACCAGGGATGTGGACGAATTCGATGTATTCGCTGCCCAAATCGATTCGCGCTCCATCGTGGATGGCGAAATCCGCTTCCAGTTTAAATATTTCCGCATCCGCCGGATGAATATATACAGATGCGTCAAATACCCGACAAATATCTTCCAAAGCTCCGACATGATCGCTGTGCCCGTGGGTGATCAAGATTCCTTGTACTTTGATCGTGTCCACCCAGCGAACGATTTTTTCCGCTTGATCTCCGGGGTCAATGAGTAGCGCGCTGTGATGGGTCGAGTCTGTCAGAAGGTAACAATTCGATTGGTATTCGCCGACAGGTAAAATTCGTATGTCAAGTATATCGCTTTTCTCTGTAAACCTATCTACAATTGTAGCGTAAATTCATAATTCCTTGCTAAGCCATGAGAAACACTGCGGGCATTCGATGCCGAGATGGTATTTTCGGTCATCGTGGCGGTGACGAGCAGGACACTTCACATTTTTAAATTCCGCCGTATAGTCAATATACATCTGGGATATGGATGTTTGGGAGGATCATAATGGCGAATGCAGAAGAACTCAGTCAAGTTGCACTGTTTGAGCAGATTTCAAACGAGCAGCGTGCCAGAATCGCAGCGATTGCAGAGGAGAAGCATTTTACGCAAGGAGAGTTGATTTTTCGGGAAGGCACTCGCGCAGAACATATTTACGTTCTACTGGAGGGGAAAGTAACGATTCGCGTTCACCTGACCTCACGTCCTGAGAGCTTGACAGTATCGGTGATCAATCAAGCGCATCAGAGTTTTGGCTGGTCTGGTATTGTCTCTCCCTATCACTTTACAGCGTCTGCACGATGTGAAACCGATTGCCGATTGTTTGCTATTCCAGGAAAAAAACTCTTGGAAATCCTGGAAATGGAACCCAAGTCAGGATTCTACGTCATGTGCAAGATCTCCGAAATGATCAGCAGTCGTCTGCGAAGCAGTCGACAAGTTCTCTTGAAATCACTTTGATCGATTGTCCGAGATCGGATCTGAGTCATGGTTACAGACATGATTCAATTTCTCCGTATTGACCCCTTACCAGAGTTGACTATACATTGCTATCCACTACTGATAGGATAATTTTTAGCAGGATGCACGAAAGTTCTGACTCTACGTCGTTCAGGCCGCCGATGGTTTTCCCAATCGTGTGTCAACCTAAGGCTTTGCCTTCAGCCGTGCTGAATACGACCGTCGACGAACGAACATAGCGCCTTGCCTTAAACCACTTGTCGAAAGGAGATCATACTCATGGAAGACCGCATCATCGGCACGGTTAAGTGGTTCAACAGCGAAAAGGGCTGGGGCTTTATCGAGCGCGAAGATGCGCCGGACGTTTTTGTCCACTATAGCGCCATCCAAGCCGAAGGTTTCAAGACACTTATGCAAGGACAGCAAGTTGAATTCTCCATCGAAGAAGGTCCAAAGGGGCCACAAGCTGCAAATGTCATGATCATTTAGTACAGCGGTCTAAACCATTCCGAGTATATACGAACAAACTCACGCATTACAGCCAAAGATACCATCCTGGTGAGCGATATCGCTGTTAACAATGGCAATTGAGCCGGCGCAAGATTTATAGCGTCAGCCAGTGGGAGATAGGATGTATCTCGTGGCAATCAACAGCGAGACATAAACGTCTGCTAACGGATTCTGAGCGAGCTTACTTGTAATCATCGCAACCGCGATAAAAACCGTACGAAAGCAGGCTGGCGGAACACAAAAAAACACCCCGGCACATCGGGGTGTTTTCTTCTGGTTTTCTTTTTTTGTGGGTAGGTTCCCGGGGTTATGAGTCAGATACGACCTCGTTGCGAAGTACAAGAACGAAGGTACCCGGCTGATCCCATTCGGCAACAATTTTTCCGCCCGGGATTCGCTCATGAGGTTCCTTCGTGAATGGAATTTCTACCCATTCTGCAGCATCTACATCGAACCAAAGTACGGCAAAAGTCTCTTCCCATTGATACCCGGCGATGAAGAATTCGATTTTAATCGTCTCGCCTTCGGGGATCTCGGCGTTGTAAAAAATGATGTCAATACCCACCATGAAGGTATCGCCCTCGGGTAAATTAGCGGGCAATTGCTTCGGTTTATCTATCACTAAATAACTGGCATATGAAGCGTCTTCATCTACAATGGGATCGATCGGCGGGAATTCAACCATCATTCCATCACCGACATTTACATACTTGCCTGCTTCATCATCGATTTTGCAGTCTTCGTATTCTTCTTCTTTGTCTTCTTTCGGTTCGCACTTGATCCAGATCACCTCTTCGCCGACCGGAACCATTACGGCGTCCAATTCGTTGGCGGCAGCCTTGACGCAGGAAAAGGTAACGGTTCCGTCTTCGGGCTGCGCCCAGACGCCGAATTGATCGTTCAGCTTGAAGGTGCTGTCCGCAACAGTAATCACATTATTTTCATCATCACCGTCGAAAACGAGAAGCGCTCCCGATTCCTCATTGTTGTTCGCCGTTACGTTGGTAAGTGAGATCGAACCTCCGGCGTTTACATCGACAAATATGCCGTTGCCGATATTATCGCCTACCGTGCCGTTGGATGCGTTGCTCGCGTTGACATTGGTAATCTCCACATCGCCGGTATGGTTCTCAACTGCGATCGCGTCACCATTCGAACTTGTCGCTACGACATCTTCGATGGTTAGGGAGCCCGTATTATTGATGGCCTCTACACCTTCCGTGACATCAAAACCGTTGAGAATGAAATCCAGCATGTTTTGGATGATTACAGTTCCATCGATTATGGTTGCGCCACTGCCGTTTTCGCTCTGCAGGATGAGTTCGGTGGGTGTATCTGCTCCTCCGTTCCATGCATTGCCGTCGATTGTGACGTTTTCCGTGAAGGTGCCATCCTCAACGATGATCAATCCGCCATCCGGCGTCCAGCCATTTGTGCTGAGATAATCAATCGCATCCTGGATTGATGTGTAGTTGTATTCCGTTCCGCTGTAATAAAAATAAGGGTCGATTACGGTTGAGGACTCATCTGCATCCGAAGCTTCTGCGGCTGCGTCCACTTCCTCCACTGGACAAGCCTCATCTTCAATGGCTACGTCGTCAGCTGCGGGTTCCGCATCTTCTTCGAAGGCTGCTTCGTCGGCGACCGGTTCCGCATCTTCGACGGGCGGCGTATCCGCTGGGGCCGAGGGCTCCCCTTCGGATTCCTCGTCTGGAGGTGGTCCACTTTCTTCCGTTACGGGTGGATCGCCTTCCGTGCCATCATCCGCGAAAACCACCGAACCAAGCGGACTGAGCAACGTCAGCGCCATAACCATAATTACGGCGATCCGTATCGGTCTTTCCCAATTTCTCATTACCATGATTCTCATAATGCCTCTCCTTTCAATGGATGAATCACCCCTGAGAAGTAATGTGCGATTATAATGGATGTCGGCAATAATTTGTGATTATCTATTAAATACGAACCAGGGCTTCATCATCTCGGCTGAAACCTCATTTTCCATTATTTTTTCTTGTTTTTCTATGAAGCGGAGGTACTGCTCATGTTTTGGGGATGTCGTGTGGAGAGAACCCTTTAAAGACGTTACATCGTTTCCCCGCGCAAGCTGCGGTGGATGAGGCTCAATTTTCGCACTTGCTCTTCTGCATGATACGACGAACGCACCAGCGGACCGCTCTCAACCCACTTGAAGCAAATTTCATATCCGTAGGTTCTAAAGTCCTCGAACTCATCGGGAGTATAGTACCGCTCTATGGGCAAGTGATTCTTGGAAGGTTGGAGATACTGCCCGATGGTGAGGATATCCACATTCCAATCGCGCATGTCGCGCATCACGCCTCTGACTTCTTCCGAAGTCTCCCCGAGGCCTACCATGACGCCCGATTTGGTGAGGACTTCGGGGTCGAGTTTCTTGGCGTTGCTCAACGTAGCTTGCGCCCACTCGTAACGATCCTGGGGTTGGACCTTCCGGAAAAGGCGCGGAACCGTTTCCACATTATGGTTGAGAATTTCCGGTCGGGCGTCCATGACAATGCGCAGTGCATCGATCGACCCTTTGAAATCCGGGATCAGCACCTCGATCGAGCAGCCGGGTTGAAGTTCGCGAATTCGCTGGATAACCATGGCAAAGATAGGAGCTCCGCCATCCGGACGCTCGTCGCGGTTGACGCTGGTGATGACGACGTGTTTTAGGTTCATGGATTGCACAGCGCGCGCCACGCGCTCGGGTTCGTCCCAATCAAGTGGCGCTGGTCGCCCTGTTTTAATATCGCAAAAACCACACGAACGAGTGCAGGTATCCCCCATCATGAGGAACGTGGCGGTGCCTGCACCCCAGCATTCGCCGATATTGGGGCACATGGCCTCTTCACAAACCGTGTGAAGCGCTTTGCTGCGCATCATAACGCGCAATTGCTCGTAGGTCTCTCCAGATGGAGCGCGCACTCTGATCCAGTCCGGCCGACGCTTGGGGCGATGATCGCCGCTAAGATTGCGCTTCCTCTGATGAGTTTGATTCGACATGTGGCTCTACCTCGCTGGGGATTTTACCGCGTATTAATTCGCTCTCTTTCCGAGCCGTTCACCGAGCAGGTGATTCTCTTCCAGCATGTATTCCTATTGTAAGCCCTGGATCATCTTCGCGGTAAAAGAAGCAGATTCTATGATTTCATGAGGCGGAATTCGAGTAGATTGCATTGTTCCCGCGCAGCGCGTTGACAGAAGAAATCCGGCAATAAAAATCACGCCAGCAGCGCTTCGAGCAGTTGAGCCGTAAGCTGTTTGATCTCCATTCCGCCGGGTCCCAGTGGTCCAACGCAGGCCGGGCAGCCATCCTCGCAGCGGCATGATCGTACGAGATCAAGCGCCGCGTCCAGCAACTCGTAATGCCTTGCATACAATCTCTCCGAAAGGCCCAGACCCTCCGGGATGCGGTCGTAAATCGTGATCGTTGGGCTTTTCGTGTGCTTGGATCGGCTCTCGCCAAGTGTGCCCAGATCACGCGGGTCGCACATCAGGTAAAGCGGTGCGATGTTGCCCAATGTATAGCGCAGACCACTAAGAGCGCTGCGAGCTCCGCGAGCCGACTCTGCCCGGTGGTGACATGCCGGGCAGAGGGTAATCAGGTTGTCGATGTGATTGGCCTGACGGTCGGCATGGTTCTCTCCCGGTATGTAGCCAAAATCCCGAAACGGCCGGATATGGTGCACATCGTGCGATCTCCCCTCACGCTCCGGTGCGCCGCACTGCCGGCAGAGGTGTTGGTCGCGGGAAAGGGCAGCTTTTCTTGCCTGCGGCCAGCTGGGGCCATAATCCACAGGTGCCAATAAAACGCCGTCGGCCTCAAGGCGTTCGACAGTATCGGGTGCAATCCACATCCAGTAAGCACTGGTTTCAAATTGGCGCGGGGGCAAATCTATCTCCCCATACCCCAGGGTTTCGTGTGTGTAGCGCTTGACCTTGCGGAACGAGGTCGCTTGCGCCGTGATCTGCACCCAACCATGGGCGCGGCGTGCATGGCTGGTTTCGTCCGCATCGTAGACTTCCAACACATCCAGGTCGGCGGTTTCGGATGCGTCTGTGTAATAATCCACTTCCGTGGCTTCCACGGCGGCGAGGCCTTTATCCCAATCCAGTTGCGTGACCAAATGCGTGCGACCTTCATGGGTGTAAACGGCGCCTTCGTGCAGGAGCATGGGTGCAGTTTCCCGATCGACCTGGCCGATAACCACTGGACGCCCTTCACCGACACGCTGAATGACGATTGGTTCATCGCTGCTGGCACGAAGGGAGACTTCTTCGGCTGGATAGCCTTCGGCCACCCAGTGATAGGTCTCTGCCGAGTGATGCAGCACGCCTTCCTCTTCCAGAAACGTCAGCAGGTTCGCCATGTCTTCGAACGAGCCAAAGGGCTCATTCTGCTCGAAGGGTAGTTCAAAAGCTGCGCAGCGTAAGTGACGCAAGAGAATGGCAAGATTATCGGGGTTGATCAGACCCATCTCGGGAGAACGTTCAAAGATATAGCGCGGATGTGCAGCCACGAATTGATCCAGTGGGGATGCTGAAGCGACGAGCACAGCTGCGGAGGTTTCACTCCGTCGTCCGGCGCGACCGGACTGCTGCCATAAGCTGGCGATGGTTCCTGGATAGCCGGCGATTACTGCCGCACCCATCTGGCCGATATCCACACCGAGTTCGAGAGCGTTGGTCGCCACCACACCTAAAACATTTGCCTCACGTAACCCGTGTTCGATCTCTCGACGTTCAAGCGGCAAGTAGCCGCCCCGATAGCCGCGAATGGATTTTGGATCTCCGCCAAGTTTCTCGTATGCGTCACGCACATAGCCCAGCAGGACTTCGGTCGTGCGACGGGAGCGGGCGAAGACAACGGTTTGTACACCTGATTGGAAAAACCGTTCGGCGATGCGTGTGGTTTCGAGTGTGTATGCGCGTCGAATGCCCAGCGCCGGATCAATGACCGGCGGATTGTATAGAATAATGTGTTTCTCGGCGCGCGGCGATCCGTCCAAGTCCGGCGGCACGAGATGAACCGGTGCTTCGATCAGGCGTTCAGCGAGCTCCTTGGGATTGGCTATGGTGGCGGATGTTAGGATGAAGCGTGGTTCGGCGCCATAGAAACGACAAATTCGGCGCAGCCGCCGAATCAAATTGGCAACATTGGAACCAAAAACACCGCGGTACGTATGCAGTTCGTCCAATACGATCCAATGGAGATTCTTGAGCAATTCGGACCAGCGCGGATGGTGAGGCAGGATGCCGGTGTGGAGCATATCCGGGTTGGTGATCAGTATGCGGGCTTCATCACGAATGTGTCGGCGAGCGTTTTGGGGTGTATCTCCATCGTAGGTGCGCACTGGCAGCGAATCCGTCGCGTTGAGTGCGCCAAGGAAATCACCGAGTGTGGCGGCCTGGTCTTGGGAGAGGGCCTTGGTTGGAAAGAGATAAAGTGCACGAGCCTGGGGA